>JANPJV010000139.1:0-8160 GCA_031425695.1 Rhodanobacteraceae bacterium | reverse complement strand
TGCTGCTGGTGAGCTTGCTTTCGAGCCCATCGAGCGCGCGATTGAGCACCTTCACCTGGCGTTCGTTCAGCGGGGTACCCGCCCAGCGTTGCCAGAACCGGGCCTTGACCAGCACCGAATCCATCGTGAAGTGCGCGCTGCTGACGGCGCGTCCCAGCGTGCCGAGGAACCATGATAGCCAGACGGTGACGTCGAGCGTTCCCTTCTGCGTTCGCTCCAGCACGTCGTAGTAGTCCTTGCGCTCGCGCTGGATCTGCGCGGATAGGCTGTAGAAGCGTTGCGGACTGCCATCGGCGCGCGCCAGGAACAGATCGCCGATGGCGCGCGCGATGCGACCATTGCCGTCATCGAAGGGATGCAGCGTGACGAACCACAGGTGTGCGAGGCCAGCCTTTACGAGCGCAGGCTCGCCGGTGTCGTCATTGGCCCATCTCAGGAACCTGGCCATCTCGACCGCCAACGTATCGGCAGGCGGCGCCTGGAAATGCACTTCGCGCCGCGCCAACGGACCGGAAACCACCTGCATCGGCCCGTCCGCGTCATTGCGCAATTTACCGATGGCGATCCTGCTCATGCCCGAATACCCGGTTGGAAACAGTGCCGCATGCCAGCCCAGGATGCGCTCGGCAGTCAGCGGCGATGTGGCACGGGATGTAGCGTCGAGCACCATGTCGACAATTCCCTCGACGTGTCGGTCCACAGGAGCGACTGCCCCGATGTCCACGCCGAGGCGCCGAGCGATGGACGAACGCACCGATCCGACGTTCAGCACTTCGCCCTCGATTTCGCTGGTCTTGACCACATCCTCAGTCAAGTTCGCGAGGCTGGCTTGATCGCGCAGCACCACGCCGACATCGGCCAGGCGGCCGAGCAGCATCCCCTGGCAGCGGCTCGCCTCGGACAACGGCCCGGCCAGATCCGCCAGGTCATAGTGCCAGTTGGGCCAGTCGGTGGCCTCCCAGATGTAGCGTCTTTCTCCGCTTTTCATGCGGAGATTAAAGCCGGAATTCGCCGCAAGGGCAAGTTATCACCGCGCGAATTGCGGTGAATGCATCGGCTATTCGCCGCATGCGAGATCATGGGGCGTCGTTGGCCGCCAACGCGAGCCCAGCGGTAATCCACGGTTGGTGCAGCCCACGATCCCCGACTGTCCTGAACAGCGATGCCAGAGATTAGGGAGCGGAAGCGCTCACAGATCCTCGCTGAGCACGATGGGCAAGTCGCGAGCGCCGTGCAGGACGCGGACGACTTCAACGACGTCCGGTAGCGCGTCGAAGATCACGTAGTTCCCATGCGCGCACGAGCGCAGACCCGGAGCCAGTTCTGGACGCTCGCGGTATCCGAGCGGATTGTCGGCGATACGCATGCACTGCTCGCGCGACGGCGCGCGCAGGATGGTCGCGCGCGATGTGGTCGCCGATGACCTCAATGTCTTGTTCGGCGAGCGGCTTCATGACGAGGCGCATCAACGCGCCTTGCCCATTGCCGCGTACTTGGCTTCGAGCCGGTCAAAGATCTCTTCGGCGGGCTTGGCGGGGCCGCTGGCGCGGCCAGCGGCGATTTCCGCACGCAATGTTTCCAGTTCCAGTTGCTTGCGGTGCTCGGTGTCTTCGAGCAAGCGAAGGCCGGCGCGGACGACTTCGCTAGCATTGTTGAAGCGCCCGCTTTGCACCTGATCGCGGACGAATGTCTCGAAGTGCGGGCCCAGGGCGACGCTGGTAGGCATGACGGTTCTCCTATCTGTTACTAACAGATAGTAGGATTGGCGCCCGCCTGGGTCAATTTCCGGCGTTATTGAGCCGGACCATGATGAGGCCGAGCGCCGCCTGCCAACGCCCGACCCGATTCGCTGCTTGAAAGCGCAGGCCGATGTGTTCCGGGCGCTTTGGGAATTCGAGGGCAAAACCCGCGTAAGGCGTATTCCCGGGTGGAACCCGCACACGCTTCATCGTGCGGATTCCACAGATGCGCGGGCGGTCCGGCGGGCGTTGGATTGTCGCGATCCGGGCGGCGGAATCCGTGCGGATGGACCTCGGCATTGTACTGGTCTGTGGCGCGCGGGTTCCGCCCTACCGGCCCTGAGTAGAGGAACTGCCCCTTCGATGTTCTGCCAGATTCGTCCTGGCGCTACAGGGTGTCCTTTGTTGTGGTTGGGGTCTCCTGTGTTGTGGTTCACTGGCACGCAGTGTCGGACTTGCAACGGTGAGCCGGCCTCGAAAGCCGTGTCAGGGCATCGAAACGGCACGCCGACCCGTCTTTTGCCGCGGTGATGGACGGTGAACCCAGGGCATCGGCGTGCAGACGAGCGTCCTCGAGGTGCCCCGACCGCGGTAGGCTAGGGCCACTTCCAACGCGTGAGGTGGGGTATGCGTGTGATGGTGAATGCGCATCCGGCGCGCGCGACCGACCCCCGCGCGTCCCGGTGACTGCCGTCTCTCGGTTCTCTCAACCCGATTGCTGCTCCAATCGTCGCTGCCAACCGCTCTCCACGGCACCCGCGTAACTCCGCGCCGTATCAGGGATTTTGCCGGTGCCAACTACGACGAGTTGGTGAGGGGAAGTGGAGAAGCGAGAGCAAAGAAGGGTCGAACTCGGGCTGTTTCGGGCCACATTCGTGCACCGCGTGGCACCCGCAGAATGACGCGAAAGCCCGCAGTGACGCGGGATTTCGGACAACAAAAAACCGGCTTTGAGGGCCGGTTTATTGTCTGGAGTTGGTGGTGGAGTGGACCTCAGGTGCGAACCCGTCTCATCCATCAACGAGGAAGTACGCGCCGATCCTTGCATCGCCGCGGAAAGCTTAGGCGAGGTTCAACCCTCCCACCATGGCCGCGCTCATGCGATGCGTGCTCGTCAGATCGGCCGCGTTCCGCGACACGCCGGGAACTTGGAACACCCGGAAGAGACTGCCTTGGTCTGCTACGGGCGCCGCACCTCTGCAACGGCGCCAGCAACTCCGAGCCAGCATCACCTTGATGGTCTGCCTTCGGCGAAGGCCTTGGCCTCGGGCGTGAAATCGCCGTTGGTCATGATGACGACGGTGGCGGTTTGATGGTGCGTCAAAAGGCCGAAGTGCTCGCGCACGAGCGGCAGTGTTCCGTCTCAATCCATTCGTTCCACGGTTGTTACTCTCCCGACAATGGTGATGTGCGCCAAGGAGCAGCCGTCCGATCCACTTAACCTGCGCCCCCTTCATTGCCGACGCACGTAGAATCGAGCTAGCGCAACCACTTCGCCTGAAGCCGCACGTGAACGAACCCCTGCCGCCGCCGTGCTTGGCCACTGTCTCCGGCGGTGCGCACTGTGGCCCCTGACGGCACGCGCCTGACGCCGAATGTCTCCCCCGGCACGGCTCACGCCCTGGCGTCCGCGCTGGACGCCTCGGGACAACTCGCCGCCCTTATCGGAGCGGCGTGGGAGTCGACGCCGGCGTTCACCGACGCTCGGCATCGCGCTGCCCAAGGGCTGTGCGCGATCTCTCTGCATCACGGACAGGCCGTGCTGTCGCTGCTGCCAGTGCTGCCTGCGTCGGCGATCGCGTTGGTGCGTCCCCAGTACGAAACCCTGGTGCGCGCCGTTTGGGCGATGCACGCGGCGACGGAGGCACAGTTGCAGCGCCTCGTCGCCCCTCTGACGCTCGAAAGCCAACAGGCAGCCAAGAAGCTGCCCAGCGTACCTGAGATGCTGGAAAGGCTCGAGGCCTCGGGACCGCGCGGCGCGGCGACGCTACTCGGACGAGCACGCGGGCGCCTCAACGATGGCCTGAATTCCTTCGTGCACGGCGGCATCCATCCATTTGCGCGCCACCAGGACGGCTACCCGATCAGTCTGCTGGTAGACGTCATGAAGAATGGCAATGCAATGGCGATGCTGACGCTCAACGTGCTGTCGGCGCTGCCGCAACAAGCCGAGGCGATAATGCTGGTGCGGGCCTTGTACGAGCAGTTCGAAGACGTGCTGCCGACGCTGGAGCCTTTCCCTGCTCCGTCTCGGCGCGCCTGATGGGCACGATGATTTGCCTTGCTCTGGGCAAGCTCGAGGTCGACTGGGGCAAGAACAACTTTTTCTCCGACCACGGCGCGCTTTTCCAGCCGAGCGATCTCAAGCTGATCCCCACGTACGACGAGGATGAGGAGGCTCCGGAAGGTGAGCCGCTGGTCTTGATGGATCAAGGGTTCGGCAAGCCCTTGCGCCACGTGCGCGATCGCCTGGAGCTAATGGGCTACACGCCGCGAGCCGTAGAACATCACTACGAGCGTCTGCACCGCATGCACGGGATATCGGACAAGCCGATCCCCTTCACTACGTTGCGCCGCGCCTTGGCAAAGGTCGATGTCAGCAAGGTCAGCGGCAACTACAGCGAGGACTACGACCCGGGCGAGTTCGTCCGCAAGGAAATCCTCAAGCGGCTGGCGCTGGCCTCCGAACGCCATCACTACTACCAGGGAAGTTCGCGACCGGACCACTGGGAAGTCGACCTGCTGCTTGAGAACTTCGGCGCCAACGGCGCGCTGCGGCTGCTCGCCGAAAACCCGGCGAACCTGGATTTGGATGTCGCCTGGGATTTCGGACCCCTGGTGGATGCAGGGTGGGCCGAGCGCGAGGAGTTTCAGCCGGGGCCGACGCCCGACCAGCGCTTCCTGATCGTCTGACGCGAAGATCCTGCAGAAGGCGCTGCAGCTGTTGCGCCCTCACATCTCCGACTTCTTCCGCTTCGTGGACATGGAAGAGGGCTATCCCTTCGCCGGCACGGGCAACCTTTACCGCTTTACCCAGGGCCTGGCTGGCATCGGGATCCTGAACAACACGGTGCTGCTCTACGACAACGATGCCGAAGGCGTCGCCAAGTGGCGCGACACCCAGAAGCTGACGCTGACGCCGAACATGCGCCCCATGAAGTTGCCGGACCTGAAGGCGCTCAAGCAGGTCATGACGGTGGGGCCGTCGGGTCGTAGGCGCGCCAATATCAACCAGCGGGCCGCGGCGATCGAGTGCTACCTGGACTTGGCGCAACCCGGCTTGCCGGAGCCGGTGGTTCGCTGGGGCCCCTACAACAAAGCCTCGGAGACCTATCACGGCGAGCTCGAGCACAAGACGCAGTACATGAAGCGCTTCCTCGACCTGCGCGCCGCCGATCCGGCCTACGATCTCTCCAAGATCGAGGCCGTGCTGGACGCGATGGTGGCCGAGTGCGTGGCGATCGCCGAACGCAACTTCATCGACTCACGAGCCTCGAGGACCGAACCGTGGAAATAGGACATCGGGACGTGCTGACCCCCGATCACGGTCTCTGCCGCTGGCAAAATGTGGTCAGTTGTTTGGCAATATGGCGGTGCTGCTGCGCTGCCGCGGTGCCAACTGCTACTCGTTCCGGCGAAACGGATTGCAGTCCTCGAAGGGTGCATTGCTCCTGTATAGAAACCAGCACCCCGCGACGATGGTGCGCGACGCGCAATCGACGATGCCAAGATCGCGGTGGGAAAGAACGTAGTTGCACTTCTTTCCGACCAACTTTGAGATGTGGTCCGGTTGCGCGCCTTGGCCCGGCCACACCCTGCGCCATGCAGGAACGATGAAGAGGTCCCCACCGCAAACGCCTTCCCAGGAGATGTGCACATGGCCCCCGATCGGTGGCGGGTGGAATGGCCATTCCTCCGAGGCATCGTCGTATTTTTGCATCCCATCAATGCCCGTGTCCGGCGCACACAGGCAGAAGGCATCCTGATTCAGCAGTCCCGTGGCCTTGCTTCGCTTGATCTGTTCCTCGATCAGCGCGTACCAAAGGTCGTAGTCATTGAAGGGACACGAGAGCGAACGAATGTCGGGCTGGCTGGCGAGATCGAGGATGACTTTCCGAAGTTCGGGGGTGAGTGGCGGCAGATCTCTCCATGGGTCTGGTTCTGACTCCGGAACGACTTGAGTTTCCTTCACGTCGACTGGCGCAGCCACTTCACCTGGTTCATCCGAATCGGCCGAGAACTTCGTGCCGTTCCGAAGCTGCCGCATGTCATCAGGCTCCATCGCCGATTTCTGGACAATGGCGCGCTTCAAGCTGTGCACGTCAATCTCGCCCGAATTCAAATCGAGCAACTCCGATCCCCACACCGGGTTGTTCTCGATCGCCTCGTTAATCTCATCGCACTGAGCCTGCAGCCACGCGCCGATGCGCGGTTCGTTGAGGAACTGGCGGAACTCCTCGACCTCGTCAACGCTCCAGTCGCTGCGGCCTTCGAGCACATCGGCCACGCAGTAGCCGCTGGTGTAGGACCGTGCGTCGGGCGGTGTGCCTTCACCTTCGACGAAGTAGCCGATCACCAAGTGATCGCGCAGGGCCTGCGGGGTGTTGGCGCGCACGCGCAAGGCGACGACGGCGAAGTACTTCGATCCGTCCTTTTCGGCGGCCAGGGCGTTCAGGTATGGACTGGCGCTGAGGGCGACATGGCGGCCGCTCTTGAGTTGAGGCATATAACTACTCCCGATCAAGGTAGGTCGAGACGCACATCTGCAGGGTGGCGTCGTGGATGTCGAGCACGCGCCGCAGCGGTGTCTGGTAGCCGCCCGCCAAGTTCCAGGCCACGGGTAAGCCGAGCTTTTTGCAGTTCTCGAACACCAGGAAGTCTCGGTGTGCGAGCTGCGCGTCGGTCAGCCAGCCGCCGAGCGGATCATTGATGTGTGGATCGGCGCCGGCCTGATACAGCACAACGTCGCAACCTTGGAAGTCACGCACCACGTCAGGCAACTCGTGGAGGAACTGCTTGGCCTGTTCCGGGCGGTCAAATTCCTCGCCGGCGGTGAAGTGCTTGATCGACGCTTCCAGCCCGAGGAAGTGAATGATTTGCTCAGTGCCGTCCCCGTAATGCATGTCGCAGTCGAGAATGCCGACCCGGCTTGCTCGGCCCTCGGCCAGCAGGGCGCGCGCCGCGACGATCAGGCCGTTGAAGGTGCAGTACCCGGAAGCTTGCTCATAGCAGGCATGGTGAAAGCCGGAGACGGGCGCGACGGCGACCTTCCCATTGGTAAGCGCCTCCCGCGCCGCCGCCAGCATTGCCCCGGAGGTCCACGGCAGCGCGTGAGCCACCGACGTCAGCCGATTGTCGAAGCCGTTGGGGATGCGACCTTCCAGCACGCCATCGACGAAATGGCGCGAATGCGCCAGCGCCAACTGCTCGCGCGTGGCCGCATCGAAGGGTTTGAACATCAGCGGCGCATTCATTGCCTTCCAGCTTTCCACCACCTCGCGCGGTTTGCCCGCGCTCGGCGAGTAGCTTCGCGCGTCGACCACCATGCGCGCGTCGTAGAACACCGGAATCGCGGAGAGCGTGTTGATGGGTTTCTCCTGGAAGGGAACGGTCATCGGCTGATGCGCATTGTTCTGCCAGCCAGTCTCACCTGCTGAGACTGGCTGGTTGCACGCTAAGGTCGCAATTAACCATCAGGCGAGGAGTCGTGCGATGACTGCCACCACCGTGTTTGACGAACTGCGCGATGCGCTGGCGCAAATGGAGTTCGACGGCGCTGCCGTCGGCATTGATCTCGGCACCACCAAGAGTTGTATCGCGGTGGCACGTTTCGAGGACGGCGAACTCGTTTGCGAGTGCCAGACCATCGAAGAGCCCGGCCAGCCCGAGGGTCAGATTGCGGTGCCCTCGGTGGTGGCGGTGAAGGATGGCGAGGCCGTCGTCGGCCATTCCGCCAAACGACTGGCGCGCACGCCGCGCTTCCTCCAGCACAAGGGTTCGTTCTCCGAGACCAAGAACGAGATCGGGCTGCGCCACACCTACGCGCGCGCCCCGGAAGGTTTCCGATCGGCCACCGAGATTGCCGCCCACATGATTGGGCATCTGTTTCAAGCTTTTGGGCTGGACTCCGAGCCGGTCGCCAACCCGGTGGTGATCACGGTGCCGGCCTCGTTCCATGGCGCGCAGCGCACTGCGACCCTGGACGCTGCTGCGCTGGCGTTAGATGAATATCAGGGCGTCCGTCTGCTAGACGAGCCCTATGCCGCCGTGCTCGACCTGCTGTCACTGATCGCCTGAATCGAGCCACCCGATGATCGGGTGAATCGAGCCACTTGCAGTTTTGCAGGCGGGCTCGAACGTGGGGTGATTTTAGGCTGTTTTGGCGGTGTTTTTTGGTCCTGTTTTTGGTGGTTTCGGGGCT
>JANPJV010000138.1:0-33800 GCA_031425695.1 Rhodanobacteraceae bacterium | reverse complement strand
GAAGCGGCTACGGTGGCGCCTGCTGCGGCTGGTGCCGTGACCATCATCATCCAGGGCCGGGCAAGTGAGGACCAGGAAGAGCTGGCGGCCACGGTGGCGCGGCAGCTTGCGCGTCAGCAGAGGTTGAGCAGGTAGGGCTTTTGCTCACGGATGAGCGAAAGCCAATCGGCACAAAATTGTGCCGTGAGATTCAACGGTCTCACAATTGAGCCGGTTGACCCGGGCTGAAAAGTCAGCCGGCTGGCGATGCCATGAAAAGTCAGGCGATCAATGGGCGCAAAAGTGCGTTGATTGGGTCGGCGCAAAATTGCGCCGGCTAAGTCATTGATCCGCAAGCTAAGCGCAAAAGTGCGCCGGGAGATTCTGGCGCCTCAAAACTGAGGGCTGAGAATTCAGCCGCGAGATTCAATCGGCACAAAAGTGTGCCGGTTGCGACGGGCTGAAATCTCAGCCGGGCAATGAACGCAAAAGTGCGTTGGTTGGGTCGACTCAAAATTGAGCCGACCTTCCCCCAGGCAGGGGGACGCTCGCGACCTGGATCAAGGCGCAAACGTGCGCCTTGAACCTCCCGACGTTGGGAGGTTTCAAAGTGTCCGACGTCGGACAGCTTCGCGACGTCGCGAAGTTCTCGGCGCCGATCACAAAGTCACCAGGGCGGCTAGTGACTTGGCGGTGACTCAAAAGAAAACGGCCCACACCATTTCGAGTGCAAGCCGTTGATATTACTGGCTCCCGGAGCAGGGATCGAACCTGCGACCCAGTGATTAACAGTCACTTGCTCTACCGCTGAGCTATCCGGGAACGGGCAAGAGCGGAATAATGCAAAGCCTTGGCCTCAAGGTCAAGCCCCTGCGGTCGAGGTCTTGCTCGAATCGCTTTTCCCGCGAAGCGAAACTTCATCGGCGAGCTTGAGCCGGTAACACGGCTTGTAGGGCTCGGTGCCGGGCAGCTTCATGCGGTGCTGGTCGACGAAGGCCTGCAACAGGCGATCCATGGCTTCCATGATGACCGGCTCGCCACTGATCTCGTACGGGCCGTGGGCCTCGATCGCGCGGATGCCCTCTTCCTTGACGTTGCCGGCGACGATGCCGCTGAAGGCACGGCGCAGGTCGGCCGCGAGCTCGTGCACGGGGCGGTCGCGGTGCAACTCGAGCTTGGCCATGTTCTCGTGGGTTGGCACGAAGCGGTGCTGGAAAGCCTCAGGGATCTTGAGTGTCCAGTTGTAGAAGAACGCGTCCTTGGTCTCCACGCGGTGCTCGGTGACCTGGGCGATGCCCTGGCGGATGTGGCGGGCGACCTCGACCGGATCGCCGACGATGATGCGGTAGCGCTGCGCGGCGGTCTCGCCGAGCACGAGCTTCAAGAAGGCATCGATCTGCTCGAAATACGCAGCGCTCTGCTTGGGGCCGGTCAGCACCACCGGATACGGGACGTGCTCGTTGTCCGGGTGCAGCAGGATGCCGAGCAGGTAGAGGATCTCTTCGGCGGTGCCGACGCCACCCGGGAACACGACAATCGCATGGCCGAGGCGCACGAAGGCTTCGAGGCGCTTTTCGATGTCCGGCATGATCACGAGGTGGTTCACGATCGGGTTCGGCGACTCGGCCGCGATGATTCCCGGCTCGGTGATGCCGATGTAGCGGGTGTCGTTGATGCGCTGCTTGGCGTGGGCGATGGTGGCGCCCTTCATGGGGCCCTTCATGGCGCCGGGACCGCAACCGGTGCAGATGTCGAAACCGCGCAGGCCGAGCTCGTAGCCGACCTTCTTGGTGTACTCGTATTCATTGCGGATGATCGAGTGGCCGCCCCAGCAGACAACCATGTTCGGCGCCAGCTGCGCGCGCAGGATGCCGGCGTTGCGCAGGATGTCGAAGACCGCGTTGGTGATGCCTTCAGGCTCGACCAGCGAGGCGCGCGTCTTGATCTCGTTCTCGACGTAGAGGATGTCGCGCAGCACCGCGAACAGCAGCTGGCGGATGCCGCGAATGATCTCGCCGTCGACGAAGGCTTGGCAGGGCGCGTTGATCAGGTCGAGCTTGACGCCCCGGTCCTGCTGGACGACGCGTACATCGAAATTCGGATGGCGCGCGAGCACGGCACGCGCACTGTCGGTCTCGGTGCCAGTAGTCAGGACCGCGAGCGTACAGCGTCGGAACAACTCGTAGAGATCGCCGGTCGTGGCGGCGGTAAGGCGGCGCACTTCAGCCTTGGACAGCACGTCCATGCCGGCTTCGGGATTGATGCGTGCGCTGATGGGACGATGATTCATTGGAGCGATTCCTTGCATGCGCGATCCAATGATCGCGCGTCCTTGTGGTGATGCTTGTTGGTGAGCTTACGAGCCTTCGACCAGCTGGGTGACGGCGACGCCGCCTTTGACCAGCTTGGCATCGAAGCCGCGTTCGTTGAGGAGGAAAGTGGCCGATGCGCTGCGCCGGCCGGTGTCGCAATAAACCCAGTACTCGCGGCTCGGATCGAGGTCTTTCGCCAGCAGGCGGATGCGTGCAAGCGGCACGTTGATCGCGCCCGGCAGGTGCCCGCGTGCAAACTCGCCAGGCACGCGCACATCCATGAACTCGACCTGCGCCCGGGCATCCGAAAGCTGCACTTCGGTCATCAGTGGCGCCTTGAGCAAGCGCGTGAACGCATTGCTGGACAGGCGCATCAGCGAACAGCGGGTGAGCGCGCGCACGCTGGCGTTACGCGGCTCGCCGGAGACCAGCGCCTCCTCGCCGAAACCGCGGCCGACACCGAGCTGGGCGAGCTCCTCTTCGTTGCGGCCGTCGGGATCTTCGAGCAGCACCTGGGCGCGGCCATCGGTGATCACGTAGTAATAATCGCCCGGGTCACCCTGCTTCAGGATGATTTGTCCGGCATCGAAGCTCACCGGCTCCATGCTCGCGAAGATCTGCGCGATGTTGCCCGGCGGGATCCGCAGGAAGGCCTTGCTCTGCAATAACGACGTCATCCAGTCGGGCGATTCTGTCGTGGATGCTTCCGACGCCGCCGTGGCATCGACGTCGCGCGCCTCCACGCCGCCGGTCTGCGACCAGGTCAGCATCACATCCAGAAGCTCGCGATCGACAAACAGGATCTGGCAAGCCTTGACGCACAGCGCGGTGGCCGAGCGCCGCTGTCCCGGCGCGAGCGTATAGCGCGCTTCCGGGTCAGTCGCTCGCAAGCGCACGGCCGCATGCTCGTCCTGCAGCTCGAGCTCGCCTTCGATCAGATAGGCCGCGGTCCGCGCCAGTTCGCCACGGCTGAAAACCGCTTTCCCTGGCTGGTAATTGACCAGGCTGCTCTGCTTGGCAAGTTGCGCGCGATCAGAGGGGACTAGCGTCTGCAAAGGCACGAAGCGCCCGAACAGGCTGATGTTCACCATTCTGGTTTGGTCCGGTCCATCGCAGCAGGGCCGCGATTCTATGCCTTTTCGTCAGGCTGTGAGGGATGCTGGCGTGTGGCCGCGCCGCGGTGACCCGCGCTCCAGCCCACTATTGCCGCACCTCGATCCGCGCCGCTGCACTTTCCGCCCGCTGCACGCGTCCGTACATGGCTTCGATGCGCGCGGGCAGCCACGCGAAGTCGCCAGCATGGCGGGCCTGCGCGACATAGCTGATGGCGTGTGCGCCCGGGGGCACCCAGGTTGCATAGAAGCGGGTGGTGGGCTGACCCAGCTGGCGTTCGAAGAACCAAGCACTGCCAACGTCCTGGCTGCGGATCCAGGGGTCGGCGACGGCTTCGAGCGTGGTGTCGATCGGGACCAGCGCGCCCGGGACGGATTCTTCGATCACCAGCATGTCGAAAGCACGCGGCGCATCGAAGTGCAGGGTCACGCGCACCCACTCACCGCGCTGCAGCGGGCCGGCCGCGAGTTCCCAACGGTCGCCGCGGCGCACTTCCAGCGTACGCGACAGCGCGGCGCCGATGGACGTGGGCGCGCTTTCCCGGGCGTCGACCTCGTAGGCGGACTCGATGCCGACATAGGCGCCAGCACCACTGCTGATCCGCAGACGCGAGTCGGGCGCCACCGCAATCCAGTCGGACGACGTACGCGGCTGCTCGGACGACAGTTGCAGGTCCAGTTGCTTGCTGCCAATAGTGATCGCGACACCCGTATCGGCCGAGTCCCGTGAGGTCGCGGCCGCCAGCCGCAAGCTCGCGTCGATGCATGCGGACAGTGCCTGGCTGTCGTGGCCGACACGGTCGCCAAAGCTGCTCGCGACGCCGGCCAGCCAGCGCCGTGCACGCGCCTGCTCGCCTTTCATCGGCGCCAGTGCAGCGACCACCTGGCAATGAGCCGCGACCGACGCATCGATCCAGTGACGAGCGCCGGCAGCGAGCGGCGGAATGCTCGGGCGCCCGCGTTCCCATTCATCAAGGCGCTTGATCGAGGCTGCCAAGCGGACCGAATCTGCGTCCGCATGGGCGAGCTCGAGTGCGCTGGCAACCGCGGAAGGACCAAATTGCGCGTGCTGCTCCCACCACTGCGATTCGCGACCGGGATCGGCATTGCCGAGCGCCCGCAAGGCGCGGAGATTGAGCCCGGCCACGCTGAAATTCTGGCGCTTCATTTCACTGTCGACGGCGTGCCGCAAATGCGTCTCGAAGTCGTCGGTGCTGCTTTTTGGCAGTGCCGCCTCCGCATGCCCGAGCGCGACCAGGCGCGCATGGACGAGCACCGTGTAGGCGGGCAGGAAGCTGTCGGGCTGCTCGATGTCCGGGTCGAAGTAGACCGGCAGGTCCGGATAGCTGGAGAAGTTGGCACGCTCGCGCCAGACGGTCGCGATCAGCTCGTCGCTCGCCCAGTCGGCAAGGTCGGGGCGGAATTTGCGCAGCGCGGCAGCGGACACGGCGCGGCTCTGGATCTGCTCGTAGCAGCGGTGCGGATAGTCGCGCATGCGCTCTGCGAGCAAGGGCAATCCGGGCACGTCATAGAGGCCGGCGCGCACCAGCACGCGGGGGTTGCTGCCGTTCCCCGGCAAGGTCACGTCGAGCCAGCGATCGGCATCGATCCACCAGGCATCGGTGCGCGTCCGGGTGCGCTGCGGGGATGCGACCAGGCTTTCGCTGAGTGCTGCATCACGGCCGCTGCCTGCGGCGGCGGCGGCGAGAAGCTGCGCCGGGCCGACGTCTTCGGTCGCGGCTACGAGGTCGAAGGAGGCCGTGGCGCGCGCCTGGATCGCTAGCTCACGATTTGCGCTCGCAGTTGCGCCCGGCGCTACCCAGTGCAACTCCACGCGCGCTTTCGCCGCAGCGTCCGAACTGTTGTAGACGCTGGTCGAGGCGACCAAGCGATCGCCCTGGACCACGCTCCGCGGCAAGCTCGGACGCACTTCTAGCGCGCGGCTCGAGCTGACGTCCAGCACGTGTCTCTCGGCATGCGCGGCAGCATCGAAGGCGACCACCTCGACGCGCCAGCGGGTCAGGTTGTCCGGCAGGCGCATGCGGATCTCGCGACGCTCCCCGGGTTGCAGTCGCAGGCCATCCTGCCACCAGGCGCTGTCGCTGAAACGGCGCCGGGTAACGCCTTCGAAGCGACGCAAGGCATCGGCCAGGTCTGCGCGTCGTTGGTCCGCGCGGCTGCCGGGCTGGCTCGCAACGGGTTGTGCATAGACGTCGCGGGCGTTGATGCGCGAGCCGGTCACTTCGACCGAATCCAACCGAACCGAATCAGGGCCCTCCGCATCGACTCGGAAGATGCGTCGCCCGGGCGCCCGATCGTCGTACTCCCGAACCGCCGCAGTCGACAAATTCGCGATGCTGTACGCGCGCAGGGTCGCAAACGCCTCCAGCTGCGCGAACCAGTTCGACCCGTTCGGGTCGCGGGCGAGCTCGAGCGCCGGCACCAGGGCCAGCAGCCCCTGGTCAGCCACGGCGATGGCGACATCGAGCGGCGCCGGACCGTCATTGCGGATGACCAGCAATTGTTCGCGGCCGGGGTCGGTACCGGCAGCTGGCGCTTCGACCTCCAGCCATTGCGGCTGAGGTACGACCGGCGTCTCAACGCGCGCGCGCAGGCGCACGGGAGTGACTCTCACGTCCGGCGTGCTGCGCGCCGGCACCAGCAGCAGTGCCAGGTCGAAGGCGCCGGCCGGCAGCTCGGAAGCAGCGATCTCGCCACTCACCTGCCCGTCCGCGTAGGCATGCGCCCAGGCGCCGAGCAGGCGACTCTTCTCGGCGCTGACCAGCACTCCGCCACTGCCCGGCGCCGTTGCTCGATAGGACAGCGTACGGCCGTCCTTGCTCCACTCGGTGAGCAGCGAAAAGGAGCGTGGCGCGGCTGCACCGCCCCAGGCCTCGACCGCCACCGCGCGCGCGGATGCGGTCACGGCACGGAAGCGAACTTGCCCACGGGCGGGCCAGCTGCAAGTGTCCACGCCGTCCGGGCGCAGCTCACAGGCGTCGACTTCGACCCATTGTCCATCCCGCTGCTCATCGATCGCAACCCGGATCGGCGCATGTTCCTTCGGCGCAGCCTGGCCATCGAGCAGGATTGCCCGCACTTCGAATGGCTCCCCATCGCTGCTCCAGCGCGGCGCCACCGCGAGGCCGAGATAGTCGCGATCCGCGAGCAGCGGGATACGCCGGGTGCTGCCATAGGCCGACGCTAGCCCAGGCAGTGTCGCCGACGGTGCGAGCTCGAGCACGCCGAAGTCGCAGTCGAGGCCAACCGTGCCCGTCAGTGTCGCCACGCCGCGGAGATTACTCTGGCTGGCGGCAAACATGACCGTGCGTTCGCTGTCCTCGGCCGCATCCGCGCAGCTGGCGGCGTCGCCGGTCAGTGCGCCGTTGGTGAACTCAAAATCGGCATGGTCCGGAAATACTTCGTGCGCCTGTCCGGGAGAGGACAGGCCCAGGGCTCCAAGCTCGAGCTGCGCCGCCGCGCTGCCACTGAAATACGTCGCCCTAGCCTGCAGGTTCATGGTTTCGCGCGGCCGGAGGAATGCCGGCGGATCGGTGAGCTGCACCTCGAGGCTCAATGGCTCGGCAGCGCTGATCGCGAACAGCTCATCTACGCGAAAGCTCTCGTCTTCTCCCGCCTCGAACTCGAACCCGTAATCCGAATCCGCCATGCGCTCCGGCAAACGGATCTCGCCGGGAACGGCACCGAAATCGTCGACCGCCAGCGGCTGCCAGTCACCGATCGCGGTCCCGAAATCGTGCACCCGGAATTTGAGCGTGGACGGCAGTTTGCGGGCCTCGACCACGCCCCCGGCACGCCGTCGCAGCCAGCCGTGGAAGCGCACGTTTTCGCCGGGCCGATAGAGCGGTTTTTCGGTGACGATGAAGGCGCGCAGATCGCCTTCGGCCCACTCCGTGTAGCTGCGTGAGCCCGCGTCATCGAGTGCTTCGGCCAGCTCCATCGGCAGGTAGACCACGCGACCGCCGATGCGCGCGCGCAGCAGCCGGTCATCGGAGTACGGGCTCTCCTCTTCTTCAAGCGCCAGCCGTGCGAGCCCGCGCTCGTCGGTGCGCGTAACGGCGGTCTTGCGCTGCAACCCCTGCGCGTCAGTCGCCTTGACGATGTCGATCTCGACGCCTACGAGCGGGCGCGCGAGCGCCCAGTCGGTGGCCCACACCCAGACCTCGCCAGTCGCGTACACCGCATGCACGGCGAATGGCGCGTGCACCCGCGCGACTTCGATATGTGCGTCCGCGTTGCCGATGCGCAGCCACTCGATGCCGCCGTTGGCAATCAGCTGCGGCGGGCTCTCGGGCAGGCTGAGCGAAGTCAGCTCGCGCGGCCGAAACCAGCGCCGCGATGGAAAGCGATCGCGCTTTGGCGACTCGTTCGTGCCCAGCCAGCGGCGCTCGACGACCAGCCCGCGCATGCCTGCGCTCCGAACCTGCGGGCTGGCGGGTGCGAGCGTCGCTTCGGGCTCGGCATGGATCTGTGGACGCCGCTTGGACGCGACGAGCTTCAACGGCCCCCGCGTTGTCGCCAACTCGCCGTCGACACCCCGCAGATCAGCTGGCAGTTCCAGCGTGTAGGTGCGTCGGGCGGCGGCACCGTCGATACGCAGCTCGAAGCGCTCCACGCCGTAACCGTCAAACCAATCGGGTGTGAGCTCGGCCGCTGGCCGCAGTCCAACCTGGCGCAAGGACGTGCGCAGGCGCTCCAATGACCCTTCGGCGGGCCTGCCGACAAAAGTCAGTTTGAACCCGCTATCGGGATCGCAACCGGACACATTGGTCGCGGTGTCGAAGCCCGCACAGCCGATACCGACCTTGAGCGGCCCCGGGATCTCGATCACGCCGTCGAATTTCCCCTCCTCTGCCAGCACCGGACCTTGCAGGCTGCGCACGCCTGCATCCAGCAGCAGGCGGTAATTCGCACCAGGTTGCACACCCAGCAACCGTAGCTCGAAAGCTACCCGGCCAGATTCGCTGCGGACACGGGCGGCAGCGATATGCTCAGCCGTCGCGGGACTGACTTCGAGCCGCCCAGGGGCAGCGTCTCCCTCGGGCTGCAGATGCAAGCGCGAGCGCAGGCTTTCGGGATCGATCGGCTGGTCAGCAATGGCCAGCATTACCGGCGTTCCCTGCAGGTGCACCGCTTCGAAGACGACTTCCGGCGCTCCGGTATCTCCCCGTAAATGCAATTGCTGCGGCTGGTCGTCGAGGTCGTAGAGCGGCGCGACGGTCCGCAGCTCGAACGGCGTGGCCGCCGGCACCGCGGCCGCTGGCGCGCGACACGTGATCTCATCGGCCTCCGTCAGCCAACAGCGCCACGGCCACGCCGGCTGGGTCGTGATCAGCGCACCGGTGTTTTCGTATGCGGGTCCGAACGGCCGTACCGGCCGGTCGAGCTTGATGGTGAGGCGCGTCTCATCCCGCTCGCGCTCGACCTCGAGCTCGGCCGAGGGCGATCCCACCGCGAACAGCAACAGAATGACCCCAAGCATTCGGGAGGACATCGCCATCATCGTGCTCGCCTGGGAGTGCGGATCCGTCCAAATCTCTTCTACGGCAGCCACCAGAAAATCGAAAGGGCTGGACACGCATTTTCTAAAGCGCTCTCGATGCGCCGGTCGATTCCCCGGAGGCAATGGATGCAGGGCGAGCGTCACGGTGCCGCCACCGGTGGCCGACACGATGAGTTGTGGGCGGTGTCAGTATCAATTGGTTGAAACGCGGATTGATGCGCGCGTTCGGGGCCACAGTAGCGTCCACACGGGTTTGCTGCCGCAGCATCGTAGCCGCCCCGGATGAAACCGCCCATCGGGCCTGGCGCTCGCCAAGCTCATGCGTAGCTGAGGTTCGTGATCTAAGTGCTTGCTGCAAAAGGGCCGTGTTCCTTATCCACACAGGTTGTGGATAAGTTTGTGGACGAAGCCGGTGCGACGCCCTGGAAAGCCCGTCGGGACGCGCTCTTGCAGCCTTCGGCGATTCCCTGCTCGGTTGCGTTGATCGTCACTAAATCAAAGGCTTGCAAGAAATGGAGCGACCTCCCTGCCAGCTGCGCTCGGTTACGGTGGCGGTGCTCACGCGTTGTGCAAAACTCTTAGGCTCGCGGGACCCTTTCGCGCCGCTGTCAAGCGCTCAGGGGCCCCCTCCCTGAAAAATATTTTTTGCCGGCACTGGTCCTCGTTAACGGTGAAACCAGCTCACCGCATTTAGCCCGCAATCCTCATGTGATCTCTGGCATTGGCGCCTAAGTGTCGACGGGTGCTCAGATATTCGCCCTTATCCACAAAGCCTGTGGATAAGCTTGTGGATGACGCTTGGGACAACCTCCTCCAAGCCCGTCAGTACGCGCTCCCGGGCGCCTTGGTGAAGTGTTCACCGGTTCCATCAATCCCTTTATTTTCAATGACCTGCAGATATCGTCCGACAGCTGGTTGACAACAATGAAACAATTGCCTGGAGCCATCACGGCCTGTGCAAAAGAGTTTCCGGAGGACATTGCGGGTACTTGTCAACGTCTTGACCGCAGGCGTGTGGATTGGCATACGGGTCGGGCGCTTTGGCAGGGTCTTTCACCCGGATCGCGGTGCCTCGCGCGCATGCTTGGCGGATGGATGTCCCTTCGATCCTTTATGGCACCGCCTGGAAAAAGGCAGCGACGGCGGGGCTGGTCACGCAGGCGCTGCGTGCGGGCTTTCGCGGCATCGACACCGCGTGCCAACCAAAGCACTATCACGAGCCGGGCGTCGGGGAAGGTGTAGCGGCCTGGCTCGAGACGGGCTCGCGTCGCGCGGATCTTTATCTGCAGACCAAGTTCACGCCGGCTTCCGGACAGGATCCGCAGCGGCTGCCATACGACGTCAGGGCGCATCCCGGCGAACAAGTCATGCAATCCTGCGCGGCATCGCTGCTCAACCTGCAGACTGATTACCTGGATGCGCTGGTGCTGCACTCGCCGATCAGCGAGGTCACGCGCATGCGGCAGGTGTGGAGCGCAATGGAAGCGCTGGTCGGTCGCGGCGTGGTGCATCGGCTCGGGATCAGCAATTGTTACTCCCTGCCGGTGCTCGAACGTCTTTGCGACGAGTCACGCATCGCGCCCGTGATCGTGCAGAACCGATTCCACGCCGAGACGGGTTACGACGGCGAGATCCGCGCCTTTTGTCGCACCCACGGAATCTGTTACCAGAGCTTCTGGACGCTGACGGCAAACCCGCGTCTGCTGGACGCTGCAGTGGTCGTCGCGAGCGCTCGCCGTTACCAGGTGACGCCAGCGCAGGTGCTGTTCCGATATCTCACACAGCGCGGGGTGACCCCGCTCACGGGAACGACGAGCACGCAGCACATGCGGGAAGACCTCGCGATCTTCGCGTTTTCGCTCGATGCTGCGGAGCTGGGCGCGGTGGATGCGCTGCTGGAGTAGGAAGCCGGTGGAGTGGTCTGGAATCCCGCCAATCCCATAACCTAGTCCGCTGCTCTCCACTGGCGCGCTGCGCAGGCCGGCGGTTCGAATTGAATTCGCGCCTTTGCGCCCACGAGTCCATTGCGGTTGCGGCGATCTCATTTGGAGTACGAATCTCCAAATCGGACGGCGCCAGGCGCGAGAACTCACCGCACGCCGGCAACCACCTGCCCGCGTCACCCTTGCCGTTCGGCTAACTCTTACGCTTGCCGGGCGCGTAGAGGACTTTCACCTCCAAGCAGGTGCGCCCTGCCGGGCGCACTAAAGAAAACGGCCGGCTCTTGCGAGCCGGCCGTTCGGTTCTTGCGTGTCGCGTTTCGCTTAGAAGCTGTAGCGGAAGCCCAACTGCAGCGCCCAGCGCGACTCGGCGTTGCGATCGCGGCGCAACAGCTGCTCGGGCGTCGGCACCACGTCGTAGATGTAGCGACCAGTGGAGTCGAACCCAGCAAAGTTCACGAAGCTGCGTGCCTGTCCGCCGTTGGCCTGGAAGCCAACCTCGTCAATCAGACCCCAATCCTTGTTCAGGAGGTTGCCGACATTGAGGACATCGAGCCAGATCTCGGCCTTGTTGTCGCCGAAGAAGCCCGGCAACTCCTGCGAGAAACGCATATCAATGTTATGCACCCACGGAGCGTAATCTTCGTTGCGCGGCACCACTCCGCCAGCGTAGCGGTTGAGACCGTACTGTGCGACGAGATCTGCAAACACCGCCGCCTCGGCTGGATCGGTAAAGACCACCTGGCCGGGATTCGGGATGTACAGCAGATCGTTGCCGGCCAGCCCATCGCCGTTCATGTCATTGTTGAAGGTCCAGCTATAGGGCTTGCCCTTGCGGCCTTCATAGAACATTGCAAACTCAGACTTGTACCCGCTGAAGAAGAAGTGCCGGTAGCTCATCGCCGCCGTGATGCGATTCTTGTTCACGTACGGCGAACGCGAGGAAAGCTCTTCGTTCGGGTTGAAGATCGAGCGGCTGGCGAAGTTGGAGATGGCGCGACTGGAGGTCAGGCCGTTGACTTCTTCCGCATCGGTGTATGAGTAGGCGACCTGCCAGAACAGATTGCTCTCAGCCGACATCGGCTTGGTCAAGGACAAGGTCAGGTTTTCGCCGTGACCCTTGCTGGTCGGACGCGCCAGCAAGACTTCGCGGAACTGCGTGTTGCGCAGGGAACGCGCGGTACCGTTGAAAACACCGGTGGCTGCGGTGTAGCGGCCCACGTCGTAATTGGTGTAATACATGTTACGACCATCCAAGCCAAGGCGCGTTGGCGCGCCCAGGTTCAGGTGCTCGTAGAACACGGCGTCCTCGACTTCGGTCACAATCGCCTCGACCGAGCCGACCATGCCGTACCACGGCAACTCGTGTTCGAACGCGAGGTTGGCCTTCCACACCGACGGCTGGTTGAGATCCGAGGCGACGATGTCGACGTCGGACGGCGGCGCGCCGGCGCCCACGACCAATCGCGGCTGGTTGTCCGGATTGGCGCTGAACGGCAGCGGACGCGGCGTCGGGCAGTTTGCCAGCCCACCGGTTCCACAGCCGAACACCTGGATGGTCAGGCCGTTGTTGGTGTACGGATTGGCCAGCCAAACGTTCGCCGCAGCACCCTGGAACAAGCCAAGTCCACCGCGCAACTGGGTCGGGCGGTCGGCATCAAAGGTGTAGTTGAAACCAAAGCGCGGCTGCACCAGATCATTACCGTCGATCGTGGTGTCGTTGCGAATGCCAAAGGCGGTCAGGAAGCGCTGGTTGAACACAGGCGGATCCTGCACGTTAGGCGTGTCGATGCGCATTCCGTACGTGAGCGTCAGGTTGTTGTTGACGGTCCACGTGTCTTGCAAGAAGAAGCCGATATTGTCGAGCGTCAGATTTGCTGCTGCGTCGGAGACATTGCCGCTCGTCGCTGCGCGATACAGGTACTCGCGATACAGGCCACTGCGGAAGTCGGCAGTGCTGCCGAACCGATAGACGCCAAAATTGGAGTCGAGAAACAAGTTGTAGATCTCATTCGACTCGTAGTCGGCGCCGAACTTGACGGTGTGATCGCCCGAGTACCAGTTGCCCGCGACAAAGCCGTTGAAGGTCTTGGTCTCCAACACGTTCTGGTGCCGGAACTGTTCAGTACCGAACCGCATATTGGCGGTGCCGAAGTCGATCTGAATCTGCGGCTGACGCGCAAACGTCTGCGGCGTGCTGAAGTAGTCGCGGTAAGACGCGCGGATTTCAGTCGAGAAGTTCTCGTTCCAGTCGCTGAACAGCTCTGCGACGTAATTGTCGAGCTCCTTGCCCTGGGTGTACCAGTAGCTCGACAGCGAAAAGAAGTTGGTACCGAAGCCCGGCAAGATCGCTTCGGACTGTTCGGTACGGCTGAAGCGGAATGCCGCGCGGTGGTCGTCGGTGATGTTCCAGTCGAAGCGGCCGAGCAGACTCTCGACCCCGGTATCGAGCGCACCCGGCTCAAGGTTACCCGGGTCCAGACCATAGCCCTGCGCGATGGAAATGACTTCCGCCAACTGCGTGCTAGAGATGCCGTTGACAGCGCGGTTCAACGGTCCGCTGGCGAGATCCGGGCCAGGTGCCGAAATGGTGGTTTTATCGTAGTTCAAGAAGAAGAACAAACGATCTTCGATCAATGGACCACCGAAGGTCGCGCCGTACGATTCTTCGGTATCGAAACCGTTGAACACCACACCGCGGTCATCGGTCTCGCGCACCCAGTCGATATCACGATAGGTCCCGTAGACCGATCCCTTGAACTCGTTGGTTCCGGACTTGGTAACCGCATTGATGTTGGCGCCGGTATATCCGCGCTGCGTGACATCGACGTTGACGATGTTGATCTGCACCGACTCAATGGCGTCCATCGAGATCGGCTGGCGCAAAGTCGGCAGGTTGTTCGCCTCGAGACCGAAGGTATCGTTGGTCGACACCGAATCGATCGTGATCGAGTTGAAGCGGGTGTTCTGGCCAAGCGCCGAAATTTCCCCGCGCTCCTTGTCGGTCTGCGAGATGCGCGGATCGAGGCGCGCGTAGTCCTGCAGATCGCGCTTGATCGACGGCATGGCCGCGAGCATTTCGCTATTGAGCTCGGTGCCTGCACCCATCTTGTCGGATGCAAAGATGCTCGATTGCGCGGACGCCACGACTTCAACTGACTCGAGCGTCGTCATCGCGGGATCGAGATCGATGTTGAGCTGTCCGGTCTCGCCCAGGGCAAGAGTCACGCCGTCCTGCGCTTCACCCGCAAAGCCTTCCTTGGTGACGGTGATCTTATATGGGCCACCGACACGCAGACCCTGCGTGCCATAGCGACCCTGATCGTCGGTAACGACGGTTTTGCGCGTATTGGACGGGACGTGCAGGATTTCGACGGTCGCACTGGCAACCGGACGGCCTTCGGTATCCGTAATGCGGCCGTTGAGGGCTGACGAGGTGTTCTGCGCGAACGTGCCCTGCGAGGCCATGAGGCCAAGCATGAGACCCACCACCAGAGCTTTCATCTGCGGCTTATTTTTCATGACGACTACCTGATCTTGTGTTGCGGACTGGACCGCAGTCACCCGATGGCGCGCTCGATGCACGAGGCTCAAAGGTGACGGCAGTGGGAATTAAGGAGAGTTTAACAGCGGAAGATGACGGTTTGGAAACGGTGCAACAACTTCTTCACGATTGCCTCGACGGGCTGGCGGCGCGCCTTCGACCCCCGCGCGCGCGCTGGTCTTGCCGCCGATGAGCGCACGTCAGGAGCGCCGACCCGCCCAAAAAGCCCGCAACTGCTTCACGCCGCCAGGTACGCGCGCACGCCGTCGAGGAACATCTGCACCGAAATGGCGACCAGCAGCATGCCCATCAGGCGCTCGAGGGCGGCCAGTGCACGCACGCCCAGCCAGCGATAGAGCGCGGTGGCAGCGACCAGGATCACGGCTGACGCCAGCCAGGCCGCGATTACGGCAATCGTCCAGTCGAGGTTGCGTCCGGGATGCTGGTTGCCGAGCAACATGAGCGCCGCGATCGTCGATGGCCCGGCGATGCAGGGGATCGCGAGCGGCACGATGAATGGCTCGCCTTCCGGGATGTCGCCGAAGAGGCCCTCTGCCGGCGGAAAGATCATGCGAATGCCGATGATGAAGAGCACGATGCCACCGGCGATGCTCACCGACTCCTGGCGTACATGCAGCAGCGCGAGCAGGCGATCGCCGGTGTAAAGGAAGAACAGCAGAACAGCGAGGGCAATGAGCAGTTCGCGTGCCAGCACGATCCGTCGGCGTGGCGCCGGCAAGACCTTCAGCAAGGACAGAAAGATCGGGATGTTGCCAATCGGGTCCATGATCAGGAACAGCAGGATCGCGGCGGAGACGATTTCCATCAGGGAAGCACCGGCTCCGGCAGCGAACGCACGTCGATCGCCTGCCCGCTCCAGGCGGCGTCCGCGTGGGCGAGCAGCCAGCTCACCAACGGCGCGTAGCGCGCGGGCGCCGTCAACCTGGCCGGATCTTCGGTGACCACCGCCTTGCGGCGGAAATTACTCTGCAACGGGGCCGGAACCAGCCCGAATACGCTGACCGGCTCGTTTGCCCATTCCTTGGCAACCATGCCGATCAATGCGCGCAATGCGGCCTGCGAAACTCCGTATGCGCCCCAGAAGGCGCGCTCGGTGCGCTCGTTGTCGTCGAGAAAGAACAGCACCCGCGCATGAGTCGACCGGCGCAAAGCGGGCAGCAATGACTGCAGCAGAAGGAACGGTGCATGCAAGCCGATCTGCAGGCTGCGCAGCCATTCTTCGGGCGGAAAGTGCTCGATCGGGGTCAGCCCATGCAGGTGCCCGGCAGCATGCACGATGCCGTCGAGGCGCCCGCATTGCTCGATCAGGCGCGCACCAAGATCAACGTAGTCGGACGGGGTGGCGCCCTCCAGGCTCAACGGATAGATCGCCGCCTGTGGCGCTCCGCTTGCGGCAATCTCGTCGTACAGTTTTTCCAGCGCGGCGACTCGCCTTCCAAGCAGGATCACAGTGGCGCCACGACGCGCCGCGTCGAGCGCGCACGCGCGCCCGAGCCCGCCGCTCGCACCATTGATCAGGATCTGCCGACCGGTGAGGTCGGCACCCAGCCACGCTGCCGGCGGCAACAGTTCCGCGCCGGGGGTTTCAAGCATCCTGGAAACCTCCCGAAGCCCCGCGCAAGCTGTCAATCGAGGTTTCCGGGATCAAGCCGCACCCGCCTGGGCTCCTGACTCGGCGACCATGCGTGCGAGCTCACCGGAAGCTTCGAGGTCGGTGACGATGTCGGCGCCGCCGATCAGCTCGCCGTTGACGAACAGCTGCGGAAACGTCTTCCAGTTGGCGTACTGGGGCAGGTTCGCGCGGATTTCGGGATCTTCCAGCACGTTGACCGTGAACACGCTGGCGCCGGCGTTCTTGAGGCTCTGCACCGCGGCTGCCGAAAAGCCGCACATCGGAAACTGCGTGGTGCCTTTCATGAACAGTACGATCGGGTGGCTGTCGACCAGCATTTGAATTCTTTGCATCACTTCCATTGAATGACCCCAAGGCGTTGACGGCGCGACGCGCGCTGCATGTCCGTATCATAGCTGCCGCGACGTCGTGTCGTTCTCGATCACTGCCTGCGAGCGCCCGTGACCCTCAAGATCGACATGCATGCCCATGTGCTGCCGCGCGACTGGCCGGATCTGGCGACGCGCTTTTCCGATTCGCGCTTCCCGGTCATCGATCACAGCGACGGACGCCATCGCATCTACAAGGACGGCAGTTTTTTTCGCGAGATCGAACCCCGCACCTGGGATGCACAGCAGCGCATCGATGACTACGCCCGCTTCGGCGTGGCGGTGCAGGTGGTGTCCTCCGTTCCGGTGATGTTCTGCTATTGGGCCCCGGGCGAGCAGGCGCTGGCGCTGCACCAGGTACTCAATGACCACACTGCGGAGCTCTGCGCCACGCATCCGCGCCACTACCTCGGGCTCGGTACGGTGCCGATCCAGGATCCGGCCCTGGCGCTGCGCGAAGTGGAACGCTGCATGCGCGAGCTCGGCCTGGCCGGCGTGCAGATTGGTTCGCACGTCAACCAGTGGAACCTCGACGCACCCGAGCTGTTCGAATTCTTTGCCGGCTGCGAAGCGCTCGGCGCGGCACTGCTGGTGCATCCGTGGGACATGATGGGCGCAGGCTCCATGCCGAAGTACTGGCTGCCCTGGCTGGTCGGCATGCCCGCGGAGCAATCACGCGCAATCTGCAGCCTGATCTTCGGCGGCGTGCTCGAGCGCCTGCCGCAGTTGCGCATTGCCTTCGCGCATGGCGGCGGATCTTTTCCATACACCCTCGGGCGCATCGAACACGGCTTCCGCATGCGCCCGGACCTGGTTGCCGTCGACAACAAGCGGCCGCCGCGCGACTACCTCCAGCAGATCTACTTCGACTCATGCGTCCATGACGACGCCGCCCTGAGCTTCCTGATCGACACCTGCGGCGCCGACCGCATCATGCTCGGCACCGACTATCCGTTCCCCTTGGGCGAACAGGAACCCGGCTCCCACCTCGCCCGCCTCGGCCTCGACGCCCCCCAGCGCGAACGCATCTTCAACGGCACCGCCCTCGAATGGCTCGCCACCGATCGCTCGCGCTTCGTGTGAGGGTTAGTCGCCAACTGGGATGACGCAGATAAAGGAAGAAGCGAAGAGCTCTATCCACAGATGACATGGATGAAAGCAGAAGCTTTTGTAGCCTGGGTAAGCCGAAGGCGCACCCGGGATGGTCCGATCGGAATGACCAATGCAGAAGCAGAGCATCTATCCACAGATTTCGCAGATTTCCGCAGATTTTTTTCTGGGCCGAGAAGTGGGCTCGCCGCCCCTAAAGTCTCTAATCCGCTCTTATCTGTGTAATCTGTGGATAAGGCTGTTCGCTCCTTCCTTTATCTGCGCTATCCCGCTTGCGATAGTTCCCCGGGTGCACTGGCTCACTCGAAGCCGTCACTGTGCAACTGGTCGGCCGGATGGATGTAGGCGCCGCCCTCTTGGGGGTTGATGCGGGATTTACCGGGGGCGCCGATGAGGATGCTGCCGTCGCCCGCAGCCACTGCCCGGCCAAAGCCATCACCGGCGGCGGGGTCCACGGCGACCAGACGCTTGCTTTCGAACCAGCCGCCTTGGCGGCGCTCGAACAGGCGCACGCTGCCGGCGTTCGGGCGTGCGAGCTGGTCGAAGCCGGAGCTGCCCAGCACCGCCAGGTTGCCATCGATGGCCACGCTGATGCCCATCAACTCGCCGGGCTGCGGCGCGGCGGCCGCCAACTCTGCCTCGAGGCTCTGATCCGCGGCGCGGTAGATATAGCCGGCGCCGATCGCGCTGAAATCCTCGCCATCCTGGAAGGCCCCGACCAGCAGTCGTTGCGGATCGGCGCTCACCGATAAACCAAACGCTGCATTTTCCCGTGGCTGCGGCGCCTGCAGGCTGGCCCGCAACGCATAGTCACCCGGCGAGAAGAGGAACGCGGCGCCGGCACCTGGAACCTCCGGGCCAGCGCTCAAGCCCGGCGCGCCGATGAGTGCACGCCCCGCGGACAGGGCCACGCTCGCGCCGAAGAACTGGTTCGCCCC
Source organism: Rhodanobacteraceae bacterium (assembly GCA_031425695.1). Lineage (GTDB taxonomy): Bacteria > Pseudomonadota > Gammaproteobacteria > Xanthomonadales > SZUA-5 > JANPJV01. Next base: position 15,319 of record JANPJV010000138.1, on the reverse strand, counting down.
GGCCACGGGCGACGCCAGCCGAGCCTCCTGGGCCCAGCTGCCGCCTGCACGCTTGAACACATAGGCCAGCCCTTGATCCAGGAAGGGAGCGCGGGCCCCGCGGGCGCCGACGAGCAAACGGTCGCCTTCGATCGCAACGGCAAAACCAAAGAGATCGCGCTCACGCCCATCGTTGGCGGAGAGCTTGCTCTCCAGCAGCCAGTTCGTGCCGCTGCGACGGAAGACGTAGACCGAGCCCTGGTCGACATTGCCGTTGACGATGTCCCAGTAAGCACCGATCGCGACGCGATCGCCATCGACGTCGACAGCCACGCCGAAGCGATCCTCGATGTCTGCGTCCGGCGCCGTAATGCGCCCGCGCAGGACCCAGTTTCCGGCCTCGCGTTCATACCAGTGGACTGCGCCCGCGTCCGCACCAGCTTCCGTGTCTTCGAGAAAGGCGCCGACCATGGCGACGTCGCCGGACACCGAGACGGCAGTGCCGAAGCGATCCAGGTAGGCGCCGTCGCCGGTATCGAGCCGGGAGCGCAGTTGCAGCGCGCCGTCGATGCCGGGGGAAAAATGATAGACCGCGCCCTGCCCGCTGTTGGAATAGATCGTGTCGAGGTCGGCGCCGACGAGGGCGCCATCGGCACTGTTGGCAACGGCGATGCCGAAGCGATCAGCGTTGCCACCATCGGCCACGTCGACCGCCTGGGCCGGTGCAAACTGCAGCCCATCGCGCGCAAAGATGTAGGCGGCGCCATCGCCACCGTTCGCACCCGGAGCACCGACGATCGCGCGCTGGTGGTCGAGGCTCAGCGCCTGTCCGAAGCGCGCACCGGCCGGCAGTCCCGGTGCGAGCAGCTCACCGGCGTCGTTCCAGACGTCCTGCGCGCGCACCAGTACACGCACCTGTCCGCTACCGGCGCCCGGCAATCCGACCAGTGCGACCTCCTCGTTGATGCTGAGCGCAGCGCCGAGCTCCGCGCCATCGGGATACGGATTGAAAGCCATGCGTGCGGCGTTGGTCCACGCCCCTTCCTCGAAGCTGCTGATGTAGACCGCGCCGCCACCGCTGGCGTGTGGCGCACCGATCAGCAATTGCGTCGAGCTCAGTGCCAGCGCCTGCCCGAATGCCGCCCCCGGCTCACCGGCCTCGGCCAGGAACGATCGCAGGAAGTCGAAACCACCGGAGACGCCGCGCCGGTACAGCTCGACCCGGCCATCGCCCGCGCGGGGTGAACCGATCGCGAGATAGTCCCCGGCCAGCGCCACGGCGGCCCCGAAGCGCCCTTCGATGACCGGGTCCGGCGGCACGACTTGCTGGATCTGCCCGAACGCGGCCCCGGCGCTCGCGTAAACGAACACACTGCCAGCACCTTCCAGGCCGCCGGCCTCGCGGCGTGGCGCGCCAATCGCGATCAGATTCCCGGAAAACGCGACGGCCGCGCCGAAGTTGTCGGAGTCGCCTCCGAGCGTATCCGGGGTCAGTCGCTGGGACTGCACCCACCTGCCATCCGCCTGCTGGGTGAACAGATAAGCCGTGCCTTGCGCCACGCCGTTTGGAATGCCGGGTGCAAGCTCGATCCTGCCATAGGCGCCGATGATCGCGCGATTGCCCGCGGCAGCGACCGCAATGCCGAAGTTGTCGCCCGGTGCGCCGGTGCCGGTGGCCGGCGGATCCAGCCGCGCCGTGACCACTTCGACCGGTTGCGCCTGGGCCAGGCCTGCAAAGGCCAGCAACAGCCCAAGCCATTTCCCGTGGAGTTCAGGCAAGACGTCCGACCTTGAAGCAGCGAGCGTGCGAGGATCGCAGATGCCGGCGTAAATTCCTGTTCATGAGCGCCGCGCATTCAGCCCGTCCCTACGCTCGCGCCGCACATGGACTCGATTAGTATGCACGATCTTTCACCGCTAGCGCTGCCGTGAGCCAGGACCCTTGTGCGCTGGATGCCGCCGATCCGCTGGCGTCATTGCGCGATGAATTCGCGATCCCGCAGCAGGCCGGCGGCGATGTTGCCTATTTCTGCGGCAACTCGCTCGGGTTGATGCCGCGCGCGGTGGAGGGCGCGGTGGCGCGCGTGGTCGAGCAATGGCGCACGCTGGGCGTGGAGGCGCACTTCACCGACGACGACGCCTGGATGCCTTATCACGCGCTGGTGCGCGATGGGCTGGCCGAGGTCGCGGGCGCGCGGCCGTCGGAAGTGGTCGCCATGAACACCCTGACCACCAATCTGCACCTGATGATGGCGAGCTTCTTTTCACCGACGTCGACACGCCGAAAGATCCTGATCGAGGCGCGCGCGTTTCCGTCCGATCGCTATGCGGTCGCCTCGCAGATCAGCTTCCATGGCGGCGACCCGGCCAGCGACCTGATCGAACTGGCACCCGCGCCGGGTGAGCACACCATCAGCGCCGCGCAGATCACCGATGTGCTGGCGCGCGAAGGCGACCGCATCGCACTGATCCTGTGGCCGGGCGTGCAGTACGCGAGCGGGCAGCGATTCGATCTCGGATGGATCGCTGCAGCCGGCGCCGCGGTCGGCTGCCGCGTCGGCTTCGACCTCGCCCACGCGATCGGCAATGTTCCGGTCGACCTCAACGCGAGCGGCGCCGATTTCGCGGTGTGGTGCTCCTACAAATATTTGAACTCAGGCCCCGGCGCGATCGCTGGCTGCTTCGTCCACGAGCGACACAGCGAAACGGATCTGCCGCGCTTCGCCGGCTGGTGGGGACATCGTCAGGACACGCGCTTCCTCATGGGCCCGGAGTTCCATCCCGCGCCCGGTGCGGAAGGCTGGCAGCTGTCCAACCCCTCGATTTTTTCCCTGGCACCGCTGCGCGCGTCGCTGCAATTGTTCCAGCGTGCGGGGCTGCCCGCGCTGCGTGCGAAATCATTGAGCCTGACCGGCTGGCTCGCGGCGGCGGTGGTGAGGGAGCTGGATGAGCACCTGGAGATCCTGACCCCAGCCGATCCGGCTGCGCGAGGCTGCCAGCTTTCGTTGCGGGTGCGCGCCGGGCGCGCTGCCGGACGGCGGCTGTTCGAGGCCCTCGGGGCTGCTGGTGTGATCTGTGACTGGCGCGAGCCGGATGTGATCCGGGCATCGCCGGTTCCGCTCTACAACCGGCATGCGGACTGCGCCCGCTTGGTCGAAGTCATGCGCCACGAACTGGTCGCGCGATCATGAACGAAGAAGAGAATCGCTCCCACGAAGCCCGCTCCCAACAGCGTCCGCGCACAGCGCAGACCCACCACCAGCAAGAAGCGCCAATCCTGATCGTCGGCGCGGGGCTTGCAGGTGCACTGCTGGCGGCGCAGCTCGCCGGGCGCGGCCATCACGTCGCGGTGTTGGAAAAGCGCGGCGACATGCGCCGCGAACAGATGGTAGCCGGGCGCTCGATCAACCTGGCGCTCGCCGAACGTGGATTCGAAGGCCTGCGCCGCGCGGGCGCGATCGAAGCCGTCAAGAAGTACCTGTTGCCGATGCGCGGACGCATGGTCCATGACCGCGCCGGCGCCACCAACTTCCAGACCTACGGACTCGAAGCCGACGAGGTGATCTGGTCCGTGCACCGCGGGCGACTCAATCAGAGCCTGCTCGACATTGCCAGCGCTGCCGGCGCGCGCCTGGGCTTCCATGCGCGCCTCAAGCATGTCGACTTCGACGCGCGCATCGCGCAGTTCGTCGACGAGGAAAGCGGTCGGGACTGGCATGAGCCGTTTACGGTGCTGATCGGTGCCGATGGGGCCGGCTCGGCCGTGCGGGGGGCGATCGACGCACTGCATGGAGACCCCGCGCACACCGATTTTCTCGACCATGGCTACAAGGAGCTGCACATTCCGCCGGCAGCGGACGGTGGCTTCGCGCTGGCGCCCGACGCGCTGCATATCTGGCCGCGTGGCGGATTCATGCTGATCGCGCTGCCGAATCCCGATCACAGCTTCACCGCGACCTTGTTCCTGGCGAACACCGGGGCCGTGAGCTTTGCGGCGCTCGACGGCGACGCCGCGGTCGCCGATTTCTTTGCGCGCGAGTTCGCCGACGCGCAAGCGCTGGTCCCGGATTTGCTCGATCAGTTCCGTGCCAACCCGACCGGATTGCTCGGCACCTTGCGTTGCGACCGTTGGCACGAGCGCGATCGCGCGCTCCTCATCGGCGATGCTGCGCACGCCATCGTGCCCTTCCACGGCCAGGGCATGAACTGCGCGTTCGAAGACTGCGTCGCGTTGCTCGACCTGGTCGAGGCGGCGCCGCGTGGGGATGATGGCGCCCTGCCCTGGGGGCAGATCTTCGAACGCTTCGTTTTCGAGCGTCGCCCGAACGCCCACGCGATTGGCGAGATGGCGCTCGAGAACTACATCGAAATGCGCAACGCGGTCGCGGACTCGGGGTACCAGCTGCGCCGCCAGCTCGAGCTCGAACTCGCGCGCCGCATCCCCGAGCATTTTGTGCCGCGCTACAGCCTGGTCATGTTCCACCGCATCCCGTACGCCGACGCTCGCGAGCGCGGCAAGCTGCAACTGGCGCTGCTGCATGAGCTCACCGCGGCCGCAGACAGCCTGGAGGACATCGACATCGAGCAAGCAGTGGAGATTGCGCGGGCGCGTTTGCCGCTGCTGGACCCGAAATAAACCGTTTCCAGAGAGGACCTTTAATTGACGCAAAGGAACGCAAAGGTGAAAAGGCAAGGGACGCAAAAGGAGCTTCTTTAGCGACTCTTTGCCCACTTTGCGTTCGTTTGCGTCAAGGCTTTGCACCCTCGAAGTCAGGGTTGTGGAATTCCTTCCTGCGCGCGATGCGCTCCTCGTGCTGCCGTCCCGTGATGTACGCAACCACGGCGGTGATCGCGGCGACCACGGCGCCAAAAGCGTACAGCGCCGGGGCGCCGAGGCCGATGGCGGACATGCCGCGGATGGTCCATTGCGAGGTCAGGTCGCTCAGGCGATAGACGAAGGTGTCGATGAAGCCCTTGCCTTTGTAGCGCACCTCGCGCTCGAGCGTCGTGTAACAGCTGGCGATCGCCGGTTCGCTGAAGGCGAAGCGCACGCCGCGGCTCAGGACCTGGAACAGGCCGATGAGAAAGGCGGTCGGCATCAACATCAGCGAACCGAAGCCGGCCAACAGCATGAGCGGCATCGCGGTCATCAGCCAGGCGGTTCCCAGGCGCAGGAACAGCCAGCGGGCGAGGAACACCTCGAAGCCCAGCGCCAGGAGATTGGTTAGAAGGTCAATGCGCGCAAAGTACGCGGCACGCTCGGCGTCCGCGGCAAACATCTCGCGTACCGCATAACCCTGCAGCGCATACAGGATGCCGCCACCGATCCCGCTACAGACCATCAGCACGCCCAGCCAGCGCAACGGCACGCGTTCGATGATCAGCTTGAAAGCGGCAAAGCTGCTGCCACCGATGACCGCATCCATCTGCGCGCTGTCGATTCGCGCGCTCGCTGTCTGCGCAAACCGACCGAGGAGAATCGCGCAGCCGAAGGCCAGCAACATGAACAAGAAGGAAAGGACGAAAATGCCATCGATGCCGATCCGACCCGCCAGCACCATCGTCAGCGCCGCACCGGTGAGACCCCCGGCGGACCCGCCCGCCGCGATGAAACCGAACACGCGCTTGGCCTGGTGCTCGTCGAACACATCCGTCATGTAGCTCCAGAACACCGCGACGGTGAACAGGTTTGCGACCGAGAGCCAGATGTAGAACACCGGCGCCATTGCATCGCGCCAGGCCTCTTTTTCCCAGGCCAGCAGGAACGCGAGGATGCAGGCCAGGAAAAACGCATAGACGACCGGCACGAAGATGCGGCGCGGAAAGCGCGAGACGAGGTGTCCGTAGAGCGGCTGCGCCAGCAGCATGCACAGGAAAGTGCCGGTGTAGAGCCAGCTGTAATGCTCCGGCCCGAAGCGCACGCCCATCGCCTCGCGCACCGAACGCAGCATGTAGTAGCTGGTCAGCAGCCCGAAGAAGTACAAAAACGCGATGGCGAGCGCCGCGCGTTCCCGGCGGTCGATCGCAAACAAGGCACGCAGCTGCATTCTGGGAGCGGCTCCTGGCGCAGCCCCCGGATCGGGTCAGCGTCGCGGCACTATGCCGAAACCGGGTGCGCGCAGCTACCGCGGGGTGCTCCCCGGGGCCGAACGAAGCAGAAGCATTTTATCCACAGATTTCACAGATTTACGCAGATTGAAAAACGAAACCAGCCCTGGCCGGCTTGCCAATCCTGCGCGCTTCTAATCTGCGGAAATCTGCGCAATCTGTGGATAGAAATGCTCTTGCTCTTTCCCTCTGTCACGCCACCGCGGGCGTCGGCGCCGAGGCCATGTAGCGGGCGAAGTCGAAGTCGAAGTGGGTGGTGGCCGGCGCCTGGGTCGGGCTTTCGGCGTAGTCGACACCGAGGGCGAGCAGTTGTGCGAGTTGCTCGCGGGTGTCGACACCGCAGGCATTGAGGGCCATGCCGGTCTGGTGGGCGCGCCGGACCAGTGCTGCGAGCAACTCGCCCGCACGCTCGCTGCTGGCCGCGGCCGTCGAGAGCTCAGGCGACAGGCGCAGGTAGTCGACCGGCACGCCACGCAGGCGATGCACCAGGGTCATGTCGCGACCGATGTCCTTCAGGCCGACGCGGATGGCGAGCGGCTTCATGTGCTGGCAGAACGCCACCAGCGCGTCCATGCGTTCGACCAGCACGCCGGCCGGCAAGGTGATGGCGAGGCCTGTGCCCGAGAGCCGACGCTCGCGCAGCAGGTTTTCGAGATACTCACCGAAACCGCCGTCTTCGAGAATGTGCGAAGAGAGCTCGACGGCAAGGCGCAACTGGCGCCCGCGCTTGAGCTGCTCGGCACGCACGGTGAGCGCCTCGCCGACCACGAAACGGTCGAACTCCGCCAGGCAGCTGGCCTCGCGCGCAGCGCTCACCACGTCGTCGAAATTCGCGGCCGGCTGTCCCGGACCGCCCGGACGCCAGCCGAGCACCAGCTCGTACTGCCCGCTCACACGCCCGCGCATCGGCAGCAGCGCGGCGCCACGGATTTCCAGGTACTGACCGAAGCGCCGGCTCTGCACCAGCCCACGCAGCTGCGCATCGCGCTCGGCCGGGACCAGGCTGCCGCTTCGCGATTCGTACCAGACGCTGCGATTGCCGCCGAGGTGGGCGGCGGCCAGCGCTGCGGCTTCGGCGTTCTGCACCGCGATATCGGCCGATTCGACGTCGAGCGTCGCCAGGCCCAGGCTCGCCTTGAGTTCAATCTCGCGCTCGCCAATCTGCAGGCGACGGCGCGACAGGCTCTCGCGCAGGCTCTCGGCGCTGGCCATCGCGTCGGTACGGTTGGCACGCCGCAACAGCACCAGGTATTTGCAGTCCTGGTAGAGCGAAGGCAGGTCCTCGGCGCGCAGGTTTTCCTTGAGTGCCTGGCCGACGACGGTGTCGAGCCGGCTCTGCCCGGAGATACCGAGTTGCTTGCGCAAGGTCTCGCTCTCGTCCAGCGAGACATACAGCGCAACCGTGCCGGACTGGCCTTTCGCGGCTTCCGCGCGCTCGATGAACTCGCGGCGCGGATACAGCCCGGTGGCCTCGTCGCGATTGCCGACGCGCTTGTGGGTGTAGCGCCGGCTGCGCTTGAGCCGCGACTCGATTACGCTGACGAGATGACGCGGCTTGACCGGCTTGATGAGGTACTCGTCGGCACCGCCGGCGATGGCCTGTTCGCGCACGGCCAGCTCGCGCGAATTGGCGACCAGGATCACCGGCATCTCCGCGCACTCGGGATCTTCGCGCAGACCATGGATCAGATTCAGCGACTCGGCGCCGCGCAGGTCGGCATCGACCACCGCGACCTGCGGCTTGAAGCTGTCGAGCGCGGCCAGTGAATCAGCAGCGTTCGGACAGATACGCACGATGTAGCCGGCGTCCTTGAGCCACAGCGCCGACTGGTGCGCGCGCTCGCGATCGGCATCCACCAGCAGCACGCGACTCGGGGACCCGATGGCGATGGCCTCGCTGGTGACCGCGACCAGCAAGGCCAGCGGATCCAGCGGCGGCTCGAAATACTTGACGCCCTGGCGCAGTGCGACCAGGCGGCGGCCGAGGTCCTGGCGCGGCGTGACCACGGCGATCGCCGGCTCGCGATGCGTTTCGCTGGCCGCCTCGCGTGCGGCCGCGGCCTGCCGCAACTGCGGAATCGAGTTGGCGCTGGCCGAGCCGATCACCAGGGCGCGCGGAATGCTGGTGGCGAGCAGCGCGAGCGCCCCATCGGCACGGGTAAAGCTGCGCACGGTATAGCCGTGCTCGGCGAACGACGGCGCCAGGTCGATCCCGAATTCGCTGACCTCGCCGATCAGCACGAGCAGGTCGTCCGAGACCTTTCGCCGCTGCTGCGATATTGGCGCCGTGGGTGCGGCCGGGGTGCTCGGCGCGATCAGCAGGTCGTCGAGCCCCGGTTGGGATGCGGCGGCCGCGCGCGTCGAGACCAGGTCGAGCGCGAGCACGGTGCTCGCCAGCGTGCTGACGAGCGCGGAGAGTGAGCGCATCTGCTCGCTGTTGGGGGTGAGTGACGTATCGACGAACACCCTGATGAAGGTTTCCAGCTCGCCGGCCTTGCGCGTCAGCGACAGGCGCAAGCGCTCGCAGGCGCGCACCAGCTGCTTAGCCGCCAGCTGCAGGCCACGTCCCTGAGCACCGTTCCAGCGCCCGGAGTTGAGCTTTTCCCAGGCCTGCACCAAGCTGGTCGCATGCTGGCGCAGCTCGACATAGGCACGCTCCACATGCGCGTCGGTGAGGCCCGCGGCACCGCGCTCCATACGCAACACGGGCATGCCCGCGCCGCTCGCGTCCACATGCTCGGCGCCCGCATCCTGCCTGGCGATCTGACTCATCCAACCACACTCCCACCACCCCTGGTTTGCATATTGTGACCGTTTATCGCAAGCCCAAGTGTGAGCGCGGTCAAAGCTGCCAACAGCGAGAAGGGTTTCGGTTGTTGGTTGCGATTTCGGACGACCGCAAGCCGGTTGTCGCGGAACGACTGCTCGTCCGACACCGACACCGAAACCCGCATCCTGTGCGATGGTCTGCGAAACGAGATCAGTCAGCCTGCTAGCCTCACGCGGGACTCAACGAGGAGATCGCTACCGTGGCTCAGACCAGCTTTTCGAATGGACCATTTCGCTTCATGCCGGTCATCGCCACTGCGACCATCTTGATTTATCTCCTCCTCGCCAACGCCTTCACGTTCGCCGCGCTCGGCGACCACGCCAAGGTCGGCAAGCACTTTCGCGCAGCGGTGAGCGATGACGCGCCCATCGTTGCGACCTGGCTGCTGATCGGCGATGCGCTGCGCAAAGTGCTACCCACGACCGGAAACGAGACCGCTGAGATGGCAGCGGCGCCGCTGGTGGAACGCATCGCCGGCTACCCGCCTGCAGCCGTCGCCGTGTTCTTCGGAGACTCGCAGAGCTCGCAGCAATCGCGGATGCAATGGCAGCATCGTCTCTTGCCGGTCTTTTTCGTGATTTTCTTGATCGCCTGGTTGCGCCGCCCCAAGAACATACATCTAGTGAGGCAGACGCGGCACCGGTAGCGGAGAGCTGGTTCCCGGTTTTCGGTTTTCGGCAGGTGCTCGACTTTGCGAGGGATTCGTTTTTTGAAGATCCGACGCCGCGAGACTTGCGTCAGGGACGGAGTTCGGCGTCCACAATGTCCTATGGTTATGACATTACGCTGATCAAATTTGCTGCCGTGCAGCAAGTGATCGATTCGCCCTGAAGACATCAACGCCGGATAAATCTTCCCGCTGGTGAGCATCATGTTCACGGCCCGCCTGGGCCTTGCACTTCCCCGCGGCCTCCCGTCCCGCATGTCGAACGAAGCTTGCTGACGCCGAGTGCTGCAACGCAGCAGGGTTCCCATTTGCGGCACATTGTGACCCTATTGATACATTAGAGCTTGCTCACTAAGGTGCGCTCGCTCGCCGCGGTTCGGGTTCGCGCCTGGGGAGGCGCCGAACCCGCCAGAACCGAAAGGCAGGCTTACGCGGCGCGCAAGCGCTTCAGCAGCTAGATCCAACTGGGGGGGGTAGCGAGATGACGATTCGTGGCAGGTCGATGTTGGGATGGGCAGTGCTGGGCGCCTTGATGGCGGCCGCACCAGCAGGCGCACAGAGCCTTGGGGGAGGAGTTCGCGATTCGGGTTCGACCGACGCGAATGTCAACAGCGCCGCGCTTGCCGATCCTTATGACTACGACGCCCTGATCGTCGGTTACAAGAGTGGCGATGCACGCGGCAACGGGGATCTCGCGGCGGTGGCAGCCCATCTTGACTCAGTTGGACGGGCGGTCGGCGAGCAGATGTTCCTGGAACGCACCTTGTCGACGGGCGGGCAACTGATCAAGTTGTCCAAGCCACTCGCCGATGCCCGCGTGCTGCAAGTGATGAAGGCGCTCGCCGCGGATCCGAACGTGGCCTATGTCGAAGTCGACCAGCGCATGGAGGCCTACCTCACGCCCAACGACAGTTCGTACTCGCAGCAATGGCATTATTTCGAAGCCACCGCTGGCGCGAATGTGTCGACCGCCTGGGACACGGCGACTGGAACCGGGGTAACGGTTGCGGTGCTCGACACCGGCATCACCAGCCACACCGATCTCAATGCCAACGTCATCGCCGGCTACGATTTCGTCAGCAGTGCCACGGCCGCACGCGACGGCAATGGCCGTGATTCCAACCCGGCGGACCAGGGTGACTGGACCGCGGCGAATCAATGCAAGGCCAACACGCCCGCCCGCAATTCCAGCTGGCACGGCACCCATGTCGCCGGCACGATTGCAGCGGTCACCAACAACGCCAGCGGCGTCGCTGGTGTTGCCTTCAACGCGAAGGTGCAGCCGGTGCGCGTGCTCGCGGTCTGCGGCGGCAGCCTCTCGGACATCGCCGACGCGATCACCTGGGCTTCCGGCGGTTCCGTCAGTGGTGTTCCGGCCAATGCGACGCCGGCCAAGATCATCAACATGAGCCTGGGCGGCCTGAGCTCCACCTGCCCAAGCACCTACCAGACTGCGATCAATGGCGCTGTCGGCCGTGGCACTGCAGTCATCGTCGCGGCCGGCAACGAAAACATCAATGCGTCCGGGGCCACGCCCGCAAACTGCGCCAGCGTGATCACTGTCGCAGCGACCAATCGGCTCGGCGGCAAGGCCTACTACTCCAACTTCGGCGCCAATGTCGACCTCGCTGCCCCGGGCGGCGATGTCACCACCGGCTCGACCAACGGCATCCTGTCGACCTTGAACACCGGCACGACCACGCCGGCGTCGCAAGGCTACGCCTGGTTCCAGGGCACCTCGATGGCTACCCCGCATGTAGCCGGCGTCGCCGCACTGGTGATGAGCCGCGCCGCACAGACTCCGGCCGCGCTGGAAACCCTGCTGAAGGCGAACGTCCGCGCCTTCCCGGCAAGCTGCTCACAGTGCGGTACCGGCATCACCAACGCCGCCGCAGCAGTCGCGGCAGCCGGTGGCGGTACCAGCTTCTTCGAGAACACGACCGACTACACGATCAGCGACAACGCCACCGTCGAGAGCCCGATCGCTGTCGTGCGAAGCGGCAACGCACCCAGCACCCTGCGCGTCGGCGTGACCATCTACCACACCTACCAGGGTGACCTGAAAGTTGACCTGGTCGCACCCGACGGTACGGTCTACATCCTGCACAACCGTACCGGCAGCACCACCGACAACATCATCGCCACCTACACCGTCAACGCCTCCAGTGAACTGGCCCAAGGCACCTGGCGCCTGCGCGTCAACGACAACGCCGCCGGCGACGTCGGCCGCATCGACAAGTGGAGCCTGCAGTTCTGATCGATTGCGCTGTGCAAGACAAAAAACCCCGGCCTGGCCGGGGTTTTTTTGGGCTGCCGATGCAAGCTCCTGTAGGTCATGTTGTCCGCGAAAGCGGACTACTTGACAGGGTCTCGCCGATCGTCAAGTAGCTCGCTGCGCGAGCAACATGACCTACGAAAGCTGGGTCACCCAGCCTCGAAGCGATTGGCGTCGCGGTTCTTGCGGACTTTGAAAGGGTCCCAGACGCGACCGCTCATGGCGATGTAGACGCCGGGTGGCAGGGTCTGCACGGCGCCGATCGCACAGCCAATGTTGAAGACCGCGTCCGAGCTCTGGAAGCGCGCGGGATTGAGCGCGCCGGTGAGCACGATGGTCTTGTCGGCAATTCGCGCGAGCACGCGCGCGGTGTCGACCATGCTGTCGGTGCCGTGGGTGACCAGCACATGCCGATGCGGCTGCGCCTCGATGGTCCGGCAGATAAGCTCGCGATCGGTGTCGTCGATATGCAGGCTGTCCTTGCGCATCAACGGGATCACTTCGAACTCGAAGCCGACATTGAACGCCGCGAGGATCCTCCCGATCTCCGGCGCCCCCACCTGGAACGTCGACAAGTCATCGAAGTAGATCTTGTCGATCGTACCGCCCGTAGTGACGATGGTCAGATGCTGCATGTCGGTTCCTTTGAAGTAAGAGCCCAAGCGTAGAGCCATCCACAGATGACACAGATAAAAAGAGCGGATATGAGCTGATGAGAGCTATTCGGCGGGAATGTTCGCCACGAGCTACCGGTCATCAATCCTCGGAATCCGCGGTCGAAATAGCTTTGCTTTCATCCATGTCATCTGTGGATAGGCTCTCCGCTTCTTCTTTCATCTGCGTCATCCCGGTCCGCGACCAAGCCCCGTTGTGGCTAGTCCAGCTCATCGGTCGCGAGCCGGCGCGAATCGTCGAGCGCCGCGGGGTTGATGCGGTCGAGGCCGTGGGCGGCGAAACGGCGGGCGGCGGCAAACGGGCGGATGTCGCCCTCGGCGCGTTCGGACCAGGCGGCGTGGCGCAGCAGCACCGCCAGGGCGAAGCAGCGGCCGAGGGTCATGGCGACGCCGCGGGACTGGGCTTCGATCAAAGCGCGATGGTCGCTGTCATGGGCGAGCTGGGCGACCTTGAAATGGGTCAGCACGAGGCTCGACAGGCCCTCGGCTTCCGGCCCTGCCTGCGCGATCAAGGCAACCAGTGCGGCGTGCGCGGCAGTCCAGGCACCATCCGATCCGAGCACCTTGCCGGCGTCGAGCGCGAGCACATCGGTGGTGCCTTCCCAGATCGAAAAGACCTGCACATCACGCAGCAAGGCTGGCAGTCCGGTGTCCTCGATATAGCCGGCGCCGCCGAAGCACTCGACGATCTCGCTGACACCGGCGACGCTCTGCTTGGCGGTCATGAGCTTGGTGATGGGGACCAGCAGGCGCAGCAGCAGGCGATGGCGATCATCGAGCAGGCCGTGCTCGGCCTTGCCGAGCAACTCGGCGACGTACAGGGCCAGGTGCAGCCCGGCCTCGAACTCCGCCTGCAGGCCGGCAAAGGTCTCCTGGTGCAAGGGCTGGTCGCGCAGCAACTGTCCGAAAACGCGACGACGGCCGGCGTAGTCGCGCAGCAGCTGCAGGCCGCGGCGGAAATAGCTCAAGGCCGCCAGCGCATTCCAGACGCGCGTCTGATTGAGCACTGGCGCAATGCCGCGCACGCCGCGGCGCGCTTCGCCGACCAATGTCGCGGGCGCACCATCGAGGGTGAGCTCCGCGGTCGGCAGTTTGCGGCTGCCGAGCTTGTCCTTCAGGCGGTCGACGACGATGTGCTGCAGGCGCCCGCCACGGTCGCGCGGCTCCAGATAGAAAAGTGCGAGTCCCTCGGTGCCAGCGGGATTGCCGTCGGGCCGCGCCAGCAGCAACGCCGCCTCCGAGGTGACCGCCGAGGTGAACCATTTGCGCCCGTAGACCCGCCACTGCCCGTCGCCATCGCGTACCGCGCGGGTCTCGGTGCCGCTCACGTCCGAGCCACCGGTGGTCTCGGTCATCCACTGCCCGCTGGTCCACAGCGCGCCCGCCTCGCGGGCGATGAAATGCGGCACTGCGCGCTGGATCAGCGCCTCGTTGCCGGATTCGATGAGCGCGCGCGCAGCGCCATCGGTCATCGCCAACGGACACGCGTAGAAATCGCTCGCGGCGGAGAACAGGTAGGTGAGCCCGAACTGAAACAGCCGCGCGTGAGCGCCCTTGGATTTGTCGTAGCCATGCCAGACCAGCCCGAATCGCGTCGCGATGTCCGGCATGCGCTGCCACAGTGGGGTCAGGTCGATGCGATCCACGCGCCTGCCCCAGGCATCGAAGGGCTGGTGGCGCGGCTCGATCAGGCGCTCGGCCAGTTGCTGCGGATAGAGCTCATCGGCGATCAGCGTTCCGAGCGCCTCGGCTTCGCCGTGGAAATGCTCGAACAGTGAGTGCGGCAGGCAGCGACGCATGCACGATTGCAGCACCCGGTCGGTCAGGTAGGGATTGGTGAGCTCCGGCGGCGACTGGGTGAAACTCATTGGAATCTCCATTGCAGAGAGCCAAAAGCCATCCACAGATTACACAGATGAAGAGCGGATGGCCGCAGATTAGAGCCGTTTCGATTGAACCGGGAAGGCACGGAACAAGAAACGCCCGGCTTTCGCAATTCAGCGAGACGCGGCGCTGGCGCGATCGACTTGGCGCATTGCCTGACTTCACGCGCGCTCAGTGCCACGCTACCTCAGTAGAGAGACGTGGCGTTGGCGAAGTGAGAGGGGTCAGGACTCCCGCTTCGCCGCCCGGAACCCCCGCGTGCGCAAATGCAAACCTGCGAAATACACGAGGCACAGAGCCACCTCGGTCCCGGACCAGCCCCGCGTCGCCGGCGTGACCACGGCTTCCATCACGCCGTGGCAGAAATAGATGAGCGCCGCGATACCGCCGTAGACCCACGGCCCCTTGCCCTTGAAGGCCCACGCGGCTGCGATCGGGAGCAGCGGCAGCAGCGCCAGGCTGAGGTCGGCAGCAGCTTCGGCTGGAACCGGGTTGGCCCATCCGTGCCACAGGAGCTGCAACACGATCAGGCCGGTGAGCGCGAGCTGGCACAGCCGTGTCCCGATCCTGATCGACGAAGAATGCGCGGGGGACCCGATCACGGGCGGTCCAGCCGTCGCGCGATTTCCGCGACCCGCCGGCCGAGCGCCCGCGCCAGCAATTTCTCGTCGCCGGTGAGGGTCGCTTCGCCGTGCGTGCGCGCCAGGTGTCCGGCGCCGTAGGGCGCGCCGCCACCGTCGGTGCGCGCGAGCGCGGGCTCGGTATAGGGCAGGCCGACCAGCAGCATGCCGTGGTGAAGCAGCGGCAGCATCATGCTCAGCAGCGTCGATTCCTGGCCACCGTGCGGGCTGCTGGTGGAGGTGAACACTGCCGCGGGCTTGCCGACCAGCGCGCCGCTCAGC
>JANPJV010000137.1:0-3735 GCA_031425695.1 Rhodanobacteraceae bacterium | reverse complement strand
AGAGCGTCCGGACAAGGTCCGGACCCACAAGAACGCTCCCACCCGGCTTGCGCTCATGTGCCGGGCCGGCTTCGAGGACGACCTGTTCGAAGAAGTCGCTGCCTGGATGACTGCCCATGGTGGGACTGCGAGTCTCGGCTGGAAAGAGCCGGGCATGTTGCTGGTGGCGCTCGACAGCGCCACCGGTGCACGACCGCCGCTGCCCGCCCATGCCGATCTCATCTTTGCGCGTGACCTCATGCTGGTCCGGTCTGAGCTATCTGAGCTCGATACGCGGGATCGCTTTGGCCCAATTGAGTCGGCCATCGAGAAGCTCGGCCCGCTGCGCTCGATCACCGTGCTCACCGCCGACTCGGATGCCGGCAAACCGCTGGCGCCGCTGGTCCGCGGGCTAGAGGGGCGGGTTGCTGCGCGGGTGGGCAATGGCAAAGCGTCTGCGCACAGCGCAGACCTAGCGACGGCAAAAGCGTCTGCGCACAGCGCAGACCCACAAAAGAAAACTGATGCAAAGGTCTGGCTGGTCAGCGGCACGCATGCGCTGGTCGGCACCGCCCTGCCCGGCCCTGGCGCACTGTTTCCCGGCGGCATTCCGCGCCTGCGTTTTCCGCGCGAAGCGCCATCGCGCTCCACGCTCAAGCTCGACGAGGCATTCTGCGTGCTGCTCACCGAAAGTGAGCGCAACCGCTGGCTGAAAGCCGGCATGCGTGCGGTCGATCTCGGCGCTGCGCCTGGTGGCTGGACCTATCAACTGGTGCGCCGCCATATCCGCGTCATTGCCGTCGACAACGGGCGCATGGACGCAACCCTGCTGGCGACTGGCCTCGTCGAGCACCTGCGCGAGGACGGCTTCCGCTACACCCCGGCCCGGCCGGTTGACTGGCTGGTCTGCGACATGGTCGAAAAGCCTGCGCGCGTGGTCGACCTGGTGCTGCGCTGGTTCAAGGGGGGCCATTGTCGCGCGGCGATATTCAACCTCAAGCTGCCGATGAAAAAGCGTTACGCGGCCTGGGAGCAAGCGCGCGCGGCTTTTGCGCCATTGACGGCAAGCGGCTTCGAACTGCGGGCGCGCCAGCTCTACCACGACCGCGAGGAGATCACCGTTGCGCTGCTGCAGGTTGGAAAAGTTAAGCCCAGCCAAACACCAATGCGGCCCGTGAAAGTCCAAAACCAGCCTGGCGGTCGTATTCATCGACGCCGGCCGTGAGGAAGTTGTCAACGCAATTGCGCGATAGCAATATTGTGCGAGGCTGATGTGCATCGGCTGCGCGGCAGCAACGTGTCAGCAGGCAGTCGTTTCATCGCCCAGTTGGGCTTTCCATCCACTTCGGAGATCAAGATGAGCAAGCTTCTCAAGCCGGTATCGATGGCAGTTGGCGCAGCTTTCCTCGGCAGCCTGGTGTTCTCCGCCAGTGCCGTCACTGCGAACGGTTTTGCTGCGACCGACCTCGCGCAGGGCTACATGGTGGTCGGCGACGACAAGCCAGCGGAAGGCAAGTGCGGCGAAGGCAAGTGCGGCGCCGATAAGGACGAGTCGGAAGACGGCAAGGACGCCGAAGGCAAGTGTGGTGAAGGCAAGTGCGGAGCCGACAAGGATGGCGCCGAAGAAGGTGAGGCCGAGGAAGGTAAGGACGCCGAAGGCAAGTGTGGCGAAGGCAAGTGCGGCGCCGACAAGAAGGGCGAAGAAGGCAAGTGCGGCGGCGCAGCCTGAGAGCAACAGGGTGGCCTCGATGATGCGCAACCAGCCATTGGCGCCCGCAAGTGTCGGGCTCGGGCTGCGCCGCAGCCTGATGCCCGAGCTCGATGCCGCGCCGGCGCTTGGTGAGAGCATCGATTTCTTCGAGGTCGCGCCCGAGAACTGGCTCGGTATCGGCGGAAGGCTGGGCAAAGCCTTCCGCCGCTACACCGAGCGCTTTCCGTTCATCACCCACGGTCTCTCACTTTCGTTGGGTGGGCCCGACCCACTGGACGAGATATTCCTGCAGCGGCTCAAGGGCTTTCTCGACCTGCACGGCGTGCTGCTCTACAGCGAGCACTTGAGCTATTGCAGCGATGGTGCTCATTTGTATGACCTGCTGCCGATTCCCTTTACCGGCGACGCGGTGCGCCACGTGGCCGCACGCATCCGCCGTACCCAGGAGATACTCGAACGCAAGATCGCGGTCGAGAACGCATCCTTCTATACCCCGCTCGCCAGTGAGCTCAGCGAATCGGAGTTCCTGCGCGCGATCGTCGATGAAGCCGACTGCGACCTGCTGCTCGACGTCAATAATGTGTACGTCAACAGCATCAACCACCGCTACGACGCGCGCGCATTCATCGACGCGCTGCCGGCCACGCGCGTGCGCTACCTGCATATCGCCGGGCACTACAACGAGGCCAGCGATCTCATCATCGACACCCACGGCGCCGACGTCGTCGATCCGGTCTGGGCACTCCTCGAACATGCATACGCCCGCATCGGCGTGCGCCCGACCCTGCTCGAGCGCGATTTCAACATTCCGCCGCTGGCGGTTTTGTGCGGGGAATTGGGGGAGATCAGAAAGCGGCAGGGGATTGATATGCGCAGTGCGGACTCGCCGGCCGTCGTCGCGCGATGATGCGTGCGGTCTGCATGCATCGAGGTAGGCCGGGTCCTATGCGCAAGCTGGCATCGATTTTCGCATTGTCCCGTCGAGCGCAAGGCGCCCGGCTCTCGCTACAAGGCGGAAATGGCAACTCGCTCCGTAGCTTGACGCGGCCGCTGGCGCGATCGACATCGCGCGAAAATCACGCAAATACGCGCGCACAGAGCCGCGCTACCTCAGGCGTCGAACCCGCGCCCTGGACACCCGGATGACCCGCTTCGACACCCTCCAGATCGCCTTCGCCGCCCATTTGCGCAATCCGACGGTCAATGCGGTTCCCGCGGGCCTGGAAGAGCGGCGCGTCGCGATCTACCGCGATTTGCTGTTCAACAACATCAGCGGCCTGGTCGCCGGTAATTTTCCGGTGATCCGGCGTCTATGCGATGCGCAGGAATGGACGGCGCTGATGCGTGAGTTCTATTCGAGCCATGGGGCGCACACGCCGTTGTTCCATGAGATCGGGAGCGAATTCGTGCGCTTCCTGGGCAATCGACCGGAGTTGTACGAGGCGCAGCGGCCGTTCCTGCATGAGCTCGCGCACTACGAGTGGGCGGAACTGGCGCTCGACCTCGACAGCGACGACCTGGACGCCGTGGTGGCCGATCGCGACGGCGACCTCATCGCCGCTGCACCGGTGGCCTCGCCGCTGGCGTGGGTGCTCGGTTACCGTTTCCCAGTCCACCTCATTCGTCCCGACTTCCAGCCGACCGACGCACCGGCCGAGCCTACTTGGCTGCTGGTCTACCGCAACCGTGCCGACAAGGTGCAGTTCCAGTGCCTGCAACCGCTCGCCGCGCGGCTGCTCGCATTGATCCAGGAACATCCGGGGCGCACCGGCCTGCAGCAGATCGAGGCGCTGTCCGCCGAGATTGGTCATCCCCAGCCGCATGAACTGGTCACGATGGCCCATCCATTGCTCCGCGACTGGCTCGAGCGGGATGTGCTGCTGGGTACGGCTTGATTTGGAGTGCGGGGGGCAGGGCCGCGTTGGATGGTATGGGGGGTGGGCGGGGCGGCTCCGAACACGGAGCCGCCCAGGAAGAAGTCGCAGGAGCTCGAAGAATCCGGCCGCACGGCGGCCGGCGCGCGGCGACTGAGTGTGCCGTTGGCG
>JANPJV010000136.1:0-2060 GCA_031425695.1 Rhodanobacteraceae bacterium | reverse complement strand
CCCAACAACAGGAAAATGATCAGCAGCCGCAGCGACAGGGAGCGGGTCAGCCGGTTGCTCATTCGCCGGCCGGTTTCCCAACAAAGACGTAGCCGTATCCCCAGGCGGTCTGGATCAGGCGGCCAGGCTTCTCGCTGTCGCAGAGCTTTTGCCGCAGGCGACTGATCATGATGTCTACCGAGCGGGTCAGGATGTTGGAGTCAATGCCCTTGAGCTGATTGAGTATTTCATCGCGGGAAGACCAACAACAACAACACGGGACACACGAGTTTCAGAATCTTCCTACTCTGCTTCGGGCCGATTTCTGACTGCGCTGCCGTCCGGAGAAGTCGATGCTGGCGCCATGACCTACGCCCGCTCAATCCTTGCGCCCTCCGGTTCGCCGGGGACCTATCACTGCGTTTCGCGCTGCGTGCGCCGGGCGTGGCTCTGCGGTGAGGATCGCGAGAGCGGTCGCTCGTACGAGCACAGACGGCAGTGGGTGGAAGCCAGAATCGGCGAACTCGCTGAGGTTTTCTCAGTGGCCGTCTGGGGGTATGCAGTGATGAGCAACCACCTGCACGTGGTCGTGGAGGTGATTCCGCAGGCCGCTGCTAAGTGGACTGCCGATGAGGTTGCTGCTCGCTGGTCACGCTTGTACTCGCGGAAGGATGTGGACGCCGACAAGCGCGCCGAAGTGCTGGCGGGGAACGTTGATCGAATCAAGGAGTTACGTAAACGGCTGTGCGACTTGTCCTGGTTCATGCGCTGCCTGGCCGAGCCTATCGCTCGGCGTGCGAACCGCGAGGATGACTGCAAAGGGCATTTTATGTCCATGGATGCACGGTATGCCGGTTTTGCAGGAGCAAAAACCGGCCTGGGAGGCAAGGTTCCAGTGCCAAACCCTGCTCGACGAGACGGCAGTGTTGTCGGCAATGACCTACGTCGATCTCAATCCGGTTCGAGCCAAGATCTGCGACAGCCTTGATGAGTCAGCGCACACATCCGCTCGCAAACGCCTCGATGTGATCGAGAAGGATCGCCATCAAGCCGATCAGCCATTGGCGCCTGTGCTGGGTGTGCGCGAATTCGGCGTACTGACGCTCAAGCAGCGCGACTACCTGGAACTCGTCGACCACACAGGTCGCCACATTCACCCCGGCAAGCGCGGCGCCATATCCGGCCCGCCGCCAGCTGCGCTCGCGCGCATCGGGTACACCACTGATCGATGGCAACGCCAGGTGCTTGCCGTCGGCTCGGGATACTTCCGCGCGATCGGTGCGGCCGAGGTGCTGATCGACAAGGCTCGGGAGATCGAACAGACGTGGCTGCGTGGAATCGGTGTAGCGCGGCACCTGGAACGCTTGGCGATCTGATTCGCGGGCGGACGGGGAGGGACGTTCGATTCGCGAATCATGCGATCGCGCGGCCCACTGGTTAGAAGATTCGCGTTGACGCCGCGGCTTCGCCGCCGCTGTCGAATCCATTTTCATTGCTTTTCCCGGGCTTGTCCCTTCGGCATCTGCGTTGCCGCGTCAGATCTTCAGATCTCGACTAACTCGATTTGGGTCCAGGGCCAGCCGGGTGCGGTCTTCGGCAAAGGACCCTTGTACAAAAATTGACGCGACATGGAGACCTCGACCGTCAGCCAGAGGCGTTCCCGCGTATAGCATTGCTCAGAGACACCGGGCCTCCACGATCATGGCAAGAGCGGACGTCGGCCGCACGGAAGCTCCTTCTCACTGCAGGGCCAGCTCGCGGTCGGTTCCATACCGGGCAGTTGCAAAGGGCGGATAAGTGTAGTTAATCTGCACTCCATTCCTCCATGCAATTGAGAAATTTCAATATGCTCTGGCGTCATGCGCAAGAATCTACACAGGGAATTTATGAAAACGGTCGGTTCAGGTGAGTCTAAATTCACCAAGAAAAACCTCTTCATTGTCGCTTTTTTTGTTCTGGCGACCTCTTTTATAAATTCAACCGTGCGCGCACAGACGGCGCTTTCAGAGTTGACAAAGGTCAATCTAAAACAGGATCTCTTCAGAGCAGATCTCGGCGCTGATGTCGCCATTGACGGCAAT
>JANPJV010000135.1:0-18457 GCA_031425695.1 Rhodanobacteraceae bacterium | reverse complement strand
TGGGTCCGGACCTTGTCCGGACGCTCTCTCTCTATCCCCGAGAACAGTCTCACGGATTCAGCAATATCGCCGCCGCCGTGATCGGTGCGATCTGGCCGTCGGTGATCGCGATATAGAGCACCTGGAGCGCCAGATCCTCGGTCGGCAGCACGATGCTGAAATCGTCGATGTAGCCTTCGGCGGTGGCGTTGAGCTCGCCGCCGTTGGGCCACAGGAACGTGAGATTGCGGCCCTGGGAAGTCGTTTCCCAGTCTTCGAAATCGACATGTGCCGGATTCGCGCTGCGCTCCCCGTCTGCGTAGAGCACGCGCTTGGGTCCCAGGAAGGGCAACATCGACCCGGGAATGGCGGCGGAAAGATCGGAGGTGTCGCCGTAATACAGCTTGTAGCGCACGCCGCCGAGGTGCTGCGGGTGACCGGCCTGGATATTCGTGAACAGCTTCGGGCAGCCCTCCGCGGTGTACTGCACCACCCAGCGCGTGCCGTCATAGACGGCATAACCGTGGTTGCGCGGGGCGGTGCTGCAGCCCTGCACCTGGCCGGTGGTCAAGACCATCCAGGTTCCCGCGGATTCGTCCCAGCGCCAGTCCTGCCGGGTCGGATAACCGATCTTGAACTGGCGCGCATTGGTGATGCGCGGATTGGCGCCCGTCGCATCGCCTTCGACGCCGATGACGACACTCGGCGCGCAGCCGCCTCCGGCGCTGTACTCGGCCATGGTGGAGCAGATCGTGGGTGGACC
This sequence comes from Rhodanobacteraceae bacterium, assembly GCA_031425695.1. Classification (GTDB taxonomy): domain Bacteria; phylum Pseudomonadota; class Gammaproteobacteria; order Xanthomonadales; family SZUA-5; genus JANPJV01. Next base: position 17,715 of record JANPJV010000135.1, on the reverse strand, counting down.
GCTGTTGAAGTCTTGCCCGGTGTAGCCGTCCTTGGAATCGATCGACAGGATGCGCGTCTTGCCATCGGCCGCCAGCGCCTCGAAATACAGCCGTACCAAGCCCGACTGCACCGGTACCGCCTGCCCGGTCGCCACGTCCCGCACCAGCGTTGCCGCGCTCGCGGGATTGGTCAGGCCGGAGCTTCCGGCAAGGCTGACGAAATCCAGAAAGCTCGACGGGTTCGCCGCGGTGGCAGGCATGCTCGTGGTCGCGACCGCGAGCCCGCGCACGGTATTGCCCATCGGCCCGTAATAGAGCTTGATACGACCGAGCAGGTCCGCTGGCGCGTTGGTCCCGTAGCGAAACCCATGAATCTTGACGTTGCCGTCGGCGACGACCCGGCGCAGGCCGGCGACGTTGTTGCCGGTTCCTTGCAGCTGCCAGGTCTCGCCCGGCGTCTGCGCTTGCACGCTCGCCGTCTGACTGATGAAACAGCGCGTGGCACTGCAGGGAATCACTTCGACCTGATGGGCGGTGGCAGATGACAGTGCTTCCAGCTCGATGCTGGTGGCGCCCGTGCGCAGGCTGCGGGGCTGGCGCGAGACGAGATCGGTCACACGCAGCTCGTAGCGTTCGATCGCGACACCGGTCGGAGCCGTCCAGCTCACCCGCAAGCGGGTGGACGACGCCAGGCCGGCCGCGCTCGCCGGCACGGTGACCGCGCTCAGCGCCGGCGTCCACTGGATCTGTTGCGCGTTGGAAACGGCGATGCGCGTGATCGGATTGATGCGCCCGTCGGGCATGCGCATCTTCGCGCTGATGCTGCTTTCGAAATCGATGCTGACCGCGCCTACGTTCGCGTTCGCGATCACGGCCGGACGGAACGGGCCGGTCATCGTCTGGCCGTTCGCGTATTGCGTCCAGTTACCCACGTAGCGAACGGGCGTCGCCATCGGCGCCTGGCCCGACACATACCAGATCGGCGCACCCGCGCTGTCGTACATGAAGCCGCCGAGATAAAGGACGCCTGCCTGGATGTCGATCGAAAAACCGCGCCCCGGCTCGGCCGGATTCCACCACCAGCCAGTTTCAGGCGTTCCCGGCGCGACCAGCGCGCTCAAGCCACCCGCAACAATCTCCGTCCGCTGGATCGGCAGGCTGCCGCCAGGCCAGGTCAGCGTGGCGTGGCTCGCATCGGAGAATTGGAGGCGCACCGGTGGCAGCGGTGCAAAGTTGGCGACGTTCGGTCGCCACGGGCCGTTCAGCGTCTGGCCGCCGCTGAAAGTCGACAGCTGCCCGGAATAGTCGTTGGTTGCAGTCGCAGTGAGGTTGCTCGTGACCCAGGTCGCGCGACCATTGTCCTCATACAGATAACCGGCCATGAAGATGCTCTGGCCCTGGCCCTCGAGGAAGAAGCCGCGCCCGGGCTCAGCCGGGTTCCACCACCAGCCGGGCGCGACCTGGGCAGGCGCGGTATTCGCAACAAACAACAGCGCGAGCACCAATGTAGCGTGGCTCTGAGCGCGCGCAAATTTAGAAAGTGCGTGCAATCGATCGCGCCAGCGCCGCGTTTCGCTACGTAGCAGGAGCCGGACTCCCACGCTTGCGGCTCCCGCCCTTGATTGCGTGGGTTCGGACCTTGTTGAGACGCTTTGCCCCGAGCGCGAATCAGCAGCGTTCGGACAAGGTCCGAACCCACGAAAAGCCTGCGACCCCTTCATCGCCGTTCCCTCCAATCCTCCGGCACATAGCCCACACGCTGCCGCCGTGGCCCGAAAGCCGTACGCATTCCCCAGCGCGCGAGCAGGAACAACACCAGCGCAATCACCAACATCGAGAAGATCGAGCCTCCGAAAAGCACCAGCAGGCGGGTCTTTTCGATTGCCAGCGCGACCGCGAAGCACACGGCGACCGTGAGCAGCAGACCGGACAAGCGGTCGAAGCCCGGAATCGCATCGAAGCTGACGCGCCGACGAATCAACACCAGGGTTGCGAGCATCGACAGGATCGGCAGCGCATACACGGCAAGATTCACGTCGAGCAGGTTGCCGCGGACAAAGAACAGCGTGTAGGCAGTCAGCACGACGGCGAACATGCCCGGCACGCACGCGAGGTAGACAAGCGCGGCGTAGAAGTATTTCCACGGCGAACGCGCGCCCAACCCACGCCCGTGCAGCAAGCCGAGGATCAGCGCCAGCAGAGGCGGCAAGGCAAAAATCGCCAGCAGGACAGCCGGCTCCCGACCCGCGATTTCGAGCAGCTCTCGTGCGGTCAAACCCTGGCCCTCCGTGCGGGAGACTCAAGATACGCCGAAGCGACCCCGGACTGCGCTCACTTTGTCGGGCCGCCGCGCCGCTCGCGCGCGTTGCGCGATTTCCTTGAGCGCACGATGTGGCGCACGGCCCTGCAAACACTCGTCTACGGCTGGAGCAAGGCCGGGGCGCTGGTAACGCTGGAGCGCTATCCACGCTGACGGCTTCGAGGCGCGGTGAAGCCCCGGGTGCACCTGCGGCTTACCCGGGCTACGGAAGCGAGCTTCGTAGCCTGGGTAGGCGCAACGCAGCCGGGAAAGCATGGCAAGAGATCCGTCTCACTCCGCCCGGACGCTGATCACCACCGTACCCACCCGCACGCGCTGTCCGGCGCGGATCTTTGCGGTCTTGCGCAGCTCGATCGCGCCATCGACCTCGACCATGCCACTGGCGACCAACTGCTTGCCTTCGCCGCCACTGCCGCACAGCCCTTCGAGCTTCAGCAACTGGTTGAGCTCGATGTACTCGGACTCGAGCACGAATACTTGGGTGGTCACGCGCGCAAGGTCCGCTCGAACAAGGCCAGCGTCTTCCCCCATGCGAGCTTCGCCGCCTCGGCGTCATACCGGGGCGTGGTGTCGTTGTTGAACCCGTGCTGCGTGCCGGGTGGCCGCAACAGCTCGAACTTGACCTTCGACTCGCTCAACGCGGCCTCGAACGCCGGCCAGGCGGTGTTGATGCGCTCGTCGTTGTCGGCGAGCACGACCAGCATCTCGGCGCGGATGTTCTTGACCTCGTCGCTTGGTGGCGGGCTGCCATAGAACGGTGCCGCCGCGGCGAGCCCGGGCATCCTGGTCGCGAGCATGTTGGCGATGCCGCCGCCATAGCAGAAGCCGACGACCCCGAGCTTGCCGTTGCCACCCTCGATGTTCTCGAGCAATTCCGCCGCCGCCAGGTAATCTTCGCGCGTCTTGGCCTGGTCGAGCTTGGCAAATTCAGCCCGCGCCTTGTCCTCGTCTCCCGGATAGCCGCCGAGCGGAAATAGCGCATCCGGCGCGAAGGCAATGAAATTGGCCAGCGCGAGACGGCGGGTGATGTCCTCGATGTGCGGATTCAAGCCGCGGTTCTCGTGCACCACCAGCACCGTGGGCAGCTTGCCTTTGGTGGCTTTCGGCTTGGCCAGGTAGCCGCGCGCCTTCCCGTAGCCCTTGGGCGACTCAAATTCCGAAGAACTGGTATCGAGCCGCGCATCGTCCGGCGCGATCTGTTGCGCGGCCGCGAAGCGCGGGCTGAGCGCGGCCAGCAATCCGGCCGCGCCGGCGGCGCCCACGGCAAATTTGGCCGCGCCCGCCAGGAAGCCGCGGCGATCGATATCGCCGTGCACGTACTTGTCGAACAAGCGCAGCACCGCCGGATCGAAATCTTTGGATTGCAGGCGCTTGTCGGACATGGCTGGCTCCTCTGGGTGGTCAGGCGTGGACCCATGATTCTGCACCCGTGGCATCTGATTTTCGCGAGAGTTCAGCTCTGGGTATCAAACTGGGGCGGGGCGGTCCGTAGGTCACGTTGCGGCCGCGCAATGCCGGTAGCCGCGAGGTCATGGTTCGGCGCTACGTGACACCAAACGCTGAGTTGTCAGTCAGGCGTCACGTAGCACCCGATCACTGCACGCGCCAGTACAACTGCAAGCGGGCGCAACGTGACCTGCGTAATCGGATACTTTCGTCATGCTTGGTGTGCGCGGTCATGACTGCGATCCTACGGCCCTGACCGAAAGACGCCCCCCCATGCCGGCCGATGCCTGAGCCCCATTCCCCAGCCCGCAACGGCGCCATCGACGTCCTCCGCGGTGTTTCCATACTGCTCGTCATCCTGCATCACTTCGCCCTGCCATTCCGGCTACCACTCGGCCCGAGCGCGGTCGGCGAAGTGCTCGGGCGACGCGTGGTCGGCCTGCTCAGCTATAGCGGGTATGCCGCGGTCTACGCCTTTTTCGTGATTTCCGGATTCCTCATCGCCCGCCGCGCGCTCGAGCGCTACGGCAACTTGCGTGCGATTGATCGGCGCAGTTTCTACGTGCAACGCGCCAGCCGCATCCTGCCGCTACTGCTCGCACTGATGCTGGTGTTGAGCGTGCTGCACTGGGCCGGTGTACCCGGTTTCGTGATTGACAAGCCCGGCCAGTCGCTCGGTGGCGCCTGGTTTTCGGCGCTTGGCCTGCATCTCAACTGGTACGAAGGTCGGACCGGCTGGCTGCCCGGCAACTGGGACGTGCTCTGGTCGCTGTCGATCGAGGAGATGTTCTATCTCGCTTTTCCTGTTGTCTGCGTGCTGCTGCCGCGACCGCTGCTGATACTCGCACTCGCGGCGCTGGCAATCTCGCTGCCGTGGACGCGCGGCCTCCTCGACGGGCAGGAAATCTGGCAGGAAAAAGCGTACCTGCCTGCCATGTCGGCAATCGCGCTCGGCGTGCTCTGCGCGCAATTGGCGCACGCCTGGCGCCCGTCGCTGCCGTTTGCGCGAAGCCTCATCTGGCTCGGGGCAGTGAGCTTCACGGCTGCGCTGCTTTGCGGCGGCGAGCTCTGGCGCGCAACTAGACACGCCAGCATTCTCTTCATCGCTGCCAGCATCGGCCTGCTGCTGCTCGGCTGCCACTGGTCGCAAGCGCGCGCTCCGCGCGGCCTGCACTGGCTCGCCCGCATGGGCCAGCTCAGCTACGAGCTCTATCTCACCCACATGTTCGTCGTGCTGGGACTCGTCGCCGCCTGGCGCGCTGCATTCGGAGCTGAGCACACGACGAACTACCTTGCCTATCCACTTGGCGTCGTGCTCTGCGTGTTACTGGCAACGCTGGTGGAGCGCGGTTTTTCGAAACCACTGGAAAGGCGCTTGCGAAAACGATTCGATGCAGAAAAAACGCGCGACACGCAGCCCGGCGGGGTTTAACATTTCCTGTACATACGGGGGCGTGTGCATGCGGCTGCGGCGCGATTCATTTTCGATCCTGCGCGAGACACTGCGCTGGCGGGTGGCCATGGTCCTCAGCGGCCTGGTCATGCTGCTGATGATCGCGCTCGGCATCTTGAATACGCGGCTCGGGTACGCCGACACCGCCTTTCTCTCGTGGGCCGTGCTTGGTGCCGTCAGCGGCTGTGTGATCGCGCTGCTGACGCTTCCGCGTGGCCTGGGCGGCGCCGTCTTCTTCGGCGTGGTCGCGGTTGCGCTCACCCTGGTGATCGGCTTCGGCGGCTATTCCGGCCGGAGCATGCATCACTGGGCCTATATCCTCCCGCCAGTGCTCGTATTCCTGCTGCGGCCGGGCCTTGCGCTCACCGGCATGCTCCTGTTCGGCGTCTTCGCGACAGCGATTACCGCGTTGCTGCTGCCGATGATCGAAGTCGTGCGCTTCACCAGTGGCTATGGCTTGCTCGTGTGCTTCATGTACACCTACGCGCTGCTCGAATCACGCGCCGGCGCCATGCTGCGCTTCCATTCGAACCACGATGCACTGAGCAACTGCCTCAACCGGCGCACCTTCAACGAGGCCGTCGCGGCGATCGAAAGCGAAAGCCGCGCGTGTTGTTTCCTTTTGCTCGACATCGACCACTTCAAGGCGATCAACGACAGCCGCGGACATCTGGTGGGTGACCGGGTGATTACCGAAGTTGCCGCCGTGCTCGGCCGCACGCTCGGCAGCGGCACCGACCTCTTTCGCTACGGTGGCGAGGAATTCGCAGTGATCCTGGCCGACGCCGACGAGGGGACTGGCGCCGCGCTCGCCGAACGCATGCGCGCCGGGATCGAAACCACCGACCTGCATGGCGTCCACGTCACGATCAGCATCGGCGTGGCGGCGTGGTCCGCGGGCGTCGGTTCGCCGACCGAAGCCCTCGCCCGCGCTGACGGCGCCCTGTATTCCGCCAAGCGCGCTGGCCGCAACCGCGTCGCCTGCGCCGGGAGCCAGAGCAATCGCCCGGCCTTGTCTAACAAGGTGGCGCAGCTGCGGCGCTAGCGCGGCAAGCTTCTGCTCAGCCAGCCCGCAAGGCCTCCCACCGGCGCCGTCGCTCACGCTCCTCGGCCTGCGCGCGCAGCACGCTTGCGCAGCGTTGCTTGCCACACTTGTAGTCTTTGATCAGCGCGGCAGGCACCCATTTCAGCAGTGTGCCGTTCTTGTTTGCAATCAGGGTGCGGTTGGGACGGTAAGCCACAAGCGCAATTTTTTCCTTCAAGTAGCGGTGCGTCGGCACCTGGTCGCCGATCGCGTCATAGTCCGCCGATTGCAGGACGCTCAACACTTCATCGCGCGCGCGAGCCAGTTCCGGGAGCAAGTCTGCGAACAGCTTCTGCATCTCCTCCGGCGCGAGCCCGTCGCGTCCAAGCTCCCGCACTTCCGGCCGACACCACTCGGAGATCACTGCCCGCACGCGCTCGGGTCGCGAGACGTACACCTCGATCGGCTTCCGGCGGATATCCCGTGTCTGCTTCATATAGCCGGTGCCATAGCTCAGCGCGACGCCGACGTTGAAGCACTCCAGGCGAATGTCCATGTCCGCCACCACCATTGCACTCAGCACCGGCTTCGGCGCCAGCTCAAGCTCAGCAGGCGTCGCGCAGCTTCGGAATCGAGCCTTTGCACGCGCGCATCGGCGGTCCCATGGCGCGTAGCCACGACCTCCATCACCTGCGCGCGGAGGCGCTCGACGAACTGCTCGATCTGCGGCTCCTCCGACAGGGGTCGCAATGTCTCGAGCTGCCGGACGTGAACCCGCTTGCGGCGATTGTCAGCAACTGCCGACGAGACCAGGCCCGGTATGAGCCCCAACGCCACGATTCCCAACACCGGATTGACCATCGCAGGATCTGGAATGTCCAGCGCACGAGTCGAGCGCACGACCAAGATCTCGTCGACCCTGATCTGGCCTAGTCCCTTGACGCCAACGGCCGCAATCGGCGGACACAGGAGGAGACCCAGTACGCCTGCTGTCACGACGCGCAAATTCAATGGCAGAGCTCCAGTGCAAATCCTGTCCGGAATACGCGAAATCTGCCGAGCGAACGCGTCAGCTCACCTGAGCCGGCGATCGAAATCGCGGTACCGTCCACCGCAAACACCAGTTGACTGGAGGTAGCGTGGCCCTGAGCGCGCGAAGAGCTCGCTCCCAAGCTGATCCGTTGATTCGCGCCAGCGCCGCGTCTCGCTACTGGGCATGCATTCTCCACGGGTAGCGCTTGTTGCGTGACCCAGCGACCGCCGCACCGATCAGCCTTCGGTGCAAACGACTCCAACTCGTGCCGTCGGCAAGGCGCACACGCGAACGATTAGGTCCGCCGCGAGCTCGCGCGTCGATTCTGGTGCCGAATCCAGGCCAGCCAGGATGCGTTGCATGCGTGCAGCTGGCTCCGCTGCATCGCCCGGCCGATTCGCACGCAGGCGCGCCTCGACCAGCGCCATCAGGGCATTCACCTGGTAGGGGTGCGGCTCCAGCGCATACAGCCGGTCGGCCATGGCCGCCGCCTGCTCCGCCCATTCGCTGCCGACCGCTGCATCGCCGACGTCGAGCGCCATGCGCGCGAGATTGGTCATCGGCACCAGGATCATCACGTGGTCACCGCGGAAGGAGCGCTGGTGCATCGCGACAGCCTGCTTCTGCAACTCGATCGCCTCATCGGGGCGATCGCGTTCCCACGCCAGGCGTGCCCGATTGTTGAGCAGTACGGCCAGATGCGGCCCGCCGTCCGGATAGACCGATTCCAGGATCGGCTGCGCCTCGCGATAAAGTGCCTCGGCACGCTCGAGATCGCCGAGCCCACGGGATGCCTGGGCCAGGTTCGCCACCGTGCGGGCGCGTTCTTCCCTGCCATCACTGCTGCTGGCAAGTGCCCGCTCGAGCAAGCCTCGGGCAGCCTCGAAATCCTCGGCGAGCAAGTGCATGACGCCGAGATCGTTGAGCACGCTGCCATAAAGCGGCTCCTGCGTCGTACCGCCGCGTTCGAGTCGCGCCAGCGCGTCATTGAAGAGCTTCTGCGCCTCGTCGAGACGGTCGCTTTCCTTGACCACGCTCGCGAGCGTCGCCAGCGCCAGCACGGTACGCGAGTCATCAGGTCCGAAGATGCGCTCACCATCGGCCAGCGCACGCCGCAATTGGGTTTCGGCGGCGTCCAAGCGATAGCGCGCGAACAGACTTTCACCCAGCGCCGTGCGGATCGACACGGCCAGGTCGGGGCGTGCTGCGAAGCGCGTATCGACCAATCCACTGGCCTCATCCAGCGCCTGCGCCAGGGTGAGCTCCGACCCGCTCTCATAGGGATTGGAGACGCTCATGACGTCGAGCAGGAACCCATTGACCTGCGCCGTGTCGGCGGCGGCGCGCGAGGCGGCACGCCATTGCCAGGCGGCAACCGTTCCCGCCGCCAGCACCAGCAGCAGCGCGACCGCCGCCGCCGCGCTGCCCAGGCGATGGCGGCGCAGGAACTTGGCAGAGCGATAGCGCAGCGAGTCCGGATAGGCCAGCACCGGCTGGCCGGCGAGATAGCGTTCGATATCGTCGGCCAGCGCCTGCGCCGAGCCATAGCGCAGCAGGGGATCCTTGTGCAGGGCCTTGGCGACCAGGCGCTCAAGATCACTGCTCACCGCGCGCGTCCGCGCCTCGCGTTCCGGCGCGACGAGTTCGCTGCGCGTGAGCGCACGCCGCAACGTGGGTGGCGCGGTCTCGCAGACCAGCCGCTCGCTTTCCGCGGGGCTCAAACCCGAAAGCTCGAAGGGGCGCGCCCCGCTCAGCAGCTCGAACAGCACGACCCCGAGCGAATACACATCCGACGCAGTCGTCAGCGCCTCGCCGCGCAATTGCTCCGGGCTCGCGTAGGCCGGCGTCATGGCCATCCCGATGGTCTGCTCGGTTTCACCGCCTTCATCCGCCAACAGCCGCGCAATGCCGAAGTCCAGCAAGCGCGGCTCGCCCGCGCGATCAACCAGGATGTTCTGCGGCTTGATATCCCGGTGCACGATCAAGTGGCGATGCGCAGCCTGTACCGCCTCGCAGACCTGGCGGAAAAGGGCGAGGCGCCCGGCTACGTCGAGCCCGGCGCGATCACAGTAGTGCGTGAGCGAATCGCCATCGACGAACTCCATCACCAGGTAGGGCACGCCGGCGTCGCTGCGCCCGCCGTCCAGAATGCGCGCGATGTGTGGATGATCGAGGCGCGCCAGCAGTCGCCGCTCGTTCTCGAAACGCGCAATCAGGTCAGCGCGCACGCTCGATGGAAGCAGCGGATCGACACGCACGAACTTGATCGCGACCTGCTTGTCGTAGCTTAGATCCGCCCGCCGCGCCAGGTAGACGACACCCATGCCGCCCGCATCGAGCTCGCGAATGAGCTCCCACGCCCCGAGCCGAGTGCCCGGCGCGAGCCGCTCCGCCGCCGGCACGGTGTCGACTTGCGCTTCGCGCGAAGCGAACTGCGGACCCGTCGACGCCCGTTCGACGGTCTGCTCCGACAGCCGCAAACGCCGCAGCACGCCATCGATCACCGCCTCGGAAACCGGTTGCCTGCGAACCCAGCGCTCACGCTCGCCAGCACCCCGCTCCAGCGCCTGATTGAACAGTGCGCTCACCACCTCGACATCAGGATCCAAGGCCAACTCGCTCCGTTGTGCGCGTGGCGAGTCTAGAGAAACCACTGGCTGGTGCGTATCAAGCCCACGCCGCCGCGAGGCTCTCGATCATCAGCCGATCCAGCGTATCGGTCGTAATACTCGCCGTCGATCGAATCGCCGCGGAAGCATCACCGGCCGCCGCCAACTCGCGCTCCAGCCACGCGCGAACGGTCACCGTTAGCGCCACACGAACGCCCTCCCCGGCCGCCGCCTTGGCCACTTCCAACTCGTGGATCAATGCGCGTTCGTCGGGACTGACCCACGCGGCCGTCACCAGTTGCTCGAACGCAGTCGGCGGCTGTGCACCGGTCGCGCGAATCCAGCGACAAGCCAGCAAGGGACGCAGCACATAGAACAGCTTTTTGAGTCGCATCGGATCCTGAGCCAGATACTCCGCGTGGACGCCCTGCGCCATGCGCAGGTAATGGTGATAACCACCGGGCGCGCGGAAGGCGACCGGCAACAGGCGGCGCAGTTCGCTCGCCAGGTCGCCGCGTTCGGCGTAGACGATCGACGAATCGAGCCACTCGTTGAGGGCGTAGTTTCCACGCAGATAAAGGCGCAGCGTCTTGCGCAGATCCCAGCCGGCGAGATCCAGGTCCCCGGGCAACATTGCCTCGATGACATCGCGCGGCTCGCCGATCCCGAGATACCAGTCGCGCCGATGCGCGTAGATGAAGCGCACATCCCAATCGCTGTCAGGCGATGCAAAACCCCAGGCACGCGAGCCGGACTCCGCAGCGTAAAGGACACGAACATCGTGCTCGTGCTCGATCGAGGCGATCGCGGCGGCAATGGCGTCCTTCATTGAATGCGTTGCTCCCATTGGTGTGTCAGTGTGGACAGCAGCGCATCGACCTCTGCGCCATCGACGGCTTCGGGTAGATCCGCACGATCGCGCAACGTCGTGCAGCGCGCCTTGATCTCCTCGGCCATTGAAATTACCTCGGCATAACTGAGACCGCCGGCACGCACGCGGAGCAGCAGTTCCCGCTGCGCGCCTTCGAAGCGCACGATCGGACAGCCGCGGGTGAGAATCGACTCGCCCGACAGCAGCAGCCGGATCGTGTGCATGAGGTTCTTGGCGTCATAGTCGAGCTCACCAGCCTCCTGCGCACGCCAGCGCTCCTCGTTGCGCTCCGCGCGCCACTGCCAGTAATTGCGATGGTCCTCGGTGGCCTGCTTCCAGGCGCGCTCGTTGTACAGCAGCAGGCCAGCAAAACGCGCGTTCTCGTCGGCGACGGGGATCGATTCCAGCGCGAGCGCGTCACCCCGAAAGACGCCGCGTGCGGCCGCGCCGTAGTGATAGAGACGAAACACATCCTGCGCATGTTCCAGGCGCGCCACATGACACTCGTTGAGCGCGACTCCGCTGCGTTCCAGCGGCACCGGCCGGCAAGGCGCGCCCGCGTTTCCCGCCAGCGCGACAGGCGTCAACACATGGCAGAAATCCTCCTTGCGCGGCGGCGCTTCCGACTTCGGCTGATTGATCCATTTGTTCTGGCCGCGCGCCTTCTTGATCTGGCTGAAGGCATAGCCGACGTGCGTATCCGCGCACTGCCGAGTGATGAACAGCGCACGCTTTGCGCGCAGCAGCGCCATCTCTGGCGTATCGATCCGCACGCAGTCGCCTGGCATGTACAGCAGTTCAAGGATGTTCGGATTCGCCACGCCGAGCAGAGCCAGCGTCCGCCGCAGGCTGTAGTAAACGGTGTTGTGGCGGTCATCCGCGACCAGCTCCTGCGGCACTCCGGTGATCAGGAACTCCGTCGTTGGCTGCACGAAAACACCGCGAATATCCGTGTCACTGGCGTCGTTGGACGTCCCATAAGCGCGACTGCCGGAGACGCACTCGAACAGGATGCGGGACGGTTGGGATTGCTGGAGGTGGTCGAGGTGCATGGGCACTGATGCTATCGGGGAGAACCCGCTTCTTGGGAGGCAGCGCCGATTTACTAGGCGCGATGGGATCTGCAGAGCTGCGAAATCTTCAGCTGCGGGTCTCCATCGGCTAGAGGCTGGTAGGTTGTGGCTTTAGGGCCATCGACATAGGTGCAAGATGCGCCAGCGTGTTGTAGCGAGTGGCTACACGATGATCGGGCGCAACGTTGCCTACGTAAACCGAAACCAGACGTCACTCACGCCGTAGCCCACTCGGCACACAACAACTCCGCCTGCGCGAGCACTGTCTTCACCGCCTCGTCCTGCAGGTCCGGCGGATAGCCATACTTGTTCAAGATGCGCTTGACCATGACCTTGATTTTGGCCCGCGCGCTTTCGCGCAAGGTCCAGTCGATGGTGACGCTTTTCTTGACCTGGGTGATCAGCTCGGAAGCAATCAACCGGAGCTTCGCATCGCCCATCGCCTCGACCGCGCTTCGATTCGCGGCAAGGGCATCGTAGAAGGCGATTTCGTCGTCGGTGAGCCCGAGATCTGCGCCACGCTTCGTGGCGGCATCGAGCTCCTTCGCGAGCTTGATCAGCTCTTCAATGACCTGCAACGTGGAGATCGCGCGGTTGTGGTAACCATTGAGCGTCTTTTTGAGCTTTTCGGAGAAGACCTGCGCCTGGACGAGATTGCGCCGGGCGCGGACTTTCAGCTCGTCTTTCAACAGCTTTTCAAGGAGTTCCGCGGCGACGTTCTTGTGCTTGAGCCCGCGCACTTCGGCGAGGAACTGGTCGCTCAGGATGCTGATGTCGGGCTTGGCGAGACCGGCGGCGGTAAAGACGTCTATCACCTGGCCGTCGGTGGTGATGGCCCGCGAGACCAGTTGGCGGATGGCGGCGTCGATCTGTTCCGGCGAGCGTTTGTTGTCGCTACTGCGCTTGTTCAGGGCTGCCTGGATCGCCTGGAAAAACGAGACGTCGTCGCGGATGGCGACGGCCTCGTCACTGCCGGAGCTCAGCGCATACGCGCTCGAGAGCTCGGCGACGACCTGTAGCCAGCGCTTCTTGCCATCCTCCTGCGCGAGCACGTGTTCCTGTCCCGCCGGAATCAGCGCCAACCGCTCCCCTGAAGTACCGATGACCCACCGGCTCCAATCGAACCCATCCATCAAGTCACACGCAACGCCGTGCTTCTCCAACATCACGGCGATGGCTTGCGCGGTGTCGAGCGCCGGGTCGCCTTGACCGCCACTTTCGGTGTAGGTGACCAGCGCTTTCTTGAGCTGGTCAGCCAGACCCAAATAGTCAACGACCAGTCCACCGGGCTTGTCGCGAAACACACGGTTCACGCGCGCGATCGCCTGCATCAACCCGTGGCCCTGCATCGGCTTGTCCGCGTACATTGTGTGAAGGCAAGGCGCGTCGAAACCGGTCAGCCACATGTCGCGCACGATCACGATGCGAAATGGGTCTTTGGCATCCTTGAAACGGTTCGCGAGCCGGCGCCGTTTGTCCTTGCTGCGGATATGCGGCTGCCAGTCGGGACCATCGTCGGCGCTGCCGGTCATCACGACTTTGACGACGCACGCCTTGCCTTTTTCGGCCTCCAGATCGTCGTCTGCGGCACTCGCCCACTGCGGTCGCAACGCAATCAATGCCCGGTAGAGATCGACTGCAATCCGTCGGCTCATGCAGACGATCATCGCCTTGCCATCCATGGCTTCGAGGCGCTTCTCGAAATGCGAGACCATGTCGGACGCGACCAACGCGACACGCTTGGGATCGCCGACCAGAGCTTCCAACGCCGCCCACTTGCTCTTGAGTTTTTCCTTGCGCGTCTGCTCTTCGCCCTCGGTGATTTCCTCGAACTCCGCGTCGAGCTTCGGCATCTCGGCGGCATTCAAAGCGAGCTTGGAGATGCGGCTCTCGTAGTAGATCGGCACGGTCGCCTTGTCGGCGACGGCGCGCTGAATGTCGTAGATCGATATGTAGTCGCCGAACACGGCGCGCGTGTTGGCATCGGTCTTCTCGATCGGCGTGCCCGTAAAGCCGATGTACGACGCATTCGGCAGCGCATCGCGCAGATTGCTGGCGAAGCCGTACGACATCTCGCCGGTCGACTGATTGACCTTGCCGCCGAATCCATACTGGCTTCGATGCGCCTCGTCAGCGATCACGACGATGTTCTGCCGCGCGCTCAATTCCTGCATCAGCTCGCCGCGTTCCGGCATGAATTTGTGGATCGTCGTAAACACGACGCCGCCACTCGCGCGGTTCAACAGCTCACGCAAATGCTCGCGACCACTCGCCTGCACCGGCGTCTGGCTGAGGATGTCGGCGCATCGCTGAAACTGGCCGAACAACTGGTCGTCGAGATCGTTGCGATCGGTCAGCACCACCAGCGTCGGGTGCTCCATCGCCGGATGCCGGACCACGCGCGCGGCGTAGAACAACATTGAGAAACTCTTGCCGCTCCCCTGTGTGTGCCAGACCACGCCGGCGCGACGATCCCCGGGGCGACCTCCATGCATGCGCCGCGCCCAGTAACTTCCGACTTCATCGCCGGCATCGGCGCGCGAGCCGGCGCCACTCGCGCGCACGGTTTCTTCGACCGCCGCATTCACTGCAAAGAACTGGTGATAGCCGGCGATGATCTTGTGCAGGGCGCCGGTGTCGGGGTCTTCCTCGAAGACGATGAAGTGCTGCAGCAGATCCAGAAAGCGCCGTCGCTCGAACACACCGCGCACCAGCACTTCCAGCTCCAACGCCGACTTCGGTGCCTCGGCTTCACCATCGACGGTGCGCCAGATTTTGAACCATTCCTGGTTCGCCGTGACCGAGCCGATGCGCGCCTGCAGGCCATCGCTGACAACGAGCGCCGCGTTGTACTGCAGCAGCGCAGGGATCTCGGCCTTGTAGGTCTGCAACTGCGCGTAGGCGCTCCAGATCGTCGTATTTTCGTCGGTCGCGTTCTTGAGCTCGATCAGCCCTAGCGGCAAGCCATTGACGAAGACGACGAGGTCGGGGCGACGGTTGTGCTGGCCCGCGAGCACCGTGAATTGATTGACGACCAACCAGTCGTTGGCATCAACCGCCGAGAAGTCCACCAGCAGAACGTCGTTCCCGGCAATGGTGCCGTCCCGCCGCGCGTATTCCACTCGCACGCCATTGCGCAGATAACCGTGAAAGACGCGATTGCTCTGCGTCAGCGATGGCATCCCGACGTGCAGGACTTTGCGGAGGGCTTCCTCGCGCGCATCGGCAGGAATGGACGGGTTGAGTCGGGCGATGGCAGCCCGCAAGCGCCCAACCAGCACAGGCTGAGCGAAAGTCTCGCGCTCCGCTCCGGGCTGATCAGGTGCAAGCGCGGGACCGTGCGCGAGTTGGTAGCCCAGGGCTTGAAACCAACCTTGGGAAGCCAGCTCAACTTCGCGTTCGTTCACGTGCGGTCGTCAGCAGGTCGCCAGTTCTTCGACAATCGGTCGATATGCTTCATCGCTGCAGGGCTCGAATGAATCTGGCCAAGGACTGCTCAGTCGACAAAGCAGTCGATGCTGCAAGGGCGCGTCGAGATTGACGCGACGCACCGATACTGACACCTGCTCGACTCCCGCAAGCGATTGAAGCGCGAGCACGTAGGCGCAGAGGTAACGCGGAACGTAACCGATCTTCTCGCCGTCGAGCGCCGCGGCTGTAACGACCGCTACGGCGTTCGAATCAAAACGGTTTTTGGGTTCGCGACGCAGCAAGAGAACGTCGCCGCGCACCAGACCCGCAATCTTGTCGATCGCGGACGGCTGGCTCCAACGCACGCCGTGGACGAAAAAATCACAGTGATAGCGACCTTCAGTGTCTTTGGCCGGGCAGGCAAACACCTCGACTTGATCGGTTGCCCGGCGACCCGCCGTGATCCCGAGGATGGCAACAGGCTCCGGCAGCTCGCCACGCTCAAAGCCGCTCCAGGACAGATAGGCATGGTATTCCGGCCGCGACCGCGCGAGCAGACGATTGGCGAACAGCGGAAACAACTCATCGGATTCGTAGACCTGATCCAGCGTCGGCATCCCGGCAAAGGGAACGAACCCAGGTAAGGTCATGGCTCCACGCAGATACATGAAACGATAGCCGGTGCCATCACTATCGAGGCGACCCACAGGTCCCCAGTGTCCTGCATCCGCACTGCCCGAGCGCCACGCGACAAACAACGATTGGGTCATACATCCTCCCCTCGAACAATTCGCCGCTGGTTTTCCAACAATAGCGCGAGCGTGAACTCCTGGCCGATGCCAGACAAGCGGTTGGGCGGCACATCCAACAACAACTTTGAGATCGCCGAGGTATCCAGTGCCGCCAAGCGATTGCGCCATCCTTGCGCTGCCAGCGGTGAACGCACCGCGAAACCCTGCCAGGCTTCAAACGTTCCCATGGACCTGCTCGCAACATCGCTCCCGTAAAAGGCAGACCTCGCTCGCTGGGCGAATGCCGGGACTTGGAAGCCACGGTCGCGAGATTCGACGCGACGCTTCCGCTCCTCATCCGAGAGATTCCGAGCCAGCGAAGCACCGTGATCGAAAGTGGGTGCCAGGCGCAAGGCTCCATCAACGCGCAGCGCGCCCCAATTCTCGTGATGACGATCCTGGTTGGCGGTCAGTGCGTCAAGCATCACGTACCCCGTAAAGATGTCGAGAGCTGACACCACGTCGAGCGGAAGTTCACGGCACCACTCGACTGTGGGAGGCTCCAGGTCCGTCAGGACCGATGTGACTGCCTCGATCGTATGTGCCCGCACTCGGTACTTGGCGATGACGTCCGTGGGATATCGATCGTCGCGTTCCAGGAGCAGCTGGTTGCCAAGTACCAACTGGCTGGAACCTGTTGCCATGGATGCGCAGACGACGCCCGGCGTATCGCTGATGGACTCCTCGGCCAGATCGTAATGCACATGTGGCAGACCAAGTAGCGCAGCCAGCTCACAGCAAATCTTCTCGGCCCAATCCTCCCCCGTGCCGCGCTCTTCCGCCTTGAACAGCCACCGCTTCCCTTCGGCATCGGAGTACCAGAACTTGCGCTTGGTCCCGAGCAGTTCAGGAGATTCCGATTGAGTCGGGTCGACGCGGATGACCGGATACATCGAGCGGCTCCTGATAGCTGTGCGCGACGCATGCGCCGCAAAATCATGTCCTCGAGGATCAGGCCTTGCGGGGTTTCGGTAGTTTGCTCAATTCCAGCGCGACTCGCTCGAACTCCTTGTCCACCGGCCGCGGCTGCGCGTCCACCAGAGCGCGATAGCGGCTGTATTCGAGCTCCGCTTTCGCCTTGGCGTCGTCGGCGGTGACCTTTCCCGCATGGTTCAAGATGTCGCGCTCGGAAATCTTGAGGAAGTCGTCGAGCTTGGCGATCCAGTCGTGCATCGTCATCGGCTTACGACTCATTGCCTGCAACTCCGCAAACTCGATGTAGACGTTGACGATGCGATTGAGCACCTGCAGTTCGGGCTCCGTCAGGTAATTCTTCGCGACCGCGACGTCTCCCTTGCGCACGATGCCGCCCGGCCGCGTCGTCTTGAGCCCCATGAACGGCTCCGATGCATCCGCACGCACAGAGATGATTTCCGCGGCGGTCTGTCCGTGCGTGGCCCAGTGCATCTTGGGGAACCTCTTGAAACCGTAGCGAGCGGTTCGAGTGCAAGGCGCACGGAGCGCAGGAACCGCAGTGTACAAGGGGGTACATGAGGATTCCGAGCACCGCGCAACGCAGCAATCGGACCGCGCAGTAGGTTTCTAGAGGCTCCCCTTGTTCTGGGCAGACTCAACTACCAAGTGCAACACCCTTGATGAGGTAGGGTGTTGTGATGAGAGAAAGTTATCGGCATTTGAGTGTGGAGGATCGAGCGGTGATCATGATCGAGCGGGGCCGAGGTGCAAGCCTTCGTTCGATTGCGG
>JANPJV010000134.1:0-17618 GCA_031425695.1 Rhodanobacteraceae bacterium | reverse complement strand
AGTCTTTGGACGTTTGCGGCTGGCTGATGCCGAGTGCAGTAGCCATCTGCTGTTGCGTCAACACGATGTCGGTCGTCAATGTCATGTCCTTATTCATTCACCAGGGACGTGCTGCGCCAAGCCAGCGCTTGCGCTCCGGCGCCCCTCTCCGCAGATGAGCTCCATAGGGTGCCCCCCCGTTTTTGTCCGGGTCCCAGTAGCGACTGTCTGCCGGCTGCGGGCGCGGATGGCGCAACCAGCCCGTGCTATCCGGTCGCCAAGGTGGCAGCAGCAGTGCAGGGTCTGGCGCGTTGGGGCGCTGTTCCAAGGTGACACGGGTGCTCACGGGCCTAGCCTCCATGGGCGTGGTCATGCTGCCGAGTCCGCTCACGCCTGCGGCTTCCGCTTCGCAGTCTTCGGGAAGCGGTACAGCAGGCAACCGCCGTCAAGTCGGATCGGCCGGGGTCGCTTCTTGGTCGCCCGCTTCACCGCTGTTGGCTCTTGCTCGAAGCTTGCCCGCAGTGCTTCAAGGTAGATGTCGGCTGCGGTCCGCACTGGCTTTTTTGCTTTCATCTTTTCGGCCTTGGGTCTCTGAGATTGGTCAGCGGTTTTTCGTCAGAAAAACTACCGATATGTAGGCCGAAGGCCGGAATATCGGAACTGTGTTCTTACGGCTTTAGTACCTTGATGGAACCTTGATAAGACCTTGATAGAGCCTTGATAAGACCTTGATGTCTTCCCGCCGCTTAACATCTACGCAGTCCTCCGAAATCCCACCTTCATGCGCTCGGTGAGGTTCAGGTAGGTTTCGTTGAACTTTGAGCAGCGGTCGCAGTGCTCGGCCCACCATGTTGACGTCAGGCTGGTGTGCGGCCGGTAGTGCAGGCGCGCGATGCCGAAGACCTGTGCATGCTCGATGTGCGCTTGGACAGGCACCACGATTGAGCAGTCGTTATGGGCTTGCTGGCCTTCGGTGAGCATGGCGATCGCGGCGGCCTCGCAGGACTCGTAGAGCGACCGCTCGATCGACTCGCCGCCTTCGGCTACTGGGTGGATGGGCTCGCCCTCGGGGCCGTCGAACAGATACTCGACGCACGACACCAGGCCAAGGTTTTGCAGATGGCCGAAGCGCCGCCAGAAGTCCACGCCCCATGTCTTGCCGGCTGCGATCTCTTCGGCGGTTAGGTCCTTTCTGTAGTGCGGCTTGGTCATGCGGCCGAGTCCATGCGGGGCGGCGTCATATCGGCATGTCCACGACTTCATTCACACCGCGGATGCTCAGCACGATGTGCGGCCGCTCGGGTTCGGTGAAGTCATCGGGCACCAGCAGTCCCGCATCGTCGGGCGCCTTGCTTCGGTAGCTCTGCCCGAGCATCACAATCGTGCATCCCATCTCGGTGATGCGATCCGCACCACGCACGCCGATAGAGTCGGCCAGGCTGGCCACGTTGCCAGTGAGCACGAGCGCCCCGCCGTTGCGGTATCGGTCATCGATCAGCACTGACAGCGTGTTGAGCTCCCACTCGCTGCGACTGCTGGCGCCGATCTCATCGAGCACGAGCAGATCAGGTTTCTCCAGTCGGGCGAGAATGTCATCGCTGGATGTCTCGGCGCCTCTGCCGTAGCTGGCGCGCAGCTCGCGCAACAGGTCGGGCGTGTAGACCCACAATGCACTCCGGCCTTCCCGTACCGCCTCGGCCACCATCGCGACCGACAGGTGAGACTTCCCACGACCTACTGCGCCGATCAGTGCAAGCGCTTGGATATCTGCCGAGATCAGCGCGCGCGCTGCATCGACTGCCTGCTTGCTCTGTGCGTCGGTGATGCGGTAGTTGCTGAGCCGGCGGTTGCGGAACTTGTGCGGCACACCTGACCTTAGCCACGCGCTCCTGATTGCCTGGGCGCGCTCGTAGGCGGCTTCCTGCGCCTGACCTTCCGCCAGGCATTGCCTGCAGGTGAACCGGCGCTCGCGCTCGTGCCATTCGCGCGCTATGCGGGTTTCCTGGTAGACGCCATGCCGCGGGCATTCCCAGGTCTGCGCGACTACCGGTGTCTGTGCCGGCGGCGGCGGTTTGCGATGCATCCACTCGGGCGGCTGCGGCGGCTGAGTGTCACCCTGCTCGAACCAGTCGGTCATGACAGGTCACCGCCGTTGAATCGAGCCAGGCGCGCGGCGGCCGCGGCGTTCATCTCGTCTGCCTTCGCGCCGAATGCGCCACCAAATTCGAAATCGGCGAACTCCTCAGCAGCACGACGCACCTTGTCACCAAGCGTTTCCGTCGGCGTCCACTCGTCCATCCACTGCGCATTGCGCAAGTAGGTCGTCGGATGGGGAATGAACTTGATCTCGCGGTCGTGCCATTCGCCGTTGACAGCCATTCGTGCAGATAGGTCGGCGAGGATCGCGGTCACATGCTTTTCGCCTTTGGCATGGGCCCACGCTTTTTCTGCTGCTGGCCGCTTCACACGCCTTCCTGCCGGATACGCCTTCCAGAAATCAGAAAACGAATCGTCAACCGGTTTCTTCACTTTCGAGCGCGTAGCGCGACCAATAGCTTTTTTCTCTACTGGTTCTATCAGTTGGTTCTTAGAGACAAGTTCATAAGCAAGATCGGGTGAACTGGCGTTCAGGGGTGATGTACCCGCCAGTTCAGGGGTCACGGAACTGTGGTTCAGGGGTGGGGTGAACTGTGGTTCAGGGGTGAACGCCAGTTCAGGGGTGAACTGTGGTTCAGGGGTGCAGCCCTTTGCAGGGGTGCACGCTGGTGCAGGCGTCGGCAGCCTGTAGCGGTTCGTCTTACCCACCTCTGTCGACTCGATCAGGTGGCCGAACTCCACCAAACGGTGACGGCATTTGCGGACTGCGCGAGTGGTTGCGCCGACGTCTCGTGCGAGCGTATCGGCCGATGGCCATGCCTCGCCGGTGACGCTGTTCATGTAATCCAGAATCATGAAATGCGTGGCGAGCTCGACACGAGACAGCCGCTTGTCGGCGGCGGCGGCGCGCGCCGACTTCCACCGGTCCAGCAGGTTCAACGCTGGCGCTTTGGCCTCAGGGCTGGCCATCGATATGACCTTCGCCCCGATGCTTCGCCATGACCGCCGCAGTCAGCACCGCGCGATCATCTGCGCCCAGGCGCATCAGTTCGGGATGGTCGACGGTCTGCAGGCGCAGCAGCCGGATAACGCCAGCGTCGTTGATGGTCGCGAGTACGGCGTCGGGGGCGATGCGGTAGTGCAGCAGTTTCGCGAACTCCAGCGGCGCCGCAACGTGCGGTCGGGCGTGAAGCTGGCGCAGGAACTCCAGACTCCGGTTGACGGCGACCATTACGCCGACGCCTGGGCGGCGCGGATAGCGTGCTCTGCCGTGCTGCCGACTTCGAACTGATCGCGAAACCGGATCAGGCTCGACATGCGGTAGCGGACTGCGGCGCGCGGACTGGTGCCAAGCTTAATGAAGCGCGGACCATTGCCGGTGACGCGCTTGTTTTGCAGCGTCTTCACGGCCCAGCCCAGGAATGCAGCCGCGTCGACCTCGCGCAGCAGTACGTCGTTGGTTTCCGTTGCGGTGTTGCTGGTTTCTTCGGTCGTCATGTGTTTCCCCTTGATTCCGGCCCGAAATTAACGGCCCGGTGTCGCTACGTCTGTCAGTTGGGAATTTTTGGTAGTTTTTGGAAATCGACGCGCTCGACGAGCTCGAAAGCTTCCGTGAGCCGAGACGTGATCGTGTTCTTGGAGACTTTGTAGTCGGCGGCCTTGCACCACTCGACGAGTACTTTCGCGACCGGATCTATCGGCCGTCGTGGGTCGATTCCTACCGCCTGCGCCAAGACGCCGATCAGACGGAGCATTGCCTCGGTTAACCGCGTCTTGTTGCGCTCCGCCAGGATCCCAACATCTTCGGCATCCACGAACAGCTCATCGAAGCCGACCACCTGCTCATCAACGACGGCTTGAAAGATGTCGTCGGCGCTGGACTCACCGCCGAATTGGTCTGTCCAGAGTTGCAGTTCGTATCTGAAACACTTTCGCCCGGCAGGATTGACGTGCGCGCTTGCGAGGTTCACGCAGTCGTTGGGCCATAAATTGAAAAACCCGCAAAGAGAAAACTCGCCGTTGTCTGTGTAGAACGTCTTTGGCAGGTTTCTGTCTTCAGTCAGCTTGTGTTTCCGAAGCCCTCGAATACGCCTGACTTTCCAGGTGTCGCCATTGATTGCAAAGCGAACGGGCTCGTCCTGCCCCTCAAAGTTCTTTTGCACAAGGTCCTGCGCGAACTCGTAGACGCCGGGGTAATCCAGCGCACTTGCTGCCTTGGCAATGGGTATCCATTTCGGTCGATACACGGCACTCTCCTAGGGACGGGTTCCCGTCCCTTTCCCCGCCTATTCTCAGGCCGCCTGTGATGGCGGACTACGCGACTACACCGCGCGCAGCCGCGTCCCAGCCAGCCGCGAGACGACGCGGCCGGCGTTCTGCAGCTGCAGCAGGGCGCGGTGAACGGTGCCTATCGGCGTCGGGTGGAGTGCGGCATAGAGCGCCCGGTCTTCGAGCTCACCGGGGCGCAGGGCGGCCAGGATGCGGCGCTGCAGAGGGGTCGGCGTTTTCATTCGTCGCCTTCCCCGAGCGTGATCGTTCGGTCAAACGGCGTGCCGTGGAGCAGCCAGTGAATGCGACCTTCGCGTGCAAGCTCGCGTGTCTTCTTTGTCGGCTTCTTCGCGGCCGCCTTCCAGGCCTCGACCATGTCCAGCGCATGCAGCTTGAAGCGCCTGCGCGAGCACACCGCGTAGTCGCGCCAGACGCGACGAAAGTCGATCAGCCATTGCGGGGGATTGCGTAGCTCCGGGCGCGCTGCCTTTGACCAAGGGAAACCCTTGCTGACGTGGTCGTCCGGAATCCACTTCAACGGGTCGAGGTCGAGCGGCTTGCGCGGCTTGACCATCGTCTCGCCGTCCGCTTCGAGCACACGTATCGTTTCGCCGACCCAATCCGCGACATCACCTGCACCGGCGCGAACTGGCATCGCGCGGCCTGGAAACATCTTCTCCCACGCGTAGCGATCGGCCAGGATCTCGTTCAGGCGGTGCACCTGCCCGCCGTCTTGGCGGGGCGCAGCTCGCGCCCATCCTCCCGGCGTTGTGGGCGGCGTGCGTACCCAGATATCGAAGTTATTCGTCGCGTGGCCGATCTCGTGATAGCCGACATATTCCATGACTCTCTCGAACGGGATCGCGTGCAGATCGATCTCCGGACGCTTGCCAGTCGCAACCTCGCGTATCGGGATCTCGGCGGCGATCTCCAGTAGACCCATGTCGCGGTAGATCGATTTCTTGTCGGAGCGCAGCAGCGCGGCGTCGGGCAAGACTCCGCCCGCCATCACGTTCATGCGGCCCCAGCAGTTCATCTGGTCGATGCGCCCGACCTCGAACACCTTGCCGGCCAACGTGCGCGCGGCGATGTCGATCTGACGGAACAGGTTCGGCGTCAGGATTGCCCAGCCCTTGCGGATGGGGTTTCGCTCAGTGATCAGCGGCTTCGGCGTGAGTGCAAGTGCGCCGATCTCGTACAAAGCTGCGTCGGCGGATTCGATGATCGCGGGATCAATAGTCCCCGCATCCACGGTGCTATCGTGAATTGCCATGGTCGCCAGTTCCTTCTAGGTGGCGGTTGTGGAAGTCGTCGCCGAGTGTTGGTAGCACTCGGCGGCGGCGCTTAACCCGCGTCGCGGGCTATTTCTTTCGGGCCTTTCGGGCCTCCTTGATGTCGGTCACGGGAGCAGCCGGCAACTTGCCAGCGGCGCCTAGAATCTTGGCTGCGTGGGCGTCGAGCGCACTACGCACATGGTCTTCGCCGAACTTCGCATAGATGGCGGTCGTGGACTGCTTTGAGTGGTTCAGCACTCGCCCGATCAGGTGCAGGCTGTTACCCGACTGCGCTAGCCATGAGCCCACCGTGCGGCGTAGGTCGTGCAGGCGCACGTCGGCAACGCCCGCAGCCACGCGCACGCGGTCCCAGGGGCCGCGGATGCCTTCCATGTGCCGTGGCACCTTGGGTGCGTTCTTAGGCGTCAGGCGGCCCGGGAACACGTACGGATTGCCATGCTCGCGCGGCAGTTCGTCCAGGATGGTCATCGCGGGCGGAGATAACGGGATCTCGTGCGGCTCGCCGCTTTTGGTCATCGGCAGCGCCAGCACCTTCCGCACACTGTCCACATCCGCCCAGCGCGCGCTAAGCAGCTCGGTTTTGCGGCAGCCGGTCAGCAGGTACAGCCACAACGCGGCGCGGGCGTACGGATCGGCCTCGGCATCGATTGCGGCGGCCAGGCGCGGGAGCTCGGTCGCATCTACCCAGCGGCCGCGCTTCGCTTCCTTGAACCGGGGAATGCCCTCGCAGGGGTTCGGATGGTCAGCGGGCAGCAGCCCGAATAGCGGCGCCTTGTTGAACATCACGCTGAGCAGCGCCAACAGGCGGTTGGCCTCGTAGGGGCGGCCGGCCTTCTTCGCCACGCCTGCGACCTTCGGCCGCGCCTTCGCTTTGCGGACCGATCCAGGCTTCACCGGCTTGCGCACAGCGGCAGTCGTGCCGATCTTGCGCACCAGTGTGTTCACCTCGTGCTGCTCGATGGTCGCCAGCTTGCGGTTCTTCCACAAAGGTAGGGCGTGCTGATCCAGCCGGCGGCGGTCGGCGGCTTCGCTGCGCTTCTGGACGGCGTGCTGCTCAAGGTAGGTCTTGGCGAGGTCGCCGAAGGTCGGCGCCGCTCGCGCGTCCTTCCGCGCCTTGACCGGATCGGCGCCGGTATCCACCACGCGAATCAGGCGCTTCGCCTCGGTCCGGGCCTGGTCGACTGTCCACGTCCCATAGTTGCCGATGCTGAGCAGGCGCTTGGCGCCTCCGGCATCCCGATAGCTCACTATGAAGGTGCGGAGCCCCGACGGATAGACGCGCAATCCGAACCCACGCGGGTCGTTGCACCACAGCACGCACCGGGCGTTGCCCTTGCCCGTGTACTTCGCTGCGTCTACCTGGTCTTTCGTGAGCTTCACGCTAGCCCTTGAGTGGTCGCCAGAAAGTCACCGGCGAGTCACCAGATTAACGGGTAATGGGCAGGAATGGAAGGGGTGAAGTTTGCCAAGTGTCGCCAGGAAACCGCGCTGTATAAGGGTTGTGCGTGATGCCGGGTGAAGGGTGGATAGGGTCGCCTGCGACTGTTAATCACTGGGTCGCAGGTTCGATCCCTGCTCCGGGAGCCAAGAATTGAGGTAGACCAACGGCTTGCACTCGAAAGGGTGCAGGCCGTTCTCATTTGGGGGCGACAATTTCGTCCTCTTGGCACGAGGCAGCGCAGCGTCGTCATTGGAAGCAGGCGGAGCCTGGGAGTGCGCGCGGCACGTTTGGCGCGTCGCCCTCCCGTACGCAAGGCGCTGCTCTCGCCACAGAGCCCGACCGGCGCGCGGGGGCTCGAGTTGCCAGTGGGGCCACGAACTGCCGTTGTCGGAAGGGCGCCCGATCGTCAGCCCAGGGAGCTCGAGTCAGTTCATTCAGCCAGCTCAGGCTTCGCTCGCGCGATCGGCAGTGGCCGCTTCCAGCAACTGGAGCCTTTCCTCGAGGTTTTGCGACGCCGTGTTGGCCCTGGCGTTGGCTTCCAGGAGTACGACTTTCTCTTGTAAGTCGTAGACGTCAATGATGGTTCCGGTGACCCGTTTTTCGACATCGGCCAGGCGTTCTTCGACTTCCGTGTAGGTGGGCTTCATGGGCCAGCTAGTTCCTTCGCCGAGAAGACGCATCGTGCGCCTTTCTGCGGTTTCGTGCTCAGTTTGTGAACGCCAGTCCAGCTCGTGTTTGGTGCTCCTGGCGCCCGTGCAGACCATCGTCGCGGAAGCCATGCTGTTTTGTTTTCACGGTCGCTGGATTGCTTCGCTGTGCTCGCAATGCTGGGCCGGCCTGGGCGACTACTCGTTGCCCCAGGCGGGCGGGGGCGTTGCCACCGGGGTGCCGAGGTCGAACTCCACTCGAAACAGCCTGCCTGGCCGGGACAGTTCGTAGATGAAACGCTCGGCGGGATGGATTTCCATCGCCCAGGTGTTGGTCAGTGAAACTGCGAGGTCGAGGCGGGTGAAGAGCGCGGTGGTGCTGGCGTTGATCGGGAATTCCTGGCGGGTGGCGCTGCCGGGGTTGGCGGTGTCGCCGCCGTAGAAGGTGAGCTCGTCGGGTGTGCCGTCGGCGTGGCGATGGTCGTGTTCCAGGCGCAGGCCGGTGGGCATGCGGGTGATGATCCAGGTCCGCGAGTGGTCGTCGCCGACGTGGAAGGGGATGCCCATGCGTTCGGGGCCGCAGTCGCGAACGTGCATGACGAGCGCTTTGCCGGCGAAAGGATCGTCGGGATTGGCGGGCTCGTTGGCGACGATCTTTCCAGCGTAGGACTTGCCGCAAAGGGTGGCAATTTGCGCCATGAAGCGATCAGGTGCGGATACCGGTGCGGCAGCGGGGCGGTGCGCGCAACCGGCGCTGCAGAGCACGAGCACGAGCACTTGGGTGCGCAAATTCGTTGTCGAAATCATGGCTGGGTTCTCCAAAAGAAGGCAGGCGAGAGCTTGCGCGATGGTTTAGGCATTTGCAGGCGCAAGCGCAGCATCGCGAGCATGGCGCACAGGCCTGCATACGCAAATTCCTCCGCGGCAAGGCGGTCGTAGAGGTGCGTCTGGAGCTGCCGCGTCACGGCGGTGACTGGAAGATCACCAAGGCGGCGCCGGCAATGTAGCCCGGGTAAGCGCAGCGCACCCGGGGAGGACTTCGACGCTCCTTCCCGGGTGCGCCTTTGGCTTAACTCAGGCCACTAATACGCTCGCCCGAAAACACCGCTTGACACCGCCGCACATTCGCGCACTAATACGTACACCAAAGGTGTACGAATGAACGATCGAACCGAACTGACGCTGGAACAGCTCGCCGCCGCCGCAGATCTGCCGCTGCGGACAGTGCGCTACTACATCCAGACCGGGCTGTTGGCGCGGCCGCACGGCAGCACCCGCGCGGCGCGCTATGACGCGGAACACCTCGCGAACCTGCTGCGCATTCGCAAGTGGAGCGAGGCCGGGCTTTCGCTGGCTCGCATCGGCGAGCTGCTGGCGGGTGGCGAATTGCAGGCGCCGCCGCGGCGTGATCCCGGATCGATCGAAGTGCGTACGCACGTCCATCTGGCCGACGGCCTGGAGCTGGTGATCACCCCGGACCAGGCACGGCTCAGCCCCGAGCAATTGCGCGCGTTGATCCGCGCCGTGCTCGAAATCCACGCAGAGCAAAGAGCGTCCGCGCACAGCGCAGACCCACCAACCCGCGACTCGAGGAGTGACCCATGAACGACCACGCCCATCTGCCACGAACCGCGCCGCGCGCGATCGTGCACGCCCCCTCGCCGCTGCAGGCGACGCGCCTCAGCCTCCAGATCGACGACCTGCTCGCGACGACCACGCTCGAGCAGCACTATGCGAACCGCGAGAACGAAGCGATCGAAGTTACGTACACGATCGCCTTGCCGACCGATGCGGTGCTGCTCGATGTCGAGGTCGAGATTGCCGGGCGCCGGCTGCGCGGGCAGGTGCAGCCCAAGCAGCAGGCGGAGCTTCGCTACGAGCAGGCGCTCGCCGAGGGCCACAGCGCGTTCTCGATCCGCATGGTCGGCGAACAACTGGCGAATATCGCGCTCGGCAACTTGAAGCCCGGCGAGACGCTGAGCCTGCGCATTGTCATGGCTCAATGGCTGGTGTGGAACGACGACCGTGTGCGCCTGACGCTGCCCACGACGATCGCGCCGCGCTACGGCCAGCCGGACATGCAGCCGGTGGACCAGCCGCAGGTCGACATCCTGGCCGAGCATGGATTCGTGCTCGATGGTCGCGTGCGCGGGCTGCTGGCCGGCGCGCAGTTGTCGTCCGCGACCCATCGGCTCGCGGTACGGGCCCGCGGGGACGGCATCGAGTTCAAGGTCGAGCAGGGCCATCTGGATCGCGACATCGTGATCGACTTGCGCGACGCGCGCTCGGACTTGCGGGTCGCGGGCTCGATGTCCCCGGACCTCGATGGTACCAGCGCCGCGATGATCAGCTTCTGCGCGCCGGCGACGGCGTCCAGCGCGCGCCCGGTGGTAGCGGAGATCGTGGTCGATTGCTCGGGCTCGATGGGTGGCGTTTCGATCGACCAGACGCGTGACGCCGTGCGCGCAATCGTCGCCCAGCTGACGCCGGCCGATCGCATCAACGTGCTGCGTTTCGGGTCGACCTACCAATGGCTGCTGCGGCGACCACAACCGGCGACGCTGCCGGTGCAGCGCACGCTGCTCCAGGGTGCCGAGGAATTGCAGGCGGATCTGGGCGGTACCGAGCTCCTGCAGGCGTTGAACGCGGGCCTCGACGACCTCGCCCGCGTCCCGGCGACAATCGGCGGCGAGCGCGTGCTCTTCATCATCAGCGATGGCGAGGTCTGGAATCTCGACACCGAGGATTTCCTCAAGCGCTGCGCGCGCGATCGAGTGCGGGTGTTCGCGGTCGCGGTGGGTTCCGCTGCAGTGGAGACGACCTTCGCGCCGCTGACCCAGGCTACCGGTGGCGCGCTCGAGCGGGTGCTGCCGACCGATGCCATGGCGGCGCGCATCCAGCGTCACTTCGCGCGCGTGCGCAGCGGCGCGTTGCGTGAGTTGCGCGTGCGCTGGCCAGGGGCAACACAATGGACGCGCGGGCCAAGCGAGGTCTTTCCGGGCGATGGGGTCAGGCTGAGTGCAGGCCTAGTCGACCGCCAGGGCGAGCCCACAGCCGAGGTCGAATGGCTGGAGCCGAGCGGCGAAAGGCGCCAGCTGCGCGTCGCCCTGACGCCGCACCTACAGGCGCCGGCGCCCTCGACCGCGGCGCGCATGCTGGCGCGCGAACGGTTGAACACGGTGGATATGGAACAGGCGACGCGGATGGCTGTCAGCTACCAGCTGATCACGCCGCTCAGCGCGATCACCCTGGTGCTGGAACGCGCGGCGGGCGAGCAGCTCGACCAGCTTCCTGCATTGCGTGTAGTGCCGCAGATGCTGGCGGTGGGATGGGGCGGCACTGCCGCTGGCGCACCGGCGGCGCCGGCGTCCCGGTCTGCGCCGACGCCGATGCCTGCGATGGCTCCGCCGCCATCGGTTGCCTGCGAGAGCCCTGATTTCGACTACCTGGATGTTCCGGCGTTCCAACTACAATCGGCGGCACCATCCCCGGGGAAGACTGCCGATGCGCACACGACCGGGCGCTTTCAGCGGGTCGTCAAGGCCGCCAGAATGTTCGTTAGCGATCGCTCTCGCAGCGAGGCCGACGAGGCGGCGCTGGCGCCATTCCCGCCATCCGATCCCCTGCGCGAGGCGGTGATTGCAGTCCTGCTCGAGCGCTTCCGAGCTCGCCCGGAGCTGGTGGGCCTCTTGAACAGCGGAAAGCTGACCTTCACCGCGTTGGATGTTTCGGTTTCGACCGCGATCCTCAATTGGCTCGATGCGCGCGCCGAGCGGCATGGGCTCGATCTTGAATCCGGCGCGTTCTGGCGGTTGCTGGTCGACGAAATCAGCGCCGATGCGGTTGGAGCGGCGTTGCGGGAGGTCTGTCGGGCTGGCTGATGATTTTCGTAGGTCATGTTGCCCGCGAAGCGGGCTACTTGACACTCTTGGCAAGGCGTCAAGTAGTCCGCTCCGCGGACAACATGACCTACGTTCGCGTGAAGTCCGCCACCCCGTGTAAACGACTATGATCTGCGCAAAGCTTGGATGAGAGCGCCACCATGGAAATGACCTCGACGCGTCCTTATCTGATGCGTGCCATCTACGACTGGATCCTCGAGAACCAGTGCACGCCATACCTGCTGGTCGATGCCACGCGCGAAGGCGTGCGCGTGCCGCCACAAGTGATCAAGGACGGGCAGGTGGTGCTGAACCTGGCGCCGCGCGCAATCGATCGCCTCAACCTCGGGCTGGATGAGGTGCGCTTCAACGCGCGCTTTTCCGGCGTCAGCCAGACGGTGATCGTTCCCGTCGGTGCGGTGCTCGCGATCTACGCCCAGGAAAACGGGCAGGGGATGATGTTCCCGGCGGAGGAGGAGTTCGACGGCGACGCCGAACCGGCCCTGGCGGGTCAGCCCTCGGCGTTGGCCGCCGCGGATGATGTCCCGATCGACCAGGAAGGTACCCAGGCCCCGCGCCCGGATGGCGGTCGACCGAAGCTGCGCATCGTCAAGTGATTGAGCGGCGCTCCGCGCCGCACTCAATCACGGTAGGTCACGTTGCGCCCGCCCGGCAATGGGTCGAGCGTTCCAGCGCGATGGGCGCTACGTGACAGCACCATGGGTCCATACCTAATGTCACGTAGCGCCCGATCCGAGTTGTCGCTCGACAACCGCAACGCGGGCGCAAGGTGGCCTACGTCCCACCCATCCACAGATCCGACCCACTCGCCCCCCGCGGCAAGTCGATCCACGCGAGGCGCCCCGAAAGAAAGCGCAGGCGTCCGTGGATGCGGTTCTGCCCGTCCGCACTGACGTCGAACCCGTAATCGACGATCCAGCCGAAGGTGCCGTCGCTGCGTCCGAGCCGGAGTGATTGCCGGGAAACGGTGGAGTCCAACAGCTGCAACCCGGCTTCCGTGCACGCATTGCGCGCGACGACGATGGCCTTCTCCTGCAAGCCGTGCAGCAGCTGCCACGCGATCACGCCGATGCCGAGCAGCAGCAGCAGCCCCAGGGCGACGATGCCGTTCACGAGATTGTGCCCGTTAGCACCCAATGATCACTCGCCCCGTCGCCTGGGCTCACGGTTTGGCTACAATGCGGCGTTCTTGTCGCGGGGATTCCTGACATCGGCGTGGGGCCTATTTCCATACCTGGTTATGCGATCGAGCGCGAGCTCGGGGTCGGCGGAATGGCGCGAGTCTATCTCGCGATCCAGACGTCGTTGGAACGCCGTGTCGCCTTGAAGGTGATGGCGCCGGCGCTGGCCGCCGATGCGAGCTTCTCGAAGCGCTTCATGCGCGAGGCGCGGACGATTGCCTCGCTGACCCATCCCAACATCGTCTCGGTCTACGAGGTCGGCGTCACCGTCGATCACTTGCATTATTTTTCGATGCAGTTCCTGCCCGGCGGCGACTTTGCGCAACGCATGCGCAAGAACGTGAGCCAGGGCGAGATCGTGCGCGTGCTGACCGGCATCGCCAAGGCGCTCGGGTTTGCGCACCAGCAGGGCGTCATCCATCGCGATGTCACGCCCGGCAACATCATGTTCGATTCGGCCGATATGCCGCAGCTGACGGATTTCGGCATTGCGCGCGCGCTCAGCGGCTCGACCCGGATCACCAGCACCGGCGTCAGCATCGGCACCAGCAACTACATGAGCCCGGAGCAGGCGCGCGGCGGTGAGGTCGACAATCGCTCGGATCTCTACAGCCTCGGTGCGCTCGCGTTCGAGGCGCTCACGGGGCACACGCCGTATTCGGGCCCGGATGGATTCGCGGTTGCCTACGCGCATGTGTTCGAACCAATCCCGCGCCTGCCGCCTGCCCTCAAGCACTGGCAAGGGTTCATTGACAAGGCGCTGGCCAAGGAGCCGAAGGATCGCTTCGCCGATGGCGAGGAGCTGATCAATGGCCTGTTGGCGGTGCCGATTCCGACTGACTCGACCGCACTGGAAACAGTGCCGGCGGGGGACATCACCGGGCCGCCACCGAAGTCGACCACCAAGCTGATCGAGAATCTCGCGCGGCAGATCGGTTCGGCGCCCCCGGCGAAACCCAAGCCGGCGCCGGCACCGGCGAGCCGCTTCGCGCTCATCGGCGTGCTGCTCGGCGGCATTGCCCTGGCCGCCTACGGCGTACTGGCCCCCAAGGATCCCGCGGATCCGCCTCCGACGAGCGATCCGGTGTCGACGGCCACCATCGTCCCGCCGAACTCGGTGGCGCCGGTGAGCACCACCAGCGTAGCCGCAGTCTCCACGGCCAACCTCGGCAACGGCAGCGTCGATCCAGCTCCCCAGGTGCCCGGCGAAGGCGTGTTCGTGTCGGAAAGCCTGCCGCCACTCGGGCCGGACGGCAAGCCTATTGCGGCGGAGGGCCAGGTCCTTGGTCCCGACGGGCAGCCGGTGGGTCTTGATGGACAGCCACTCGGGCCCGACGGCCAGCCGCTGGCAGCCGGCACGGTGGTGGCGCCGATTGATCTTTCCGGGGTCTCGCCGGAAGC
Source organism: Rhodanobacteraceae bacterium (assembly GCA_031425695.1). Classification (GTDB taxonomy): domain Bacteria; phylum Pseudomonadota; class Gammaproteobacteria; order Xanthomonadales; family SZUA-5; genus JANPJV01. Next base: position 3,407 of record JANPJV010000134.1, on the reverse strand, counting down.
GTGGGGACCGCCGACTGTGCAGGCGCAGACCCAACTCCTGCTGGACCTCGGCCAGGCGCTGCTGCGCTCAAAGCGACTGTTGCTGCCGGCCGACGCCAATGCGACGCAGATCTTCACCCGCGTGCTGGCGCTCGACCCCAAGAACGAAGCTGCCAAGAAAGGCCTGGTGGCCGTGGTCGATGCGTACCTCGAGCTCGCGAATATCGAGCTCGATGCCGGCCGCATTCCCGAGGGCAAAGATCGCCTGGACAAGGCCCGCCAGGTCGCGGTGCTCCCCGGCCTCGACAACGCTGCACTGACCGGCAAGCTCGATCTCGCCTGGAGCAGTCGCGCCCAGGCACCCAAGGAAGAAGCGCGCAAGGCACTTGCCGCCTGGCAGGGCGACGTTGCGCTGGCCGCCATCGACAAGGCGCTCGCCTACGCACCGGCTGACAAGGAGCTCAAGGCTTGGCAGCGCGAGGCCAAGGTCATCGGCAAGCCGGGCTATGTCTTCCGCGACGGGGCGGGCAATCCCGAGCTGATCATCGTCGGCAACAGCCAGCCATACGCGGTCGGTCGGCGCGAGGTCAGCGTCGGCGAATTCCGCCGTTTCGTCGAAGGCTCTGGAAAGAATGTCAGCGGCGGCTGCAAGAACGAGGATGGCGGCCTGTTTTCCTCGCTCCGCAAGGACTGGTCGTGGCGCTCGCCGGGCTTCACGCAGGGTGCCGATCATCCGGTTGTCTGTGTCGGCTACGACGCCGCTGTCGCCTATGCGACCTGGCTGTCGAAAGCCAGCGGCCAACGCTACCGGCTGTTGAGCGCAGCTGAATGGCAGTCCCTTGCTGCAAAGGTCAAGGTCAGCGCTTGCAAGAGCGGCAACCGCGCCGACTCGAGTTATCAGAAAAAGGAAGGCGGCAAAGGTAGCCAGTCCTGCGACGACGGCCACTTCCAGACCGCGCCTGGCGGACGGTTCGCCGCGTCCGCGCCCGGCGTCTATGATCTCGAAGGAAATGTGCGGGAATGGGTGGGCGATTGCGGCAACGAAAGTTGCGGCAAGAAGCGCTTGGTCATGGGCAGTGCCTGGTACAGCGATCGCGACGAGCCCGCAGTGATCGTGCGCCGTCTGGAAAATCGCGACTGGATGAGCAACGGGCTCGGATTTCGCGTCGCCCGCGAGCTCGATATTCCGGCGGCAAAGACACCTTGAACAAGAGTGTGGCGTGTCATGTCTCCTCCGGCCCGCAAACAAGTTTGCGTGCGTTCGAGCGGTCGCGCCGCATGCGGCGCATGCTTGACCGCTCTCACCCTCTCGCATTGCCTGACGACGAAATCCATCGGAAATTTTGTTCAACGTACTTATGACACACCACACTATTTGTCCGCGAAGCAGTTCTCAATCCGGCGAAAGTGGGTCAGAGAGAATCGCGCCCGGCCGCGTAGGATGATGAAGTGCGCCCGCGTGGCGCGAAGAGCACAATGACAGGCGAGGGGCATCCCCGAGCTTGAATGAGACTCACAACTGGGGGACGAATGAAGCTTCTTTTTCCGAACGGTGAGCACGCACAGGTGCAACTGGCCTTCGGTCGCACGCTGCTCGGCAGCGCGGCCGACGCCAAGATCGTGCTGCTCGCGCCCGGGATTGCACCGCGGCACGCTGAGATCGAGGTCAGCGCCACTGCAACCAAGATCATGTCGACCCACCCGAACAACGACTTGACCGTGAACGCCAAGCCGGTCGGCACCACCGCGGTCGAGCTCAAGCCCGGTGACCTCTTGACCTTCGCCCAGGTCCGCGCGCGTTTGGTGGCGGTCGAAAAGGCCGCACCACCGGTACCGCCGAAACCAAAAGAAGTGGATGTCCCGGACGATGGCCGTACCAAGGTGCGCGCCGCCCTGCCCAAGTTCGTGCTGCGCGGTGTGTCCGGTGTGACCTTCGGCAAGGTGTTCCCGGTCCAGGCCAGTACCGTCATTGGTCGCCAGCACGACTGCGAGGTGCCGATTGCTTCAGAAGAAGTCTCGCGCCGCCACGCCGAACTCAAGGTCACCGCGGATGGCGTCATGGTCGAGGATCTTGGCTCGTCCAATGGCACCTATGTCAACGACAAGCGCATCACCCGCCAGCTGATGAAGCCCGGCGATGAGCTGCGCCTCGACACCATCCGCTTCCTGCTGCTGGCCCCTGGCCAGGACATGGGCCCGAGCGCCAGCGCCCCGCGCGTCGATGCCGCGCCGGTCGGCCCGAAGCGCCGTGCCGCTGATCGCGCCAAGGAGCGCAGCCGCAATAAGCTGATGTGGTCGATCGTGGTCGTTGCCGTCCTGACCTTGGTCGCAGTCGGCGCGAAGGTGATGGGTCTGTTCTAAAGGTCGGTTTTGCGACTTTTTTGCTCTGGATCTTGTGGGAGCAGCCATGGCTGCGATGCTCTTGATTTTCAGCAATAAAAGCATCGCGGCTATAGCCGCTCCCACAAGAAGAAGGGCTGTGAACTCCCCATGCCGATGATCCCCGGACACCCCGATCCTGCGGTCGTCGCGCACGATGTCGCGAACGCGCTGCGCGAAGACATCGGCGCGGGTGACCTCAGCGCCGCCCTGGTCGCGGCGGATACGCCGGGACAAGCGCGGGTACTGGCGCGCGAGGCAATGGTGCTGGCGGGACAGGCCTGGTTCGAGCGCTGCTTCATCGAGCTCGACGCCACCGCACGTATTGACTGGCATTTCCCTGAAGGCGCGCGGATCGCCGCCAACGAAATCCTCTGCCACATCACCGCCAACGCGCGCGCCTTGCTGAGCGCCGAACGCTCGGCGTTGAACTTCCTGCAGACCCTGAGCGCCACGGCGACCACCACCGCAGCGCATGCGGCCCTGGTCGAAGGCACCGGGACGCGCATCCTGGACACGCGCAAGACCTTGCCGGGCTTGCGCTACGCGCAGAAGTACGCAGTCAAGGTCGGCGGCGGCGAGAACCATCGGCTTGGGCTCTACGACGCCGTGCTGATCAAGGAAAACCACATTGCGGCGGCCGGCGGAATCGCGCCGGCCATTGCGCGCGCGCGTGCAACCGCGCCCGGCCTGCTGGTGGAAGTCGAAGTGGAATCACTCGATGAGTACCGCCAGGCGATCGAAGCGAGACCCGACCGGATCATGCTCGACGAATTATCCGACGCCGACCTCGCGACCGCGGTGGCCCTGCGTCCGGCGGGCATCGAGCTCGAGGTTTCCGGCGGCGTCGATGCGGATCGGTTGAAGACGCTGGCGCACATCGGCGTCGACTACGTCTCGATCGGCGCGCTGACCAAGCATGTCAGGGCGGTGGATCTGTCTTTGCGTTGGGTGAGGACTGACAGGCTTGCGCCGCATGCGGCGCGCCAGCCCGAACGCCCGCAGCTGAGCTGCGGGCCGGACTGAGGCGACACGCTTGCGCCGCATGC
>JANPJV010000133.1:0-6698 GCA_031425695.1 Rhodanobacteraceae bacterium | reverse complement strand
CGAGCGTGGCCGCGCGGAGCTGCTCGGGAAAACGATCTGGGAGCTCTATCCGGAAGCGGTCGGGAACCAGTATTACCGCGAAGCGCATACGGCGGTGGCGACGCAGCAGGTGATCCGTAGCGAGCACTATTACCCGCCATTCGATCGCTGGTTCAGCAATCATTTCCACCCGTCGGCCAATGGGCTGACGGTCATCTCGACCGACATCACCGCAGCCAAGAGGTCGGCTGAAAAGGATCGCGCGGCAGCCGAGCTCCTGGAACTGGTCGCGGGTGCGCTGCCGGTGCTGATCAGCTTCATCGACAATCAGTTTCGCTATCGGTTCGTCAATCCCACGCACGAGCGCTGGTTCGACCGGCCGGCCGCTGAATTTGCTGGCATGCATGCGCGCGAGGCGCTGGGCGCGGCCGCGTGGGAGGCGCTGGCTCCGTTCATGCAGCGCGCCGTCGATGGCGAGGAGGTGCGTTTCCAGAAGCAGGTCGAGTATTCGCGGGGCGGGCTGCGCTGGATCGATGCCCACTTTGTGCCGAATCGCGGCCCCGACGGACGCACCGAGGGCTTCGCGGTGCTGGTGACGGACATCACCTCGCGCAAGCTCGCCGAGGAACGCCAGCGCGAGACCAGCGAGCGGCTGAAGATTGCGTCGGACGCGGCGGGGTTGGGGATCTTCGAGTGGCACGTGGATACCGATCTCACGCGCTGGGAAAACCAACGCATGTACGAAATCTTCGGCCGCGACCCGGAGCAGGGTCCACTTTCCCGCGCTGAATTCTTCGGTACGAGCTTGCATCCCGATGACGTCCCGGCGGCCCAGGCAATGCTTCAGCAGGTATTGCAATCGGACACGCCTGCCGATGGCGCCTACCGCATTCGGCACGCGGATGGCGATTGGCGCTGGGTGCGGTTCGCGGGGCGCTGCCTGCGGTCGAGCGATGGCACCCCGGCGCGCCTGGTGAGCGTGGTCGAGGACATCACCGACCGCCAGCAGGCACAGATGCGCCTGCGCGAGAGTCGCGATGTGCTGGCACTGGCGATGCGTGGCGGTCGCATGGGCGCGTGGTCGCTGGATATTGCGACCAGCAAGGTCTGGTGGAGCCGCGAGCTCGAGGAACTGTTCGGGCTTGCCGCCGGCGACTTTGCCGGCACCAGGCAGGGCTTTTTCGACCTGGTCCACGCCGACGACCGCCTGCAACAGCGCGAGATCGTGGCCGACGCGATTCGCGAGCATCGTGACTATGTGTCGGAATACCGATTTCGCCATGCCGATGGCCGATGGCGGCGGATGGAAGAACGCGGGCGTGCGGTTTATGCCACCGACGGCAAGCCGACTACGCTCTATGGCATCGCCATCGACATCAGCGAGCGTCACGACAGCGAGCTGCGCCTGCGCACCCTCAATGCCGACCTGCGCGAGGCGGATCAGCGGCGCAACGAGTTCCTGGCGACGCTCGCCCATGAGCTGCGCAACCCGCTCGCGCCGATCCGCAATGCGGTCAGCATGATGCAGCGCGGCGCGGGCGACACGGAACTGCAGAGCTTCGCGGTCGGCATGATCGATCGCCAGGTTTCACTGCTGACGCGCTTGGTCGACGATCTCCTGGACGTCGCCCGCATCACCCGCGGCAAGGTCGAATTGCGCAAGAGCCGCGTGCCGGTTCGCAGCATCGTCGAGGGCGCGATCGAGGGTGTGCGCACCGTGATCGATGCCGCGGGCCACACCCTCGAAGTCGACAACTGCGTGGCCCAGGAGCTGGTGCACCTGGATCCCACACGGGTCACCCAGATGCTCTACAACCTGCTGCAGAACGCGGCCAAGTACACGCCGCCCGGCGGACACATCCACCTGCGGTGCACGCGCATCGAGGGCGAGATCGAGATTACCGTTCGCGACACCGGCATCGGCATCACTGCTGAGCAGATGCACCAGGTATTCGACATGTTCGCGCAGGTATCGCCGGCGCTGGAGCGATCGCACGGCGGCCTGGGCATCGGGCTGGCGCTGGTCAAGAGCCTCGCCGAGCTGCATGGCGGCAGCGTCCATGGACGTAGCGACGGGATTGGGAAGGGGAGCGAGTTCATCCTCCGCCTGCCTGCTGGTGCCGTGGACGATGCGGGCACCCCGTCGGCCACGCCAACCGTCAACCCCTCGCCGGCGAACTGCCGCATTCTGGTCGCTGACGACAATCCGGATGCCGCCACGGCGCTGGCCATGCTGCTGCGCATGCACGGGCATGAGGTCGATGTGGTCCACGACGGGCTGGCTGCGGTGGCAGCCATCGTCGCGCGGACGCCGGACGTGGCCTTCCTCGACATCGGCATGCCGCATTGCAATGGCTACGAGGCAGCCAGCCGCGTTCGCGAGCAGCGCTTGGCCAAGGCTTGCCTGCTGGTGGCGCTGACCGGCTGGGGCCAGGACGACGATCGCAAGCGCGCGTTTGCCGCAGGGTTCGACAAGCACCTGACCAAGCCGGTATCAGTAGAGGCGATCAATGCCATCCTGGGTAGCTTGCGCGGGAGTGCCGACACCGCGCCGGACGGTCAGAGCTGATCCTCGATCGGCAGCATGCGCGCCAGGAGCGCGATGCCACGCCGCCGCCAGCTTGATGAAGGTTCGCGATACTGGCGGCGTTCGCGGCCGTCGGCGACATCGATCCAGACCAACCGATTGTCTTCGAGCGCGAGCCGGTAGCTATGGCTGGGATCGATGGCCTGGCGGTAATCGGTACGCACGCGCTCGGCGAAATACGGGTCGTCGATGAGCACACCCATTTCCGTGTTGATGAACATCGAGCGCGGGTCATAGTTGAATGACCCGACCAACGCGTGGCGGGCATCGGCAATCACCGCCTTGGTGTGCAGGCTGGAGCGCGACGATCCGGTCATTCCCGCCGAGGCCACGGGGACGGCGGCCGAGGGCTTGAGCTCGTAGACGTCGATGCCCGCGCGCACCAGGTGCTTGCGATAGCGCGCATAGCCGCCGTGCACAGCCGCGACATCGGTCGCATTGAGTGAGTTGGTGAGCACGCTGACCTGAACCCCGCGGGCCTCCAGGTCTGCGAGCCAGCGCACGCCGTCCTTGCCCGGGATGAAGTACGGAGAGACCAGGATCAGCTCGCGCCGCGCGCGATCGCCCATGCGCCGGATTTCCGCCGCGACACCCACCACGCTCGTCCGCTCGAGCCCGCCCTTGTGCGGCGGGTCGGTGATCATTGCCGCTCCGTCGCCGACGGTGTCGTTGATGCCGTCTACCCGCGCCTGGCCGGGTTGCGTCGACTCGATCAGCTCCCGCAGCGGACCTTGCGCGAGCGCGGTTTCGCGGTCGCGTTCCAGCGCCGCCTGCGCGTCCGCCAGCGTGCCGGCGGGCTCGTCAGTGTGGATCTGGCGCACCGGGATCACCAGGGGCGAGTTCCAGTATTCGTCGAAGGAGCGGCTCGCCTGCTGCACCGCAACCCCCGAGACCAGTACCCCGAGGTCGCGGAAGTTGAAATCCTCGCCCAGATCAAAATAGGCGTCGCCGATGTTGCGCCCGCCCACCATGGCGATATGCCCGTCGACGATCCAGGCCTTGTTGTGCATCCGCGAGTTCGGGCGACCGCCGGAAAACAGGAACTCGAAGGCATTGCCGACCAGCGAATCGCGCGATCGCAACGGGTTGAAGTGACGGATCTCGAAGTTCGGATGGGTGTCGAGCAGTGCCAGGTCAGCGTCCAGGTGCCGCACCGAAATATCGTCCACCAGCAGGCGCACGCGCACGCCGCGATCAGCCGCGCGCAGGAGCTCGCCAGCCAGCAAGCGACCACTGACGTCGTCATGCCAGGCGTAGTACATCAGGTCGAGGCTGCTGGTCGCGGCTTCGGCAGTGCGCACCAGCAGGAGCAGCGAGGCTGCATTCGACTGCAGCAGGCGATAGCTCGACTCGCCCGTGCGCAAATTCAAACGGGCGACTCGCTCGGCGATCGGTCCGCTGGTCGTCGGTGGCAGCGCTTGCACCGAAAGACGCGGCTCGCGCGGCTGGAATGGCGCACAGGCGCTGAGGCAGAGCAATGCTGCAGCGAGAATGCTGCCCATCGGCACGGCACGGCGGCTACGTCCGGAGCTAAAATTCGCGACACCCCTGTCTGCGACCGTCATCGTCGACTCATCCATGTGTACGCCCGTGAGGCAACCAGAATGAGAGTGACAGCCGCGTGGATGTGATCTGGGCACCAACCCGGTGCTGAATCTGAAAGTCACCACGCTTTGACACGATCGCCCTGGGCCGGCTACTATGCCGCTCTTTTCTTTTACCGATCTGTGGAGTTCAGTCATGAAGCGCACCTACCAGCCCAGCAAGATCAAGCGTGCGCGCACGCATGGCTTCCGCGCGCGGATGGCCACGGCTAGTGGTCGCGCCATCCTGAATGCTCGCCGCGCCAAAGGCCGCAAGCGCCTGATCCCGTAACGTCTCACGGCATGCCGGGGGCGCAATTTCCGCGTACCGCCCGGCTGCTGCTGCCGCGCGAGTTCGACGCGGTGTTCCAAGGCGGTCGGCGTGAACGCGGCCGCTTTTTCATTTGCGTAATTTCTGCCGGACAGACCGGTGCTGCGCGCATCGGCTTTGCCGTGGGCAAGAAGCACCTGCCTGCAGCGCATGAGCGCAACCTGGTCAAACGCCTCGCCCGCGAGAGTTTTCGCCAGCGGCGCGCGCAGCTCCCATGCATCGATGTGGTGCTGTCGCCAGGTCGGGATGTGCGCAAGGGCGACCGGGTGAGCTTGCGCGCCGATCTCGATGCGCTGTTTGACCGCCTGGCTCAGTGGCCGGCGATCCTCGAGCTTGTCCAATCCCGTTCCGCGCACAGCGTGGACCCACAAACGCCTAAAGACCAAGCGCCGGGCACCGCGCGGGAAGAAGAAAAACAGTGATGAGCAATCTGCGTCTGTTCCTGCTGCTCGCCATCGGCCTCGTTGGGCTGCAGCTCTGGTCGGCCTGGGAGCGCGATTACGCGCCGCCGGAAGTCCCGTTGATTGATACCGCGAACAGCGCCAGCGGCGACACCGCGCTCCCCGCCGTCGGCGATGTGCCGGTCGCGCCTGCGGACACGCCCGCGGCCGCGCCCGGCGAGGTGCCATCCGACGTGCCCGCAGCGCCGAGCGACGCGGTTGCGACCCCGAGTGTCGAGGCGCCTGCAGCGTCCGGCGGCACGCCCATCATCATCGCCAACGACGTCCTGCGCCTGACCTTGTCGAGCACTGGCGCCGAGATTCGCCAGGCCGAGCTGCTGACCTATCCGATCAGCCTCGGGCGCAAGGATGTGCCGATCAAGTTGCTCAACGACGAGCTTGGCCGTTACTTCATCGCGCAGACAGGCCTTCGCGCAACTGGGCCGGCGCCGGACCACACCGCCGAATACACAGCGAGCGCGGAGCGCTTCGAGCTTGGCGCGGGCGCCGCGTCGATCGAAGTCCCGTTGACCTGGCGCCATCCAAGCGGCCTGCTGGTGCGCAAGGTGTTCTCCCTCGATCGCGGCAGCTTCGCGGTCCAGGTGCGCCACGAGGTGGTCAACGAGAGCGGCGTGCCCTGGCGTGGTTACCAGTATCGACAGATGCAGCGCGTGCAGCCGCCAAAGCCAAGCGCCTTCGCATTCAACAATCCAGAGCTCTACGCGTACGTCGGTGCAGCCGTCTACAGTCCCGACGAAAAGTTCGAGAAGCTGGCCTTCGACGACTTCGTCGACGAGCCCTATGCACGCAGTTTCGCCGGCGGCTGGTCGGCCATGCAGCAGCACTATTTCCTCGGCGCCTTCATTCCGGAGCCGACGGAAGAAACTGCGTACTCGACCGCAATCCTGCAGCCAAACGGGATGCTGCCGACGCGCTTCATGATGCGCCAGATGTCGCCGACGCGCGACGTTGCCGCCGGCGAAACCGGCAAGTTCACGACGCGCCTGTACCTGGGTCCCAAGCTGCAGAGCGTCCTGCCGAACGTCGCGCCCGGGCTCGAGCACACGGTCGACTACGGCGTGATCACGGTGATCGCCAAGCCGCTGTTCTGGGTCATGGCGCAGATCCATAAGCTGGTCGGCAACTGGGGCCTCTCGATCATCTTCCTGACTCTCCTGGTCAAGCTCGCCTTCTACAAACTGAGCGAATCGCAGTACCGCTCGATGGCCAAGATGCGCAAGATCCAGCCCAAGCTGGAAGCGCTCAAGGAACGCTACGGCGACGACCGCCAGAAGATGGCGCAGGCGCAGATGGAGCTGTTCAAGGCCGAGAAGGTGAACCCGATCGGCGGCTGCCTGCCGATCCTTTTGCAGTTGCCGGTGTTCTTTGCGCTCTACTGGGTCATCTTCGAAGCGGTCGAATTGCGCCAGGCGCCGTTCTTCCTCTGGATCCAGGATCTCTCGCTCAAGGATCCGCTCTACATCCTGCCGATACTGAACGTCGCGGTGATGTGGTACACCCAGAAGCTCTCGCCGTCGCCGGGCATGGATCCGGTGCAGAAGCGCGTGTTCCAGACCATGCCGCTGATCTTCGGTGTCATGTTCGCCTTCTTCCCGGCGGGCCTGGTGCTGTACTGGCTGTCGAACGGCCTGCTCGGCCTGATCCAGCAGTTGGTGATCACCAAGCGGATCGAGAACTCCAAGTAGAGTTGATGGTGGGTGTGGGCTTATGGTGGGTCTGCGCTGTGCGCGGACGCTTCTGATCGGAATGTAAGAGCG
>JANPJV010000132.1:0-31343 GCA_031425695.1 Rhodanobacteraceae bacterium | reverse complement strand
TGGGTCCGGACCTTGTCCGGACGCTTTCTGGATCGGCGCCGCGTGCGCGCCGACCGAGGGCGGATATCAGCTCGGCGCCTGGCCCGTGCTCAAAAAGATCACCGCGTATCCGGCGGTCCGGGTCGCGTGTCCGGTGGACCGGGTCGCGTGTCCGGCGGTCCGGGTCGCGTGTCCGGTGGACCGGGTCGCGTGTCCGGTGGACCGGGTCGCGTGTCCGGCGGGCCTGGTCGCGTATCCGGTGGACCCGGTCGCGTATCCGGCGGGCCTGGCCGCGTATCCGGCGGTCCAGGTCGCGTGTCCGGCGGTCCTGGCCTTGTATCAGGTGGCCCCGGCCGTGTGTCGGGCGGCCCTGGTCGCGTATCTGGCGGACCTGGTCGTGTGTCGGGCGTGGCGTTACCAGTCATGGTTCCTCCCCCTGTTGTAGCGCAGACGATTGACGCTAACACATGGCACCTATGGCCAGCATCTGCCTAAAATTAAGGCGGCAGCAGATCGACACGCAGCGTCGCAACCGGGGAGGCAGGTCGTCAACGTGCCACGCATCATCCAGACCTTCGTCGGCGAGATTCGTAGACGCCGGGTGCTGAACGCACTCGCCATCTACGCGGTGACCGCGTGGGTGGTGCTGCAGATCGCCGAGGTGACTTTCGAGCCTCTGGGCGTCCCGCCGGGCGCCATGCGTGCGCTGATCATCGCCGCTGGCCGGTTTTCCGGCGGTCTTTCTGCTGACCTGGCTGATCGAGATCGGCCCCAAGGGCCTGATGTTCGATCTGCCGCTTTGGCCGGTCGGAAGCGAAGGAACAGCACGCACGAGACGCTCCGATCTGCTGTTGTTCTCGGCGGTGACGCTGCTGCTCATGCTTGGCATCTATTCGGCGGTGGGCATGCTCGATCGCGAACCGGCGCCGGGTCCTGCCATCGCTGCGCCTGCCGTCAGCAAGACCTCCATCGCGGTCCTGGCCTTCGACAGTTTCGACGGCCAGTCGCAGACCGACTACTTCGGCAGCAGCCTGGCGGAGGAGATCCTCAATCTGCTCGCCGGCATTCCGGAGATGGACGTCGCTGCGCGGACCTCGTCCTTCCAGTTTCGTGGCCGCCAGGTCGACGTGCGCGAGGTGGCGAAAACACTCGGCGTGAGCCACGTGCTGGAGGGGAGTGTGCGCGTGGAAGGCGGTCGATTGCGCGTTACCGCGCAGCTGATCGACGGGCGCAACGGCTACCACCAGTTGAGCAAGACCTTTGACCGCGAAATGGCGGACGTGTTCGCGATTCAGTTGGAGATCGCCAACGCCGTGGTGGCAGATCTCAAGCTGTCGCTGTCGCCCGACTCCCGGCGGCAACTGGACACGCCGAAGGTCGAGAACCTGGAAGCCTATTTGCTGTACCTGCAAGCGCGGGAAAAGCTGCTCAGTTCGCCCGAGGAAAGTGTCGCCATCGAAGCCGGGAAGCTGTTTGCGCAGGCGTTGAAGCTCGATCCCGAGTTCTCGCGTGCGCACGCCGGCATCTGCGAGGTCAAGCTGCACCTCTATGAACTCAGCAACGACACCCGCGAATTCAGCAAGGCCGAGGCAGCGTGCACCGAGGCCGCCAGACTCGATCCGGGCAAGGACAGCGACATCTCCCTCGCAATGGCCCGGCTCTATCGCGTTCGCGGCTGGCACGAGCGCGCCATCGAGCAGGTGCAGAACTTCATCGCATCGGCACCGGATTCGCCCGATGCGCATATCGAACTCGGTGAAATCAGCATGGCACAGTCGCGCAACGCCGAGGCTGAGGCCAGTTTTCGCCGAGCGGTTGAGCTCAAGGACAACTACTGGAAGGCGCACGAAGCGCTGGGCAACTTCTACGCTCGCAGCGAGCGTTACCAGGATTCGGTCAAGGCCTACGCGGAAGTGATCCGGCTGGCACCGGACCTGGCCGCGGCGCATGCCGGGCAGGGCGCAGCGTATTGGATGCTCGGCGAGGCCGACAACGCCAGCGCAGCCTGGGATCGCTCGCTCGCACTGAAGCCGTCGCGCCAGGCCTATACCAACATCGGCCTGCGCTATTACTACGCCGGACGCTTCGATCAAGCGGCTGCGATGCAGCAGAGTGCGCTGGAGTTCGCACCGAACGATCATCGCGTGTGGGGGCGTCTGGCCGAGTCGTATCGCTTCGTCCCCGGCAAGGAACGCGAGAGCGGCAACGCCTACCGCCGCGCGGCAGATCTGGCCGAAGAGAATCTTGATGTCGACGGCAGCGACTGGGCGACCCGCGGCTTGCTTGGCCTGTACTACCTGCACAGCGACCGCGCCGCCGAGGGGCAGGCGATGGTCGACCGCGCCGTGACCGATTCGAAGCGCAATCCGGAAGCGCTCTACTACCAGGGCCTGGCGCGACTGGAGGCCGGCGATAGCGAAGGCGCCATCGATGTCCTTGCCGAGGCACTCGAGGCGGACGCGCAGTATCGACAGTTCCTGCAAACGGACCCGGACCTTGCCCGCCTGCGCGAGACCGAGCGCTTCGGGCAGGTGCTCGAAAACACGGGGCAGCATACGATTTCGGGCCCCTGAGCCCGCCGACCACCGAACAAGGAACGCGGCCATGGGACGCAGCATCGTTACCGCAGCGCCGATCTCGCCCAGCTCAACGCGCAGCGGGCCGGGAGAGGACTTTGCACCGCCGCGCGCGCCTGCGGACGGCTATTCGGAACGGCTGATCAAGCTGGTGCCGACCGAGGTGATCGGCGTCTATTTCTCGATGGTCACCCTCCTCAAGAGCTCCAATGACCAGGTCGCCGAGTTTGTCCCATGGCTGGTGTTTGCCTTTGGCGCAGCGGCCACGTTGTTCTATCTGCGGGTGACCCTGAAGGTCGTGGATCCCCGACAGCTCGCTCTGAGCGTGACCGCCTTTGGCGTCTGGGCATTCACCATCGGCGAACCCTTTTCGCAATACGCCTGGTACAACGGCACCTATGCCGGCCTGCTGCTGATCGCCTATACCTTTGTCGCCCCGCAGGTGCCCGTGGGAGCGGCGGCTCCGCGCCGCTGAGCCGACGTGTCGCCGTTGCTGGCTCCGATCAGGGGCAGTCCAGCAGTCGCGTCTGCATCAGCCAGTGGCTGGCTGGCAGATTGACAGGCTGCTGGCATTCATTGTCGAGGTAATACGGCAACAAGTTGGGCCGTGCGGTTGCCCAGGCGTACTCGCGGATGATTTCTCCGTCGAAGTTCGACACTTTGAGCAGTAGGCGCTCGCCATCGTCGGAAAAGCGCATCAGGTCCAGACCCCATTGCTCGTCGACCAGGCTGATCGCGAATACCAGCTCCTGATCGGCAATGTTGACCATCTCGACGGCCGGACGGTCGCCGCCGCGCAGCGACTGGATACTGAAGCGGCTGATGCCGACCGCGACCAGCCTGGCGTCGCCGGGCTGCAGGCTGAGCTGGATCTCGCCGCGGGCCGGGTCCGACGCCTGGGCCGGATCCTCGAAGCTGACGACCAGACCGTTCTCCCCATCGTGCAGCTGCCACTTGAGCCCATCGGGCCGGGCGTCCGGATCGGGGAATGCCAGTCGCAACGGATCCAGTTGGCCGCTGTCGATGAGCGCGCGCAGGCTTGCGCTGCCGCCCGCAGGGGGGAGCGCATCCGGGAGCGCGCCCGGCATCACCTGCCCATCTCCGGCATGGACGCCCGCAAGGTCGACGATCTGCATCTGGCCCGGGCTGGCGACCAGAAGCAGTCGCCCTTCGTCGAAAAACTGCAACGAGCTGACTTGACCCATGGGGAACTTCAACGGCGCGGTCTGGCCCAGCTGAACCAGCGCGGCGACCTGAAGCAGCGCAATGCTCTGCAGTCCACCATCCGTGAGTGCCAGAAACCGGCCGTCGCCGGACAACGCCATCCGCTGGATCTCGAGCTCGGCGTCGTGCACGGCGCTGTCGTCGAAGCTCACCTGGTCGCCATCGACTGTCGCCAGACGGATCTGGTTGGCCGTCGCGATGACCAAACGCGCGTTGTCCGGCGCAAAGGCGATGGCGTTGACGTAATCGCCCTTCTGGACATGCTCGCTCCAGAGCGTCCATTCGGGGCCGAGCAATGTGCCGCGCAGCCGGACCGGGGGCGCGTCCGGGCGACCCGGAGGCGGAATGGGATAGCGAGTCAGTCGGTTGTGCCAACCGCCGGAGAGCACAGCCTTGCCGTCCGGCGAGAAGGCAAGGCTAGTCTGTCGAGAGTCGTTCTGCGCCGCGCGCACGACCAGCCGTTGCAGCAATGGAGCCGCCGGGTGCGCGAGATTCCACAAGGCCACTTCATGGTCAGTCGCGGCTGCCAGTCGCTGACTCGCCGGATCGAAAACCAGCGTATTGATCCGGCCAGCGTCGGGCAAATCAAGGCGCTGCAGCGTCGCATCACCCCAACCGGTCCGCGGGCGCCAGAGCGCAACCTGCCAGCGATCGTCAGCGACGATGAAGGCAGCCGCGAGTTGCCGACCATCGGGACTGAACACCAGTTTGTGCAGCTTGCCCTCGGGCGTCTCCAGCAGACTGATCTTCTCGTTCGCAAAGTCGCGCAATTCGATCAGGTTGTTGCCGTTGAGTCCGGCCAGCAGGCCGCCATCGGCACCGACCGCGGCGTGGCCCAGATTCATCCAGGCGACCGGGCGCGGCGCGGCCAGGTTCGCCAGGGTCAGTTCGGCGATGGCAAGGGCGTAATCGCTGCGGGTCGGATCGATCAGGCGCGGCGCATCACTCGGGCTTTCGAGACCAAAGTGGCGAAAGCCGATGGCCATGGCGGCGGCGTTGGCGGCCGAGAAGTGGTCGCCCTCGGCGCGCAGCCTTGCCGCCGACGACAGCAGGGAGCGGCCTTCCGAGTACTGCGCTTCCAGGACCTGCTGTTCCGCGCGGGCGGTTTGCTCTTTCGCGAGGGCGGTTTGCTCCTGCGCGAGCAGCGCTTGCCGGGTGGCCTCGGCGGCGCGTTCGAGCGAGAACACGGCGGCGAAAACCAGCGCGCCGATGGTAAACAACGTGGCACCGATCAGCAGTCGCCTGCGGCCCAATCGGCGCCGTTCGCTGGCCTGCACGAAGGCCTGTTCCAGCCGGTTCAGCTCGGTCGGTATCGCCCGCGCCTGCGGCAATCGCGGATCATCGCTCCACAGCAGCCCAGCGCCACGATTGCCGGTTTCCCAATCGCGCGCTGCCCGCCACAGTGCGCGCAGCAGCGGCTGATGCGCGCTGGCCGCCAGCCATTCCTGCAACTGCTCCCAGGCGACCACCAGCGTGTCATGCGCAGGCTCGATGTATTGCTCGTCGATCACCAGCAGGCGCGCATCGACGTACAGCGCCACGACCTCGTCGACACGCTGCCGCTCGGCCGGACCTGAGTATTCCAGCTCGGCCAGGCTGACGCGCCGGCGCGCCAGCCGCGCCCCCTCCTGCGAGACCATGCGCAGAAAGATGCGCTCGATCGAACGCTGCGCTGCTGGCGCCGATTGCGCATGCAGTGCAGTGGCGCGCTGATGCAGCGCACCGACCACGCCGCCGGTGGACGCGTAGTCGGCTGCGGTCAGTCCGCGGTCAGCCGAGCCGGTCTGGCGGCGACGCAGCTGCGCATGCCGGTACATTTCGGCCAGCGCGAAGGACAGCATCGGCAGCGCACCGGGCATCGCCGCGACTTCATCCAGCAACCGGTCGACGAGCCCGGGCGGATCGAAGTACAGCGCCTTGGCGCGCAGCGGCGCCTCGATGATTTCGCGCATCTCGTCGTGGCTGAAGCTCGGCACCAGGAAGCGCGACGACGTCAACAGTGCCGAGAAATGCGGACTCGTCGCCAGGCGCGGCTCGAAGTCCGAGCGCAGCGTGAGCACGACCAGTGGGCCGTCGGTTCGATCGACCAGCTCCCGCAAGGCGAGCAGAAAGCGCTCGCGAAGCGCCGCGTCCTTGCACTGGGTGTAGAGCTCTTCGAACTGGTCGAACAGCAGCAACTGGCGACCGCCGACACTGACGCCCTGCAACTGTTGCAGCGCCTGCGTCAGCTGTGTCATCGGGTCGGAGCGTAGTCGCGGCGCTTCGACGATCTGCCATGGCGGACCACCGGCGATTCCCGCGCCCAGCGTCGGCAGCAGGCCGGCCTTGACTACGCTCGACTTGCCGGTCCCCGAGGCGCCGACCACCACCAGCAACGCCGTCGCCTGCGGATTGCCCACGCGTGCGATCAGCGCGTCGATCACCCGCCGACGGCCAAAGAACAAACCGGCGTCAGCCGCGGAATAAGCGCGCAGACCCAGCCACGGGTTGTTCTGATCATCCAGCGGCGGGTCGGGCAGGGTGTTCAGTGCCGCGGCTGGATTTAGGAAGATGTACTCGCCGACGTTAGTGGGCCGCAGCGGCCACAACCCGGGTGTCTGCCGCAGGCTGGAATCGGCTTGCGTCAGTTCTTCGAACAGATACTGGTAGAGCTCGGTGGCCGTGATCACACCGTCCGGCGGGTGCCGGGCTCGCGTGGTGTCGGCGGCGCCCGAAAGGCCGCGCAACAAGGCCGCAGCGAACGGTGAGTGATCGCCCTGCGCTACTTCTCCGCGAGTGTTGCGACGGCCGGGCAGGGTGTCCGCAGCACGCTGATCGTGCGCCGCCGAGGTCAGCGCGTGCCACGCCTCGCCATCCAGGTAGCGGGCGAACTGGCTGTCATAGAGTGGGTGGCCAACCATTACCGCATCGCGGCTGCTGCTCCAGCGAAACGAGCCGGCGAAACAGCAATCCAGCACCACCAGCAGATGTCGGCAGGTCAGGCGCTCGAGCGCCTGGCGCAAGCGATCCATCGGCAGCCAGGTCGACTCGTCGGTAGCCCGTGCATCGAAGGCGAGCAGGTAACCCTGCGGACCGTCGCTGCCGTCACCGAGCGCCACGCCGTGGCCGGCGAAGTACAGCAGGAACCCATCGGTTTCGCCGAGCGATTGCGCCGCGGCCTCGAGACCCTGCAGGATCGCGTCGACGGTCGCCTGAGCATCGGTCAGACAGCTGACGGCATAGCCGTGGTCGCGGGCGAGCAGCTCCGACACCGCCCGCGCATCTTCTGCAGCGGTGGCGAGTGGCGTGATCCCGCCGCCGTACGCATTGATGCCGACCAGCAACGCCTGACGATTCAGCGTCGCGCGCATCGACAGACTGGAGTCGGCCTGGATGATCATCGCTGAAGACTAGTGTGGTTTCCCGAAACTACCTTGAATTATTTCCGCGTCTTTCGACCTGAATGCTGAGTTGCTATTAGCCCACCGGCGGGCACTCGACCGCTGATCGGACCCTTCACGAAATGGTCCATCAGCTCTTTAGGATTGTTGTGGAGCTCGCGGCTTTCGACCAAGGACTTGCCGTCATGTCTTTTTGCTGGTGAGTTGATAGAGATCTTTCCCTCCGCGATGCCACATGAGGCAATGACTTACTGCGCAGCCGGAAGATGCCGCCGGAAGGCATCGCGCACCTGATCGCGCAATTTCTCGTCGTCCCAGGGCTTGGTCAGGAATTTGAACACGGAGCGGCGATTGACGGCGTCCGTGACCACTTTCAGATCCGTGTAGCCGGACAGGATGATACGCACCGTGTCGGGGTACAACTGTTTGACGGTGTTGAGGAAATCGGTCCCCGACATATTCGGCATGCGCTGGTCGGAAATGATCACTCGTATTGGCTCGAGCGCCAGCAGGGCCAGGCCTTCGGCGCCACGTGCAAAAGTGCGGGAAAGCACTTTCGCAGCGCCCGTTTAGAGCGATCTGGACCGGCATGGCCCGGTTTTGCCGCTTCTTGCGTAGGCTGATAGAGCCCCGGGAGCCGCCGCCATGATCAGTCCTGCCTCCAAATCGAAAATCGCGCTCACGCTGGCGATCGTGTTGGCCTCCACTGCCGACGCCCAGACCTTGGGCAGTGCCTTCAGCTATCAGGGGCAACTCAAGGAGTCCGGCCTGCCGGCCAGCGGCCTGTACGACTTTCAAGCGTGTCTGTTCGATAGTGTGGTCGCGGCGGCGCCCTTGGTGTGCGCGCCGGATTCGGCGGATGTACCGGTTGCGCAGGGCTTGTTTGCGGTCGAACTGGACTTTGGTGCGGCGCCGTTTTCCGGCCAGCAGCGCTATCTGGAACTGCGCGCGCGCCCCGGCGTCAGCAGCGGCGCGTACACGGTTTTGAGTCCGCGCCAGTTGCTGCGCGCCACGCCCGAAGCGCTGCGGGCGAATACGGTGCCGTGGACCGGACTCAGCGCCGTGCCCGCCGGATTCAGCGACGGTGTCGACAATGTGGGCATCACCAGCATCAACGCCGGCGCGGGCCTGTCAGGTGGCACGATCACCACCAGCGGAACGTTGGCTATTGCAACCGGTGGTGTGACCAACGCGATGGTCGCGGCCAATGCGATCGACAGTGTGCGTATCTCGGACGACAGTGTCGGTGCGGCCGACATCGGCAGCAATGCGGTTGCTGCCGCGGAGCTGGCCGATGGCGCCGTCGATACCGCCTCCATCGTCGATGCCAACGTCACAGCTGCCAAGATCGCACCCGGCGCCATCGGCAGTGCGCAGATCAACACCGCCCAGGTGCAAGCGCGGATCACCGGCAGCTGCGGCGACGGCGAGTATTTTCGCGGCATCAACGGCGACGGTACGCTGGATTGCGAGCTGCTGCCGGTGGCTTTCAACCGCGCGCTCGACAGCGCCGGCGATGTCGGATCCTTCGTTGCCGTGGCGCTGCGCGCCGATCAGCGTCCGCTGATCGCCTACTACGATGCGACCAATACCAGTCTCAAGCTCTACGACTGCGCGGATGTGGCCTGCGCCAGCGGTACCCGGCGCACGGTTGATAACAGCAGCGACGTTGGCGCGCATGTCGCGCTCGCAATCCGACCGAACGGTCTGCCGGTCATTGCCTACCGCTCCGCCAGTCTCAGCTCGCTGAGGTTCTATGACTGCAGCAACCTCGCTTGCTCGACTGGCACGGCCCGCACGCTCGACAACACGGTCACCGTCGGGCCGGCGCTGGCGCTGGCCTTGCACAGCGACGGCCGCCCTCTTCTCGCCTATCGCGACGACACCAACTTCAGGCTGCGCGTCTACCAATGCGACAACCTCGCTTGCAGCACGGGCGCGGCGTTTGCGCATCCGGGCACCGATGTTCCGCACGGCATATCGATCGCGATGCGCAGCGATGGCCGGCCACTGATGACCTTCGGTGGCAACGCGGGCAGCGGCGCGCGCGTGCGCACCTATGATTGCAGCGACACCGGCTGTACCAGCGGCACCCTGCGCAATCTCACCGCGGTGTCGTATACCGCAACGGTAGCGATCGCGATCCGCGGCAATGGCCGCCCGTTGGTCGCAAGCGCAGGCATCGGGTCAAGCCTGGGCGTGCACGATTGCGCCGATGCGCTATGCGTAGCCAGCACGCTGTCACTCCTCACATCCAACACGACCAACTCGGTGGGCATGACACTGCGCAGCGATGGACGAGCCTTGATCGCATATGGCGTCAGCATCGCGTCTGGCGTGAGCGATCTGCGGGTCTTTGATTGCGCCGATTCGAGCTGCACAGCAGGCTCCAGCCGCAATGTGATCGGTCAAGGCGACTTCGGAAAGGCAGCGGCCATGGCACTGCGCAGCGATGGGCGTGCGGTGCTGGCCTACTACGATGCGGGCAACGACGATCTGCGCCTGCACATCTGTGCCAATCCGGATTGCACCTGAGCCCGCAGCACAGGCGAGATGATCATGCGCACCGATAGGTCCGGTATCTCAAACATCTGCATCCTGGCAGTGGCGCTCTTGTCTGCCTGCATCGCTGGCGCAGCAGCGCCCGACGGCGGAGCGCTGAGCGTCGACTGGTCGACCATCGACGCCGGTAGCGGTAGCAGCGCCGGCGGTAATTTCAGCGTCAGCGGCAGCATCGCGCAAATTGATGCCGATCCGCTACAGCCGTCCAGCGGCGGCAACCTTGAGATCACCGGAGGGTTCTGGGTGGTCGACACTAGCGCCGCGCCCGACCCGCTGTTTCGCAGTGGTTTCGAGTGAACCCGCGTAACGCGCACCAGCCGGACGCAGGGTATTGGCCGGCGGCGTCAACCCCTAGAGTTCCAGCTTCCGATCCCGCCGCAGCCCGGCCATTCGTCCCGCTGTTTGCCGCAAGCGCCGCCACGGCGCCCGCCTGAGGCGCGCCAGATCGGTCCCTTGGCGAGGCAGCGGGTTAGATCGAATCGTGAGCTACATCGGCGCCGCAGGTCCTGGCCCCACACTAGGGTTCACATCAGTCCGAACGGCACACCTGCTACGCGCGCTGCCGCTGCAGCCGCCGCCACCCCCGGCGCCAGCAGGAGCCCCGTCGCCAAATCTTTGATGTGCGCTATCAATGGAAAATCAGAAAGCAAAGATCGCGGACAAGCCCGCTCCCGCATTCCTGCGCGCCGCCGTTGCCCCGCCGTTTTGTGCGCAGCGTGACCCGACGGTGCTCGCTGCCAACCCGCTATGCTCGTTCGCAGTCACCCATCGCAGGACTCCCAATGTCGGGCATTTTCATCAGCTATCGCCGCAGCGACAGTGCTGGGCATACCGGGCGATTGACCGACGATCTCAATGAACAACTCGACGGCCAGGCGCTGTTTCGCGATATCGAGGCGATCGAGGCTGGCGTCGATTTCGTTCAAGCGCTGGAGCGCGCGGTGACTGCGTGCAACGTGATGCTGGTGATCATCGGACCCAGCTGGTCGAGTGCCGCCTTGGCCAATGGCAACAAGCGCCTGTTCGAGACGGGCGACTTCGTGCGCATGGAGATTGAGGCCGCGCTAGCACGCGATATTCGAGTCATCCCGGTGCTCGTCGGCGATGCGCAGATGCCAGGCCCCGCGGACATTCCGGATACGATGTCCGCGTTGCTGCGGCGCAATGCGTATTCGATTTCCGATCGGCGCTGGCAATACGACATCGCGCAACTGGTGGACATCCTGGTCAAGATTCCGGGAGTTGCTGGCCGCAAGAGCGATGCGCCGGCGAAGGCGATCCAAGTCAAGTCGGGTATGTCGGGCTGGTTGAAGGCCGCGTTTGCGGCGATCGGCGTGCTCGCGGCGCTGGCCGTCGGCCTCTACTTCGTGCCGAGGGACGAGAATCAGGTGGCGGCCCCGTCGACTACGCGCGTCTCCGGAGAGACCGAGCCGGTGCTCGAAATGGCCACGCCAACAACAGAGACTGCGCCGGCACCGGTAGACAGCGCGTTTTATGCCACCTGGATTTCGGCAGGCGGTGAGGTGTTCGACATCAACACCGACGAGAACGGCACGCCTTACGTGTTTGCCGGCAGCCGCATGGACGACGGCACTGGCGGCGGCGCCGACACCCCCCCGCCGAGTGAGCCGGGGCAGGATATCTACGGCAACGGCGCCATCAATGGCCGGCGCTTGAAGGCCGCTTTGAAAGATCTGTACTCGGACGAGCCCTACGCCGTGCAATTCGAGCTTTCCGCGGACGGCACGACCTTGACCGGGAGCATCACCAAAGGCGAGAAAGGCGAGACGCGCGAGCTGGAGCTGAGGAGGCGCTAGACCGTTCTGGTGGAAGCGGGCAAGGCCGCGCCCACGGGCAGGGCCTCGTCTTGTGCCTTGGTGGGATTAAACCTTGGTCGAACGCTGCTAGCGTGAGCTGCCGGTTCAGACCGGATCGACCAGCACGTGCGGAATTCTTTTAGCCGCGGTGCGGCGGTAATCCTCGCGGATCGCGCGGCAATAGCCGCCGCCCATGGTGAAGCGGCGGCAGGTGTTGGGGCGCAGCTCGTAGATGCTGCAGTTCATGTGCTGCCGGTCCAGTGCCACGCACCAGCCATCCTCGCTGCGCAACATCACCACGAGACCTTCGTCGTTGGCATCGGTCGGTACGCGCGGCACCAGATCCTCGGGCTCGACGATTACCAGGATCCGACAGCAAGCCGCTTCGCAATCGCTGCAATGAACCGTGGGGTCGATCAGCTCGTCATCGTCACGCATCTCGATGGGCACTTGCGTGACTCCTGGTGGCAGTGGGAACGTGGCGCACAGGCGCCCCGCCATCGTACGCGCACTCGGTGATCGACGCTGCCGGCGTGGGCGGAGCGTCGCATGCCTGCGGACGCTTGACGGCAGCACCCGGGCTATAGTCCGTGTGAAGCCGAACCGACAAGGCGCGCGATTTCATGACGGCAACCCCGCAGCCGGATCGTTCCTTCGTTTACTTCGAATCTCACGGCGACTTGCCGGCGACATTGCCCCGCGCGGCGGCCGACGCGTGTCGCCATGCACTGAAAGCCATGCTTGGCGGCAAGCCAGGCCAGTGGCGGCTGCTGGTGAGCGCCGGCGATGCCCAGCGCGCATTTGCGCTGCAACTCGCGCTTGAGGCGGGACTGCAAGCCGAGGCGCTTGCCGGCGACGGTAGCGAATGGCGCGCGACTGCGGATGCGCGACTGGTGCTGTACAGCGGCGAACGCCCGGCCGCGCCGGCAACGCTCGGCGCTGGCGCGGCGCAGTGGGTTGCGGTGCGCGCGGACGGTCAGCGCTGGGAAGCGGATGCGGGCGGCCACTGGCACCCGCCGACCTGGCTGGACGCAACCCTGGCACCGGCCGAAGCTTCGCTCGCCGACAGCGTCGAATCAATCTTCAAGCAGACCGACGCGCTGGCGCAATCGACGGCCCCGGATACACGGCGCTCGGGGAAGACGCTGGTGGCGATCGAGGCCATCTGCGTACTGTTGCCGGTCGTCTGGCTGCTGCGCACGCCGCTGCAACTGCCGCCGATGCTGGCGGCGCTAGCGGGTCTGGCCAGTCCCTTGCTGATCGTGGCCTTCTGCTGGTGGCTGCGCTGGCGCAGCATGGGGCGCATGTGGTCGCGCGCGCGGCTGATCGCCGAGGCCTGTCGCTCGCTGCTGGCCACCCGAGGCGCGCCGGTGCAACCGGTCGTGAGCCTGCTCTCGGTGGTGCCGGCGCTGCGCCCGCTGTTGCAGAAGTTTGCCGGCGAGGCGCAGCAGACCGCGCCGAACTGGCGCGCCGAGTACCTGCGCGATCGCATCGACAACCAGCACGACTATTACCTGCGCCAGCGCGACCGCGCGCTGCGCGAACGCCAACGGCTGACGCGCTGGAGCACGATCCTGATGGATCTGGCGCTTAGCGTCGGAGTCGCCGGCATGATCGTCACGCTGCACCCGCGGTCTGCCAACTGGTTGACCCTGCTCGGCGGCAGTTGGCTCGATTTTGCGCTCGGCATGGCCGGCCTGGCGCTGCCGCTCGGCTTGCTGGTCGCGCAATCGCTGCGCTTTGTCGGCGAATCGACGCGGCGCACGGCGCGCTACACGCAGCAGATCCTGCATCTGGAGAATCTGCGCGAACGCTTTGCCGTGGCCAACGACGAGGAGGCCCTCGACTTGTTGCGCGAGACCGAGGATGCGTTGTTGTCCGAGGTGCTCGACTGGTACTTCCAGTCGGAAACGACCGAAGATTTCTACACGATCCGCGAGCAATCCGCCGTGGAGGTCCCTGGCCAGCTGGCGCCTCGACGCAGCGGCAGTCTGAACTTTCTGTGGAAGGGTCTACGCAATCTCGGCGCCGCCGCAGGATTCATGGTCCGTGTGGTGCTTGGGCGTCTGATCTGGGTGGTGCTCAGCGTTGCCCTGGTGCTGATGTGGATCAGCCTGAAACAGCCGGAAACGGCAGAGGTTGCCAGCCGCTTGCAGGAACTCGGACGCATGCTCGACCCGTGGGATGGCAGCCTGTTCACTGCGCGGCCGATTGCAGCAGCCAACGGCACGCTGATCATCGCCCACGGCATGCGCGACGGCTGGAATCCGGTGGCAGCGAATTCCGATATGGCCTGCGGCGGTCCGGGTGCGCACTGGAGTACCGAGATCGCCTCAAAAGTGCGTGATCGTGTCGGCGCGCTGGCGCCGCAGATGATCGTGCTCGACTGGCACGAAGGCGCCAAGGCGTCCAGTCAGCACGCGCTCAACACCCAGGATTCAATGACCAGTTTCCTCGCCGACGTCGGTGGCGTGCGTTCCAGCGGCGAGGTGACCGGCGACTTCTTCGGTATCCGCCTGGCGCGCATGGTCGAAAACGGCCAAATCCGCAGCGATCGCCCGCTACAACTGATCGGACACAGTGCCGGTGGCTTCGTGGTCACGCGCGCGGCGCACATCCTGGTGGCAATGGGCTTTCCGAAGGAACTGGTCTACGTGACCATCCTGGATACGCCGGAGCCGAATCGGGAGGTCGCCCAAGATGTCGTCAGCTATGCCACCGCCGAGTACTACCGCTCCTCGAATTTGGCCGTGGTCGAGGCCAGCGATCTCAATCCGGGCATCCACTACCTGCGGATCCCGTTGCCGGATTTCGGGGCCAGTGGCTTCGCCAGCGAGATGACAGCGCACAGCTATGCCACCGATTGGTACTGCGAATCCGCGATCGACGCCAAGTGTGGCGAGGATGGTTTCGGGCGCTCGCCGTTCTGTGGGTAGATGCGGGTGCGCATTCGAGCCGGACGACTTCGCACTGGTCAAACAAGGCACGCCCGCAAGGGTGGGGATCCCAGAGCCGCTTTATCCGCAGTCTACCCACGTATTCGTATCGAGCCGCGCGCCGGTGGCACCGTTGCATTACCCTCAGCGCGGCGCGTACGCTTCTAAACTGATAAGTCACGGCCTAACCCCACACTGCGGAGTCACCCATGTTGAAGCAGACCGCCTTGATCGTGATGTTGCTGGGTTTGCTGAACTCACCGCTGGCCTGGAGCCAGGATGATCTGGACAGCGACGACACCGAAATGCAGGCCGATGAGGACGAAGCGTCGGGCGAGGACGAGTCGTCTGGCGACGAGGGCGATGTGCAGGAGGAGGAAGAGGCAGTCGCGGACGGCTCGCTGCCGGAAATGGCCGACAGCGAGGACGCAGCGACGGATCAAGTTGACGACGAAAGCCTGGCCGATGACGCGTCCGAGATCGAAGACGGTGCCGACCTGGAAAACGCCGATCCAGTGGTCACACCGGCCCCCACGTCGCCGCCGGTGGTCAGCAGTCCGCCACCCGCTGCATCACCGACGGGCGCATCGTGCTTTAGTTGCGATTCGGCTCGTCCAGTTGGCATGAGCAACCCGACCGGCAATGGGCTGTTCGGCATGAGGATCCCCACTAGCAAGGGGTTGTTTGGCACGGCGGTCCCAACCAGCGAGGGGCAGTGCTCGGACCGCCAGTCCGGCATCGTCAAGTGGTTCAACCACTGCAAGGGCTATGGCTTCATTACGCCCGCAGGCGGCCAAGACCTGTTCGTCCACTTCCGATCGATTCAGGGCAACTCATTCAAATGCCTCAAGGAAGGCCAGAAGGTGACCTTCAAGGTGGTTCAGGGTCAGAGGGGGCTGCAGGCAGACGAGGTGATTGCGGACTGAGAAGGATCGGCAATCCGACGCCATTTTTTGGCGCAGAACGGGGCCTGGTGCGTCGAGCGTCCCCACGCACACCGCGCTTTCCCGCTGCTTCGCGGTTTGCGGCGTTCGGCGTAGCAGGCGGCGGTTTTCCGTGCGGGTAGCGCTCTGATCGACTGCGATCAGAGCGCGGCGCCGGGCCCTAACTGTTGCCCTGACCATTCCAGCTCTGCATGGTTGTTGCGCCTGACATTACGTGGCCACAGAGCCTTGCAAAATGTACCGCGGTAGCATGGCAGCGGCAGGGAGGCGGCCGCACACGCCAGTCTCTACCGTGCATCATCGAACCGCTGCCCAGGATGCGGATGGACATGGCGACCGATCGCTCGACCCACGCTGCACCTCCCGCCGCCTTCACCGCCGCCGGCGCCACACGCAGCTATGCGGTTCCTCTGGTGGTCGCGGTCACCGGCCATCGCGATCTCAAACTGACGGAAGTCCCTGGGATCCAGGGCCGGGTGCGCGCCTGTTTGCTCGGACTGCGCAACGACTATCCGGGGCGACTGGTGGCGGTGATGTCGGCGCTCGCCGATGGCGCCGACCGTCTGGTCGCCCAGCTGGCGCTGGAATTGGGAATGCCACTGACGGTGGTGCTGCCAATGCCGCGAGTACTGTATGCGGCGGATTTCAGTTCCGAATCGCTGGCCGAATTCGATCGCCTGTGCAGCGCCGCCGCCGACGTCTTCGAACTGCCGCTGGCGGCGGGCACCACGGCGGCGTCGGTCGTCGAACCGGGCCCGCGCGCGGTGCAATACGCGGCAGTCGGCGTTTTCCTGTGCGCGCACTGCCATGTGCTACTGGCGCTGTGGGATGGCAAGGACAACGGCCAACTGGGCGGGACAGGACAGGTCGTGCGCTTCCATCACCACGATGTGATGCCGGACTACGCACCGCCGACCAGTGTCAGCCTGCTCAGCCTCACCGACGACGAAAGCGACCTCGTCTACCATATCGTCTGCAGCCGCGACCGGCCGGGCGGCGAGCCGGCACCGGACCTGTCGCCGCTGCAGGCATTCTGGTTCACCAAGGACACCGACAACCCGCGCACCGATGCGATGCCGGCGCGGCACCGGCGCGTGCTCGCGCATGCGAACGAATTCAGCCGCGAGGCGCAGGCCTTTGCCGAGCGCATCGACGTCGAGCGCAGTTCGCTGCTGGCCGCGGCCACACCGAGCGAAGCCACGCCCGGGCTCGGCGACATCGACCAGGCCTTTGGCGCCGCCGACTGGCTGGCGATCCGCTACCAGCAGCGCGTGCGCCGGGTTCTCAAGGCAGGCCACGTCTGCGCGTTTCTGGCCGCGGCCGGCTATCTCACCTACAACGATCTGGTCACCACGCCGAAAACCATAGCGGCGATCTTGCTGCTGATGCTGGTCGCGGTCGGCGTCAACCTCGCCGCGGTGCGCGGCGCCTGGCATCGCAAGTACCTCGACTACCGCACGCTCGCCGAAGGCCTGCGCGTGCAGTTCTACTGGGCCGCGGCGGGCGTCACCAGCGGCAACATCACCAAGTTCGCGCACGACAACTGCCTGCAGATGCGCGACGTCGAGCTCGGCTGGATTCGCAACGTGATGCGCGTCGCCGGCACCGAGTGCGACATCGCGCCCAACCTCGCGCCAGCGGGCCTCGCGTTCGCGCGCCGCGAATGGATCGGCGATCCTGAGCACGGCCAACTCGGCTATTACCGACGGCGCTCGCTGCAGCGCGCAAAGGAGACCGCGCTGACGCGGCACATCAGCCGCCTCGGCGTCGCCATTACCCTGATCGCGCTGGTGGCGCTGCTGTTCATCGGTCCATGGTTGCCGATGCCGTGGCGCACGCCAATCGTGGTGTCGATGGGACTCACGCTGCTGTTGGTCGGCGTGCGCCGCTCATATGCGCAGAGCACCGCCGAATCCGAGCTCATCCGCCAATACGAGTTCATGCATCGCATCTTCCGCAACGCCCGCCGGCGCCTCAACGAGGCCGATACCGACGCCGAGCGCCGGCGCATCCTCAAGCTGCTCGGCGACTCCGCGCTCGAGGAACACGCCGAATGGATCCTGATCCAGCGCGAACGTGCGATTGAGGAGGAGGATGGGCTGCGGCTGGGGTGAGAAGCGTTTGCTGTCGCTCGGCGATTTCGGTGATCTGAACTGCACCCGGATGATCTTCCACCCAAAGGAAAGGAATTCCAGTCGCTTTTTGCGTGATTAACGGCGCAGGCTACGCTCTGACGCAGCCCCGACCGGAAATGCTAGCCAACTGATTGATATGCCGCTAAAAAGACGCCCTATTTATCGCCACGTACACTTCGCATTCAGCGCCGTGCGTGCTGCAGTCGATCCGCCCGCACCTAAGCTCTGAGGGACTCGAAGAATGGCGATTCACTGGTATCCCGGGCACATGCACAAGGCCCGGAAGGACATGCTGGAACTGCTGCCGAAGGTCGACCTTCTCATCGAGATTCTGGATGCGCGCATTCCGCACTCCAGCGAGAACCCGGCGATTGCCCGCCTGCGGGGTGACACGCCCTGCATCAAGGTGATGAGCAAGTCAGATCTCGCAGATCCGGTGGTGACGGCGGCGTGGCAGGCGCAGTTCGAGCAGCAACGCCAGGTTGCGACTTTCCCGACACGAAGTGATCAGCCAGAGGCCATCAAGCAGTTGCTGGGGCGGTGTCGGGCGATGTTTCCGCATCGGGACACCGGCAAGAATCCGCTGCATGCCATGGTGGTGGGCATTCCCAACGTCGGCAAATCGACGCTGATCAACATTCTTTCCGGGCGCACGATCGCCCGGACCGGCGATGAGCCGGCGATCACCAAGTCTCAGCAACGCATCGACTTGGGGCAAGGACTGACCCTATTCGATACGCCGGGAATCCTGTGGCCCAAGGTCGAGAATCCGCGGGCGAGTTACCGCCTTGCGGCAACCGGCGCCATTCGCGACACGGCGATGGGGTACGAAGACGTCGGATTTTTCGTGGCCGAGTTCCTTTTGCGCAGCTATCCCGATCTGCTCAAGGATCGCTTCAAGCTGGATGTCATACCCGACACCGAGGAAGCCTTCCTGCAAATGGCTGGGGTGAAGCGTGGCGCGGTGGCCTCTGGTGGCAAGGTCAATCTGCACAAGATTTGCGAGCTGCTGATCAAGGAATTCCGCAGCGGAAAACTGGGCCGGATCAGCCTGGAGACGCCCGCCATGATTGCGCAGGAGCAGATCGAGATCGATCAGACCGCGGCGCAGCGAGCCACCGGCAAGGCCGAGCGCCTGCAGCGCTTCAAGGACGGCCCGCAAGCGACGGGCAAGAAGCCTCGCGGCCCCGGTGTCTGATTCCTAGCAACTCCCCGTCGACGCCGGGCGCACGCCAATCGCAAACGAGAAATACGGATCAGTAAGAAATAGGGGTCAGACTGCCGCTTCCGTGCATCGACGCTGCTTACGGGCAAAGTCACGCCCAAATTGCTTTCCGCTGAAACTGTTGCCTGACCCGCACGGGTACCGCAATATCTGCGGTGTTCCATGGGTGCAACGCCTTCTGGGGAGAAGGTGAGGCACCGGCATCGCGCGGGGGCGTGAGGTCCGTTGAGGAACATCCGCAGTCATACAATTTGGGGAAAAATTCATGACGCCCAGTTACACCAGACACGCTCTGGCGTGCGCGCTTGCGCTCGCTTTTTCCACAGCCTTTGCCGGTACCGCCCCGGTCGCTGACACGGTCGACATAGAGAAGGCCGTGCAGGCCAATGAAGCCGATCTTCGCGCACACCGCGCTGCATTCCCGGCTTATTTCGCCAAGGCTTACGCGCAGTGTCCAGCGCTGCCCGCCGGCAGCCTCGAGGCCATCGCAATGAGCGCGAGCCGCTGGATGCATGTGATTCCGCAGACCGATAAAGACGCGCACCAGCACCAGCCGCCAGCATTCGGCGTGATGGGCCTGCGCGACGGCACCGGCGGTTTCGCCGACGTGCTGACGCAGGCGGCACAAGCATCCGGCTATACCCGGCAGCAGATCATCGACAGCCCGGAAGCCAACATCGTCGCCACGGCGGCTCTGCTTTCGGAGTGGATTGCCGATCGTGGCGCCAAGGTCACGCGCCTGGAGGAGCTCGCGCCTGAGTTGGGCCGTCTGTCGGCCATCAACCAGTCCAAGCGTAGCGCGATCGGCGCATTCGCAGCGGAGTCCTATGCCTTCGACGTCCTGCTCGCCGCCGATCGTGGTTTCGATGACCAAGGCATTCGCGTGCCGGAAACGGCAATCGAGTGGGAGCGTTCCTTTGCCGTGGATGCGCTCAAGCGCCAGCGCGCGCCGTTTGTGCGGCTGGATCTCGACGGCGACAAGGTCGATACCGGCGACAGCATCTTCGATGCGACCACTGGCACGCTGAAGGGCGTCGATGCCGAAACCAAGAGCACCGACTATGGCCCGGCGCTGTGGGTGGCTTCGCCCTACCATTCGACGCGCAGCGCGGCAGCGTCGGCAGTGACGATCCATACGATGCAGGGCAGCTACTCGGGCTCGATCAACTGGTTCCTGAGCAATCCCTACAGCGTCTCGGCGCATTACATGATTCGCAGCTCCGACGGCCAGATCACGCAGATGGTGCGCGAGTCGCGCGCCGCGCACCACGTCGGCTCGCACAACGGCTACACGCTCGGCATCGAGCACGAAGGCTATGTCAGCAATGCTGCGTGGTACACCACCGCCATGTACAACGCGTCGGCGGCATTGACCCGGCATTTCTGCGCGCGTTACGCCATTCCCTGCTCATCAGCCTACGATGGTCCGGGCTCCACGGGCGTCGTGGTGTTGTCGACCGCAATTCGCATCAAGGGCCATCAGCACTACTCCAACCAGACCCACACCGATCCGGGCCAGTACTGGGATTGGCGCCGCTACGATTCACTGCTGAATCCGAGCACGGTCACGAGCCGGGTGCTGGACAACTTCGAGACCAGCGAAGGTCACTTCACCCTGTCGCCGGCGTACTCGGGCAGCACCACCGGCATCAGCACTGCGTCTACCTCCGAGCGAACGTCGAGTGTCGCGCGGAATGGCAGTTGGTCCGAGCAACTGACGCTGATCGACAACAGTGCCTCGAGCGCCAACTGGGAAGTGCGTTTCCTTTCCGGCGGTGGCGCGCCGTCCTCCAACACCGCGTTTGCACGCGCCAATGGCTATGTCGGCTTCTGGGTCTACACTGGAGCCAGCGGGATGACCGCGGCGCTCGGCATCGATGATTCGGACGGCACCGAGCGTTCTGTTGCCCGATCGATCCCGGTGAACACCTGGACCTATCTGGAATGGAACCTCAACGATACCGCGCAGTGGAACGCATGGGTCAGCGGCAATGGTGCCATCACCGCCAGTTCGGTCACGCTCGATGCGGTCTGGTTCTATCACGCGAATACCAGCTACACGGTTCACGCCTACATGGACGATGTCACCCACAAGACGCGGTAATGCCCAGGCTGGATTCTCTGCCTCGGCAGCGCGCCCGGCCGCAGCACAGATCGAAGGCGGGGCCTGCCAAGCGGGCTCCGCCTTTTTTATCGTCAGTCAGCCCGTCTGGCGTCAGCAGCGCGGTGAGCCGTGCTCGTGCGAAGTACTCACGCAAGCGCACCTGCAAGCATTCCGCTTGTTCAGAGTTTCCTTGGGCAGGCTCAGGATTTGCGCTGACCATTCGTAGGAGCGAGTGCACGTCATGCCAAGATGCAAGCGACGGCCCACTGCCGCGTCTGCATGACCTCCATTCATGACGTGCACCCGCAACTATCGGTCCGACCCGATATGGGAGCGGGCGGGGGCCCGCTGCGATGCCTTGGATCAGTCCGGCGCCGCTGGTTCAATCAGTGAGATTTCCAGGGCCGGCGCATCCTCGGGACATTCACAACTGATTCCAAAATGGTTTTTCCGGCTGCCAGAGGCGGCCTGACCGCGCATCTGCTCATGGCACCGGCGGCAAGATCGCCTTCATGCGAACGCAAAACGGCGAGTCCGAGCTGCGCTCGCCGCTTATCCATGGCGCGCGTGTGATGCGCCTCATTCCGAGCAGCGTGCCCGTCACGCAACGCGCCGCTCTCCCGTGTGCTCTTGTCTACGCCCGCATCGTTATGCTCGACGGATGGAATTCGGAACCGAAATCGCGATCGCCGCCGTGCTGGCCTGGGCCAGCGGTATCCGCTTATATCTCGTGGTGTTCGCGTTCGGACTCTTGCAGCGTCTTGGCTATGTTGCCTTGCCCGGCGATCTTGCTCTGCTCTCGCACGACTGGGTGTTGTACGCGTCCGGTGCGATGCTGGTTGGCGAGTTCCTGGCCGACAAGATTCCGGCGTTCGATTCGGTGTGGGATGCGTTGCACACCTTCATCCGCATCCCTGGCGGTGCCGCGCTCGCGTACGGCGCCTTAAGTGAACATGGTCCCGCAGCACAGTTTGCCGCGGCGCTGATCGGCGGCACGATCACGACCGGCACTCACCTCGGAAAGGCTGGCCTGCGCGCAGCAATCAACCACTCGCCGGAACCGTTTTCGAACTGGACGGCCAGCTTTGCCGAAGACGGCCTAGTCGTCGCCGGCGCGTGGCTGGCGTGGCAGCACCCCTGGGTATTTCTGTCCCTGTTGCTGGTGTTCCTGCTCGGCCTCGCTTTGGTGCTACCGAAGCTATGGCGCTTTCTGCGGGCCCTGTTTCGAAGGGTCGCGCATCGCGAAGGGCGAGGGCGGCTCGCGGTGCCGGCAGACCCGCCGAATTTCGAGAGTTCATCGAACCGCCAGAATTGATGGGTCCGGTTCAGAAGCTGGAACATGGCGATGCTGTCCCCATGATCTACACCCGCTCAATCCCGTCCTATCAGGTTCCCCCGGCACATAGCACTGTGTCTCACGCTGCGTGGCTCCCGACGCATCAATCGTGAGGTCGAGATGGCATTGAGGCTCGCCGACGGCCTGCCATCGGCGAGCCTCGCGCAGGCCGCCAACGGCATCCCGGTCCGCATAGCGGTGATGTGCCGGCTCCTCGGCGCCACATTGGGTCCCTGACCCGCAGGCACGGAGAGACTGCCTCTGCGGTCTACTGCTCAAAGCCATTAGCGAAGAGCGCGTCAACCGGGCCGGCAACGTCCGCGAACAGCTTGATGCCGTCGAAAAAGCCGTTGAAGCGCGGCGGCGCTTGCGTGCCGCGGTCCTCGACAATGAGTTGCAGGCGGATGGAGCTGCTGCGCGTCCATTCCGCCGGCGACACCGCGATCTGCATGGGCGTCGCGACAGAAGTCCAGGCCGTACCGCTGGTGATGAAGAGCTCACCGGTGCGAGTGGCCGCGTTGGCGTTGCACTCTTCGTTGCCTTGCGCGCGAAATTCCCAGCGGATCGACAGCATGTCGCGCTCGAAGGCCAGCGCACCCGCCGAGCGGGCGAAACCATTGAGTCGGTAGTTGCCCGGTCCCGGCAGGTGTATGCATTGGACCAGTGCCGCGAGACGTGGATTGCCGGTGGGCGAAAGGACGGTTGCAGGGCCCGCAGCATCAATGTCTTCGAACGGTGGCGGCACGCCAGCAAAGTCCACGCGCACGGCGCCGGTGCTGAACGCCCCTTCCTGCTGCCAGATCACCGCGGCCGGCACTGGCGCGGTCCAGAGGTTGAGGTCAACCTTGAAATCGCGGTTCAACACGATGTTGTCGAAGCCCTGAACCTCGAACGCGCCAAGGTCGCGCACGCCAAACCGGTCCGGCACGATCGGCACGTCCTGGTCGCGCGGCAACCCGAAGAAGTCGCGATCGCCACCTGCGAACGGTTCGAAGGGCGGAGCGAAATCAACTGCGGGGGACGCAGCTCAGTTGGCGCAACAACATGCGTGTGCGCGGGGGCAGGCTAGCGGGATCGACGCCGAGATCGATGGCATCGGCAGCGGTACGACGAGATTCTTCGACGCGTTTCATGTCCCGGAGGATCTGCGGGCGCAGTACCTGCATCATGATCCAGCGGACCTGGCCGTCAGGCGCCGCGCGGCGGAAATCAGATGCGGCACGGTCGATCTGCACCAGCGCTTCATCGAATTGCTTGTCGAGAAAGAGTGCCTGGGCGAGCGTGTTGCGAACCTGCGCCGTGTCGCGAGACGCGCCGTTGCCGGTGCGTTCGAGGAGCGCCACGGCTTCCTGCGCATAGCGCACTGCCCTGGGCGCGTCGTCCTTCATCCAGGCATTGGCCAGCGTGGACTGCGAGTACGCCACGCTCGGGTGCTCGGCACCCAGCAGGCTGCGGCGGGCGTCGAGTGCCCACGTCATATCGGCCCGGGCCTCCGGCATGCGTCCCATCCGGTAATACTGTTGTCCCCGATTGTTTCGCGCACGTATGCAGGTGACGTCGCGGATCTTCAGGCGCTCGCAGATCCGCAGCGCCTCGTCGTGGCGAGAGATGCTCTCCTCCCCGCGCTGTTGCGCGCCGAGCGTGGCGCCCAGGGCGGTGAGCACGCCGACCATGGAAGGATGGACGTCGCCGAAGAGCTTGCGGCGCATGGCGAGCGCTTCGGAATACCGCGATTCGGCGGTGGCGAAATCGTCCTTGAACAATGCGGCGGCGGCCAGATTGACCAGCGACCCTGCGATCGCGTCATGCTCGGGCGGATAGATGCGGAGGCTGAGGTCATGCAACCCGAGTGCGCGCGCCTCGAGACCCTCGGCCTTGCCCTGCGCGATGCCCGACACCAGCAGGCTTTCGAGACCGGCGACGTGCCGCGCGTCTTCCGCTGCGTGCAGGCGCCGCCACGCGGCTAGCGCAGGCTCGAGGACTGCCAGCGCTTCCGGATGCAGCTCGGCGTTGCTGAGTGCGATGCCAACGCCGATCAGGGCCGCCAGGGCGTCCGCGCTGGTGATGCCTTCCTGTCGAATCGTCAGTCGCGCGACTTCGTTGCGCAGAACGACAGCTGCCGGCACGCTGCCCTGGCTCTCACGCACGCTGGCCAGCACCGCGAGGGCGCGCCGCGTGACCGTGGTGCCTTCGCGGCGCAGTCGCGGCAGCATCGGCTCGATCTCGCGTGCAGCATCGGCATTGCGCCCTTGCCGCTGCCACGCATCTGCGCGCAGCACGCGCAGCTCCCAGGATTCAGCGCTCTCCCGCGTGGCCGAAGCTCGACCCGGCGCCACGGCGAGCGCGGCATCGAACGCGTGCGCAGCCGCGTCGAACGCGGACAGGGAGAGCGAAACCTGGCCCAGCGTGCGCTGCAGATCCAGGGTGGTGGCAGCATCGAGTCCGTTCGTATTCGTGAGGCGTCGCTGCGCCTGCGCAACCAGCCCTTCGGGCGTGGGCTTCAGATCTCGCGGCAGGCTGGCCCTGGCGGAATCGAATACGC
Organism: Rhodanobacteraceae bacterium; assembly: GCA_031425695.1. Classification (GTDB taxonomy): domain Bacteria; phylum Pseudomonadota; class Gammaproteobacteria; order Xanthomonadales; family SZUA-5; genus JANPJV01. The sequence goes on along the minus strand of JANPJV010000132.1, from coordinate 6,583 downwards.
CCACGACGAAGTCACGCACGACGTTCGCGCGCTGCGCTTCGCTCCGCGCCAGCCTCGCCTGCTCGGTGGCGCGTGCGCTCTCTTCGCGGGCGATATTGGCCTGCCAGACGACGGCGCCGAGGCTCGCGAAAAGGCTCAGAAGGAAGATCACGGTCAACACGACGCCACCGCGGTGACGCTGTACGAATTTGCGCGCGCGATAGCGCCGGGACGGAGGGTGCGCGCGTACGGGCTTGGCGCAAAGGAAACGGTCGATGTCATCGGCCAGCTCCGCCGCGCTTGCGTAACGGCGCTCCGGTTCCTCGGCCATTGCCTTGAGCAGAGTGTTGTCGAGATCACCGCGTAGTGCAGTGCGCACGGCGGCAGCCTCGACTGGGAGGCCTGCCGCTGCGATGGTCTGCGCATCGACGCGCGTCGACGGCCGCGAACCATCCGCCCGGGTCGCGCGGCGCCCGAGCAGGAGTTCGTGCAGCACGACCCCCAGCGCGTAGACGTCGGTCGCCGTGGAGATCGCATTGCCAGCGGTCTGCTCCGGTGCGGCATAGGCCGGCGTCAAGGCATTGTGTGCGGTATTCGTGGTGAACGGGTCCTCGTCCGCGAGCAATTTCGCGATGCCGAAACCAGCAACTTCGGTGCGCCTTCCCGGTCCACCAGGATGTTGTCGGGCTTGATGTCCCGATGCACGATCAGATTGCGATGTGCAGCGGCGACTGCACGGCACACCAATACAAACAGTTCCAGGCGAGCGCGTACGCCGAGCCTCGACTCCGCAGAGAACCGCGTGACGGGCTTGCCGTCCACGTACTCGATCACCAGGAACGGAATGCCGCCGGGCGTCACGCCGCCGTCGATCAGGCGCGCGATGTCAGGGTGCGATAGTCCCGCCAGTGCTCTTTGTTCGCGCCGGAACAGCCGGCGCTCGAAATCGGTATAGAGGCCGCGCCGCAATAGCTTCACGGCGACGTGTTGCTCGAAGTCCGCGCCTTCGCGCTCGCCGAGGAAAACCGTGCCCATCCCGCCCCGGCCTATAAGGCGCGTGAGGCGGAATCCGCCGATGCGCTCGCCGATGAATTCGTCGGGCATCGGCTCGGCCATCTCGCCGATACGGCCGGCGAGTTCCGCCGCGGGAGTGGCCAGTATGCGATCGTCCAATCCTGCATCGGCGGCCAGCAACCGCTCGAGCGCTGCGCGGTCGGCCGCGTCGAGCACGTGTTTTTCCAGCCAGGCGCTGCGCGTTTCCGGCGGCTCGTTGGTGACGTCGTCGAACCACGCACGCAAGCGGCGACTGCGCGACACTTCGGCAGCAGACGGGCTTTCCATCGGACGATCTCCGCTCGTTCAACTACAGATGCAAAACGCCGTTCTGACCCTTTTCGCGCCGCGTCCAGGCAAAATCACTGCAGCTGATCGACGAGAAATGCGCGTGCGAATCGCCAGTCGCGATCGACCGTGCGTGGAGCAAGGCCCATCGAGTCCGCAATTTCCGGGATCGACAGACCCGCGAAATAGCGCAGCTCGACCACCCGCGCTGCGCGGGAGTCAGTCCGTTCGAGAGCGATCAAAGCGTCCTCGAGTGCGAGCGCACCGTCTGCACTATCAAGCGCCAGCTGCGGATCGTCTGCATCCAGCGTGACGCGCGCCCAGTCGCCGCCAGCACGCAGCCGCAATCGATCTCGCGCACGATCCATCAGCAGGTGTCGCATCGCGCGCGCGGCATAGGCGAAAAATTGCGCTTGCTCAGTGAACGACTGCGATTCCCGGGTGCCCGAATGTCGTTGTCGGTCACTGCGAACGGCACCGGACTCGGGTGATCTGAACAAAGCGCATGTCACGCAAATATCCGCACAACAGGGCACGCGGTCAGAATCTTCCGACACGGCCGCGAGCCCTTTCTGACTGGCCCAGCGTCGACTCGGCGTTGCACGCGAACGACCGCACCACGGCTTTCCGGGCATGCCAACGCTAGGTTGAAGGATCATCGTTTCCGCCGTACCAGCTGGCCGCGCCAGCGAGGAGGCCATAGCCGAGAATCGGCGCGGCCCCGTAGCCGATCATTGGCGCCGGCGTGAGGCCCGCGATCGAGCACGCGAACAGCACCGCGTAGTAGGCGGCGATTGCGTACAGCCAGGATCCCTCGATGGCCGCGCGTGCCAGCAGGCCGGCCAGCAGGGCAGTGGCGCCGGCGATCACGGCGATGCCGGCCAGCCACGAATGTTGCAGCGCGAAGGCGAACACCCCTTCGACATGCGGCATCGGTTCCAATGGATCTGGCTGCAGGCACGCGACAATCGTCGCAGCGGTTGCGATGGTCCAGGCACCCAGGAGAAGCGGGGTGCGCGCGCGGAATCGCACCAGGAGCACCGTGAACCCTGCCAACAAGGCAAGTGCCTGGGATGCATCGGGTTGCAGCGCGAGGACCAAGCTTGCGCCCGCGACGGCACCGGCTGCTGATCGATCGCGCCGGTCGATACAGGACGAGCAGGCGAGCAGGAAAGCCGGCAAGAGCACTGGCGCGAGGTAGAGGTTCAACGGCCCGAGCTCAAGCCAGCGCTCGGGTCCCGATCGCTCGCCCACCAGCAGTGGCACGGCAATGCCGAGCACGCCCAGGAGGAGCAGTCCTCGCGCCGGGAACGGGGCAGGGGTCCAACGACGTGCCTGGGCGCCGGCGGTGGCCAACGCGATGCATAGGACCAGCGCGAGCACGTGAGTCGTCCATTGCCCTTTGCTGCCGCCTGCGATGGCCAGGACGATGATGCGGGCCAGCACGGCCGGCAGTGCCAGCAACAGAAGATGCGTTGGATGCGGGCTCCGGATCAATTGCGTGCCCATCCAAGCCTGCCATCCAGCGTGCAGACCTTCCCCCAGTCGGTCGCGGCTTGGTCCGACGATGAAATCGCGGTCCGCCTGCGCGGCCGCCTTTCAGACTTGTCCTGGCTCATGCGCAGCCTTTGAGAGCCCCAGCATTTCAGCGCACCAGCACCTGCCTCAGCGCAGGTGTGGTGATTTCCAGCGGCAATCCAAGATGCTCCCGCAGCGGCCGTGACCTGGTCAACCAGACCATTTCGCATCCTGGTCGATCGTGCGCGACATTGTCTCAGCTTCGAAGCTTGCCGAAATCTCTGAGCCATCGCGCTGATCGATCCGGCAGTCGCTGCCGTGGCAATCTAGCCAGATCTGGCGCTGCTGCTTGACCGAGTTTCCGACTCTTCTTACGGCGTTCGAAACACCGAGTTCACACGCCGCACCGTTGCGCTTTGCTAGAAGCAGTTGGACAAAACGCGGCGCGCCGCGCCGGCGCTAAGCGGAGGCATGATGGCAATTGGCGACGGCAAACTTCCCGCAGCGAAGGCGCCAGGGCGTGACCAGGGGTTTGCTGCTGCGCCGTCGGCACCGGTGCCGGGTGCCGCCAAGCCCTTGAGCGAACTCGCCCTGACCTTGCCGGTGCTGCGCCTGGCAATGGGACTGCTGTCCGCAACGCTGATCCTCGCCGGCCTATACCTTGGCCGCGACATTCTTGTACCGTTGGCGCTGGCAGCGCTGCTCGGATTTGTGCTGTACCCGGCGGTGACGCTGCTACGGCGCGCTGGGATGCCGCGCGTCCTGGCCGTGGTGATGGTGGTCGGATTTGCCTTGGGCTCGCTCGCGGTGGCGGGCGCCTTCCTGGCCACGCAGGTGCGCGACCTGAGCGCTGAACTGCCAACCTACCGGACGACGATCCAGAACAAGGTCCGCGAGTTTCGGGAGCGGCTGGAAAAACCCGGCATGTTGGACGGCGCGGTGAAAACCATCGACATCGTCCAGAAGGAGGTCGATGAGAATGCGCCGGGAGATGCGGCGCCGGGCAGGTCGACCCCCGAGCAAGTCCAGATCATCGAGACCCCACCATCGCCGATGGCGAAGGCCAAGGACTGGCTGGGCGCGGTCAGCGGGCCGCTCGCCAGCGCCGGCATCGTGCTGGTCTTCCTGTTTCTCGTCCTGATCGACCGCCAGGAGCTGCGCGACCGTCTGCTGCGCTTGTTCGGCGGCAACCTGCATCGCACCACGGACGCGATGGACGAGGCCGGCACGCGCATCAGCAAATACCTGATCATGCAGCTGGTGGTGAACGCCAGCTACGGCGTGCCGATGGCGATCGGACTGTGGCTCATCGGAATACCCGGTGCAGCGCTCTGGGGCGTGCTGGCCGCGGTAATGCGCTTCATCCCCTATCTCGGGCCGATGATCTCGGCAGTCTTTCCGATCGTACTGGCGTTCGCGGTTGACCCCGGCTGGAGCATGCTGCTGTGGACGATCGGCTTGATCGTGGTGCTCGAAGTGATCAGCAACAACATCGTCGAGCCATGGCTCTATGGTTCCAGCACCGGTTTGTCGGCACTCTCGCTGATCGTCTCGGCAACGTTCTGGACCGCGTTGTGGGGCCCGATCGGGCTGGCGATGTCGACACCGTTGACGGTGTGCCTGCTGGTGATCGGCCGCCATCTGCCTTACCTTAACTTCCTGGACGTGCTGCTTGGCAGCGAGCCTGCCCTCGACCCGCCGACGCGCCTGTACCAGCGGCTGCTGGCCGGCGACGTGGTGGAGGCGGTCGAACTCGCCGCCGCGCGCGTGGAGGCTGATGGTGCCGAGGCGTTCTATCATCACGTGGCAATTCCGGCACTGCGACTGGCCAGCGGCGACCATGACCAGGTCTCCTCGGTCGAGCACCGCCATCGCATCGTCAGCGGCATGGACCGACTCGTCGGCGAGACGCTCGAACTGAAGCCCGCACCGGCCAGCACTCGCCGTCCCGCCGTGGTCTGCCTGGGCGGCAAATGGGAGGTCGATACGATCGCTGCGCGGATGGTCGCGCACGGGTTGGCGCTCGCCGGCATCGCCGCAGAATCTCGCGATCCCGACGTCACCAACGCGGACTTCATGGCTACCCTGGACCTGAACGGCGCGTCCGTGGTCTGCCTCTCGCACTTCAGCCCGGAACCCCAGGCGCAGGTCCGCTATCTGTGCCGCAAATTGCGTCGGCGCTGGCCCAAGCTGCACATCATCCTGGCCGCTTGGAATGCGCCGCCCGAACTGCTGGACGCGACCGTCTACCGCGAACTCGGCGCGAATGCGGTGGCGATCTCATACAACGAAACGATCCTCAACGTGAGCCAGCACTTCGGGGTTACTTCGGCTACCGAATACCTTCCAGCGCCCGCGCCCGCGGAGGACGTCGAGCGCGTGCGCGCGCTGCGCGCCAGCGGCGCCTTTGACGAACGCGTACGCCGCCACTTCGACCACGCTGCCAAACGGGCTGCCGACATTTTCGACGTGCCACTGGCCATGGTCACCCTGATCGACGAGGACATGCAGCACGTCTGCGGCTCCGCCGGCGGACTCGGCAGTGCGCCTGGCGCGGGTGGCGCCAAGGCCTTTGAAATGCCAAGACCGTTGTCGATGTGCGGTCACGTGGTCGCCAGCGGCGAAACGATGGTCGTCGAAGACATCGCCCGGGACCCGCGCTTCGCCAACAATCCGGCGCTGCTGGCCAACGGTCTGCGTTTTTATGCCGGCGCACCTTTCGGCGATGCAGCAGGCCATGTGTTTGGATCCTTATGCCTGATGGATATCAAGCCGCGCACCCTGACCCCGCGCGAAATCAAGTTGCTGGGCACGCTCGCGAGCGACCTCAGTGCCGCACTGCAACTCGACGTCAGCGTGGCGCCTGCAGCGCCCGTCGCTGATATCGGTGCGTGAACGGGCAGGCAAGGCGGGCTGACCGATGCTGCGCAGTTGCGTTGGACAAGCCTATTTACCGGCTATGGCATTGGCATGGTCCACCTGCAACACCTGACCGGCCACCACCGGTAATACCTGCACCCTGACTGGGACCGACAACACGAGACGTCATTCGGGCGCTACGTGACAGTGCCGCGAGCCTTTGTCACGTAGCGCCGGATCATCGATTCGCGTGGTCAGGCGATGCGCCGTCGCAACGTGACCTACGTTGGCTCTGCGACTTCTAAGTGCGGCGCTGGCTACGCGGGTCGCTTCCCGCGCGAGTTGGCAATGTGTATGATTCACTGCATCAATGATTCATGGAATCGACGCAATGCGTACGACCGCGGATATCGATGAGCAGGCCTACCGCAGTGTGCGTGAGCGCGCCCAGCGCAGCGGAATCAGTGTTGGGAGAATGCTGGGCTTGTTGGTTGAACAGGCGCTCGCGGCAGAGGCGGCCGTCCCGCTGGTCATCAAGCAGTCGCACGGTTTCAATGTCGTGGCTGCACGGCCCGGTTCTCCTCAAGTCAGCGCCGAGGCGGTGCAAGCTGCGCTTGATGACGACAGCGCCATTTGATGGCGTGGTGGCTGCTGGATGTGAATGCGCTGGTGGCGTTGGCTTGGGAAGAGCACGCATGCCACACCCGGATTCTGGATCGAATGATCAGGTTGGAAGGCGACCCGTGGGCGAGCTGTGCGATTACGCACTTGGGGTTCATTCGAATATCGAGTACGCCTGGGTTGCTGCAACCAGCACCCACTCCGGCAGGTGCGCGGAAGGTCCTCGCGTCGCTGCTAGCACACCCCCAGCACCGATTCCTGAGCG
>JANPJV010000131.1:0-6457 GCA_031425695.1 Rhodanobacteraceae bacterium | reverse complement strand
AGGAACTCTTCCCGACGCGTACGCTTGCGCTTGCCCGCGTACTCCGCATCACCGAAACTCATCTGGCTCATGCATCTTCCCGTCGATCGCTGGCTCAAAGATCAGACCACAGATCGGGCGACTTGTTCAGAGGATCCCTAGAGGAGGGCCTTTACGAAGTGCAGTCCGACGACGGCGTTCGGACAGTCTACACCGACAATATCAAGAGGAACTTTGAGCGCGACAAGGATCCGGAAGCTGTTGCGCGGTTTGTGGATACGATCCTGACGATCGAGAAATCAATGCCCGGCTGGAAAAACGCAAAGGCACACCTTTTCCCTCTTCTCGAGTCCGCGGAGTTAGACCTTGGAAAGGGAATTATCGTACGGGCAAAGAGTGACAAGACGGTTATGGTTTTGGTGTACCACGTCGAAGGGTCCGGCGAGATACGATTTGTGCAGTCCAGTGATCTTGAAGAGTGGCGGGTTTCAACTACAGTTGCTTGGGAAACGGCGCTTGATCAACTGGACAAAAGAGCTCGGAAAACTGAAGTGACAATGCTTGCTGCGGGTGGCGTGAACTTGGCTTCTATCTCCGCCGAAGAGCCATATAAGGCATCGCTGCTCCTCGCGCCGAGTCTGAAAACGCGCATCCCGGCGTCTCTGGGATGGCCGGTCCTTGCTGTCGCGCCTGCCCGGGACTTTGTGTATTTACTTCCGAAGTCCGACCTCAGTAAGGCACCCGGACTTGGCGCAATCGTCGTCAGAGAGTTCAAGGAGTCTGGATACCCAATTTCCACCGAGGTCTGGGAACTCTCTGACTCGGGGACGACGGCCATTGGTGAATATCCCGTTGAGTGATGCTTGCGTGTCGCACCGCCCGATCCACCACGAGCGGGAGCGTCCGCGCACAGCGCAGACCCACCACCAGCAGGAGCAACGCCTGACAAAAAACCAACGCCCCAATTCCCGCGCGTGAATTTCATGCACGCGCACATGCACACAGTTCCTTTGTGTTGTGCCCCGGCAGACAGCAATCTGGCGCCGGACAACTTTCGGGAACGCCTCATGCTGCGCAGCCTTGGTGCCTTGGTCGACACTGTTCCGACGCACTGGCGTTTGCGCCGCGTCGTGGCGGGTGCGGGAGGGCGCAGTCGCGCCGGAATGCGGTTCATCGATCTCGGTGCGTGCGTCGTGCGCGTGCGCCAGGCGGGAGAGCGCGGGCCTTCGCTGGTGCTGGCGACCGATCCGCCGGTGCCGATCGAGGCCTACGACGAGCTGATCGCGACCCTGGCCGATCGCTATCGTGTCAGCGTGTTCGAGCTGCCGGGCTTCGGCTGTTCAATGCCGCGATCCGGCTATCGTTTTTCGCTGCCGCAAGCGGTGGCGGCGGTTGCTGCCCTGCTCGACCGCCTGTCCGCGGGTCCGCACGTGCTCGGGCTACCGTGTGTCGCCGGCTTCGTGGCGATCGCGCTTGCCCGTCATCATCCGCGACTGGTGGACCGACTGCTGTTGATGCAGACGCCCACTTGGGACGGCGCGCAGCATTGGCTGGCGCAGCGTGATCCGCAGACGCTGCTGCGGACACCCATCGTCGGACAGGTCGCGCTAGCCGCAATGCGCCGGCGGCGCATTCGTCAATGGTATGCAAGTGCACTTGGCGACCCTGCGCGCATTGCCCAACTGACCGCCTTGACGCTCGCCAATTTCGACGACGGCGGCTGCTTCTGCCTGGCCTCCGGCTTCCAGGACTTCCTGCGCGACCACCACGGGCTGCTGGGACCGGTGACGCAGGAAACGCTCATCCTGTGGGGACGGGCGGATCTCTCGCATGCGCGCACCGATCACGCTGCGACGAGCCGGCTGGCGCCGAATTCGAGACGCGTCGACCTGGATACGGCTGGACATTTCCCCGAGCTCGAAGCGCCGCAGCGATTCGCGACCGAGCTCGACCTGTTTCTACGACCGGAGCGTTCGCAATGAATCCAGGAACACGCAGTTTCAATCCGCGCGCCCATGCAGGCTACTGGCTGGCGGCACTGTTGGCGGTTTCGCAGTTGTACAACGCCGTGCGCGTGGCGCTCGATCCGATCGCCTTCGCGAGCTACATGGGCGTGCCCTTGGCCGCTGCGGCCGATGCGGGGTGGGTGTGGATCTATGCCGGCCGAGCGCTGTTCATGGGGTTGTTTGCCGCATGGCTGCTCTGGCGGTCCGAATTTCGCGTGCTGCGCGTGATGGCAATGCTGGCGCTGGTGATGCCGGCCGGCGATTTCTACCAGGTGTTCCAGGCCCAGGGCCCGCATCTCACATTGGCGCGCCATGCACTCGTCGGCGCGGTGCTGGTGGCGGCGTGGTGGGCGCTCGGACGGCTGCAGCAGCGTGCCGCTGCTCACTGATGCTCAGCCGCGAAGCGCGCTGACCAGCCAGTCGCGCACAGCACGCAAAGTGCGCTGCGCCGGTGCGAGTGGGCGGCTCAAGAGATACAGATCCCCGAGTGGAATCGACGCCGAGCGATCGTGCGGAACGATGCGACCCTGATCGATCCAGGGCTGCACCACCGGCCACACGGCGAGGCTCACGCCGAGCCCTTGCGCGGTCGCCGCCATGGCGGCCTGGAAGCTCGAAAAGCTACGCACGACACCATTCCCAGGGATGACGGCGCCGCCGCGCATTTCCCACATTCTCCACGCGCTCTGGCCGCGGAAGGGATAGTCGACCAGCGCCGGCAAGCCCTGCACTGACGGCGCAATCACCGGCACCGCGCTCACCGGAAACAAGGCCACGCGCTCGAGTCCCGGCCAGATGCCGTCGCCGAAGCGTATGCAGAAATCCACGCCACCATCGCGCGGATCCTCGAGCGCTTCGGTCGCCGAGAGGTGGATCGCGCGTCCTTCGAACGCCCGTTCGAACGGCTCGATCAAGGGCATGAGCACTTCCGATGCCAGGAAGGGATTGGCGCTGATCCGGATCACCATCGGCTGTCCATGCAAGCGCAGGCGCGTGGTGGCGGCGCGCAGTTGCGAGAACGCCACCGAGACTTCGGCGAGCAGCGCGGCGCCCTCGCCCGTCAGGCTGAGGCTGCGCGTCTGCCGATGGAACAACTGCACGCCGAGGTACTGCTCGAGATCGGCGACCTGATGACTGATGGTCGATGCGCTCACGTGCAGGCTGCTCGCGGCAGCCTTGAAGCTTAAGTGCCGCCCGGCCGCGTCGAACGCGCGCAACAGCGCCATCGGCGGCAGGTCCGACTGCTCGGGCAAAGTCACGGGGCCGCTGGACATGCGACCAGTATCGCGGACCCGTGCGCGGATTTCGACCAAAGAGCCAGGGGTGCTCGACGGCGGAGCGCGCGGCGCTCGAGCGTTGCCACTTTGAAATAGGAAGTCCGACAGCAGCGCCTAGATGATCGACCATCACCAGGCGGTTGTGCGTATGTGAATGATCGCTTCACAATGCCACCTCGCAGTCGTCGGTTGGTTCCATGTCCAGAATTCGTGCAATCGTCTTGGTGTCGCTGCTGCCCATGGCGCTCGCGGTGAGCTCCGCTGCCTCGGCAGCCGACGGCGCTGAGTTCTGGCAGGACCTCGGCAACTACGGACGCAGTTCACCCCTGCGAGCCGACGGCGAGCGCTGGCTGGCGCTCGACGAGCGGGCGATGGTACGCAAGCTGTCGACACTGAGCGCGCCGGGCCAGGACAGCGTGGTGCTCTCGCTGCCGACCGCTGACGGATCATTCAAGCTGTTTGCGATGACGCCCTCGATCGTCATGGCGCCGGGGTTGCAGGCTAACTTTCCAAATATCCGCACGTACGAAGGTCGCGCCATCGACGGCGCGGCTGCGAGCGTGCGTCTGGAAACTGGTCCTAATGGCTTCGGGGCGATGATTTTTGACAGCGAGGCCGGCGTTGGGATGATCGAGCTCGATCGCGCCAGCGGACACTACGTCAGCTACGAGCGCAAACATTTTATCGGCGTGCGACAGGCGCGCTGCCTGGGGCAGCCGGTCGGCCGTGGGGGATGGTCGATCTCCGGGCAGGCCAGCGTCCCGCCGACACGCGACGCGCCGCAAGCCGTCGGGCCGACGCTGCGCACTTATCGAACGGCAATCGCCGCGACCGGTGAATACACGGCGTTCTTCGGCGGAACCGTGGTCGGCGGCCAGGCGGCGATCGTCACCGCCGTCAACCGCGTCAATCAGATCTATCAAACCGAACTCGGGCTGCGCCTGGTACTGGTCGCAAACAACAGCTCGCTGGTATTTACCAACGCGGGCACCGACGGCTACACCAACGATGACGGATTTGCGATGCTCGACGAGAATCAGGCCAAGCTGGATACGTTGATCGGCTCGGCCAACTACGACTTCGGGCACGTATTTTCCACCGGCGGCGGCGGCGTGGCGGCGCTTGGGAGTATCTGCATTGCGGGCCAGAAGGCCCTCGGCGTCACCGGGCTGCCGACCCCGGTCGGCGATCCCTTTTATGTCGACTACGTCGCGCACGAGATGGGCCACCAGCTCGGCGGCGACCACACATTCAATGGAACGACCGGTGCCTGCGGCGGCGGCAATCGCGAAGGGCCGTCGGCATTCGAGCCTGGCAGCGGCAGCACCATCATGAGCTACGCCGGCATTTGTGGAGGCGAGGACCTGCAAAACAACTCAGACCCGTTTTTCCACATTCGCAGCCTCGATCAGATCCACAGCTACTCACAGTCTGGCGGTGGCAACACCTGCGGCACCACCACCGCAACCGGCAACGGCACGCCGGTCATTGCGCCCGTGGCCAACAGCACTATTCCAATGGGCACGCCGTTCATGTTGACCGCTTCGGCGACTGATCCAAATGGCGATGCCCTCACCTATGACTGGCAGCAGTACAACCTCGGCACGGCGTCCCCGCCCAATACCGACAACGGCTCGCGCCCGATTTTTCGTGCTTTCCGGCCGACGACCTCGCCGACCCGCTTGTTTCCGAGACTGAGTGACATCCTGGCCGGGACGGCAAGCTTGGGCGAAAGCCTGCCGACGACGACTCGCACACTGCGCTTTCGCGTCGCTGTGCGCGACAACCGCAGTGGTGGCGGCGGCGCGCAATGGAGCGGAGCGACGGCCCCGGCCGTCGCCGAAACCATGGTCAGCGTGATCAGCACCGCAGGCCCCTTCACGATCAGCAACCTCAACACGCCTGCCACGCTGGCCGCCGGCAGCAGCCAGGCCTTGAGCTGGAACGTCGCCAGTACGACGGCAGCGCCAGTCAACTGCGCCAACGTCGAAATTGCCTTCAGCACCAATGCCGGTGCGAACTTCACTGTGCTTACGGCAAGCACCGCCAACGACGGAAATGAGAACTTCGTCGTTCCCGGCACAGCCACCACCCAGGGGCGCATCCGCGTGCGCTGCGCCAGCAGCATCTTCTTCGACATCAACAACGCAAACCTCACGGTCGCGCCAGACTCGATTCCCCCTACCGTCGTGTCCATTGACGATGGCGATGCCGACAACTCGGTCAACGTCGGTACGCTCATGACCTACACCATTACCTTCAATGAGGCGATCGCGGTTGGCAGCGTGCAGGCCGCCGATTTCAACAACGCCGGCACCGCGAGCGTCACGGTGGGCGTACCCGTGGTCGCCGGCAGCAGCGTCACTCTGCCGGTGACGCCGACCACCAGCGGCACGCTCATCCTGCGCATTCCCACGGGTGCGACGATCACTGATTTGGCCGGAAATCCGCTTGCAGCACCGGTCAACGACAACGACACCGTGACCATCCTGATGCCCGCCAACCTGATTTTCAGGCAAGGCTTCGAATAATCGGCGCCGCCAAAAGACCAGGAGAGATCCATACGCGTGATGGTTTTTGTGAAAGCCACTGCTGACAGCGAGGCCGTGGGTCAAGCCCTGCCCGTCCAATGCTCTGAGCCAGCGATATCGACATTCGCCTGGCATACGAGCTGGCGGACTTCGAATCGACCATGACGCCGGAAGCTGCCGCCGTGCACGGGCGCGTGGCCGACAAGCTGTCCAGCACATGATCGCGCCGGAACCCAGTCAGCGCAGCGTGTCCGCTCGACGAGCGGACGGCGAAATCTGCACGACCAAGGATGGGACGCTTCAGCGGCGCGCGCTCGTTGGCTGGTGTCGCTCTGACGGGCACGCCGGTGGCCGTCAGGAAAAAGCCAGGGAAAAAAGCCAGGGACATCCACTTTTCAGTAGGCTCGGCACTGATCGAGACGTCTAGACGGCCAAAGTGATGCATTTCAAAGGGTTGAGGGCAAAGCGCTGGCTCGCTGTTTCGGCATAGTCGGTAAAGGTCTCCACTCCTTTTCGATGACACGGGCGTGGCGCAGGGTCTGCACCAGTATCCTGACTCGCTGTGCTGAAATGCCTGTCTTCCGTCACCCGAGCTCAAGCGATGGACCCGGAACGCTACCAACGCATCAAGTCCGTGCTGCTGGAGGCGATGGAACAACCAGCG
>JANPJV010000130.1:0-11318 GCA_031425695.1 Rhodanobacteraceae bacterium | reverse complement strand
AGGAACTCTTCCCGACGCGTACGCTTGCGCTTGCCCGCGTACTCCGCATCACCGAAACTCATCTGGCTCATGCATCTTCCCGTCGATCGCTGGCTCAAAGATCAGACCACAGATCGGGCGACTTGTTCAGAGGATCCCTAGCGGTACGGACCAAGCCTGGATACTCAAGATACTCGCTGCCGGCCATCAGGCGCTGGCGAAGCCTGGCGCGCTGCTGGTCGACTTCCGCCACCTGCAGCCGGCGTTGCCGCAAACACAAGCTTATCTCGACCTGTTGATGGCCAACCAGTGCGTCCCGGCGTACGAGTTGGTGCGCGAGCGCATGGCGGCGGGAGCTTCTCTGGCCAATGTCAATGTGCACATCATCCAGGCGTCCATGTACGAAGTAGGCCACCTGTGGGCGGCCAATCGCATCAGCGTGGCGCGAGAGCACCTGGCCACGGCGATCTCGCAATATGTGATGTCCAATGCTTTCTCGCTCGCCGAGTTTGCGCCGCCAATGGCACGCACGGCAATTTTCGCCAACGTAGAAGGCAATCATCACGCGCTCGGGCTGCGAATGATTTCGGATGCCTTCGAGACCGCCGGCTGGACTTCGCATTTTCTCGGCGCCGATGTTCCAGAGCGCTCCCTGGTCGAACAGGTCGACACTCTGCGCCCGGACCTGCTCGGGCTGTCGGTGGCGTTGCCGCAGCAGTTGGTAACCGCACGCAGGATCATCGGCGGCCTGCGCGCCGAAATGGGGCAGTCCTGCCCCGTGATCCTGCTCGGCGGGCGCGCGATCAATGCCCTCGACGATGTCTGGCGGGACCTGGGCGCCGATCTGTGGGTAGCCGATGCTGAACAGGCCGAGCAGGAGGCGAAGCACTTCGGTGCTGGACCGCAGGCAGGGAGCACTGAGTCATGCCACTGAACTTGGTGCGTACCGCGGAATCGGTGATTCCCGCTTCGCTGCGCCGGTTGACTGCCGTGGTGGTCGCGCGGCTGGATGCCGAGGGCCGCCTGCTCGATGCCAACCTCGGCTTCTGGCGCATGCTCAGCCGCGAGCCACTGCCACCCGGCTGCCTGCTGGATGTCGAGGCCTGCTTTGTCAATCCGCCACTCGCGGAAGTGCTGGCTACCGCGCGGAAGATGCCGCTCGATGACGCGCTGCTGTTCGAGGGTCTGCTGACCATCGGCAATCCGGACACGCTGTGTCAGACGGTCAGCGGTGCGATCTATGGCAATGGCGCCGACCTGCTGCTGGCCGCCGAGCATGACGTGACCGAGTTGGGGCGTGTCGCCGAGGAGGTCGTGCGGCTCAATGAGGAACTGGCCGATGCCCAGCGCCGAATGAAACGGCAGACCAATTTGCTGACCCAGGCGACGCGCGAACTCGAGGAAGACGTTTTACGCCGTCGCGCGGTCGAGGCCGAGCTGAAAAGCCGATTCGAGGAGTTGTCGGCGCTGCATGCCGAACTGAAGCAAGCCCAGCAGCAACTGGTGCAATCCGAAAAGCTGGCCTCGATCGGCCAATTGGCAGCCGGCGTAGCGCATGAGATCAACAACCCGATCGGTTTTGTGCAGTCCAATCTTGGCTCGCTGGCGGGGTACTTCACCCGGATCGGCAAGGTGCTGGCGGGCCAGCGTGAGGGAGAAGATTTGCTGCGCACGATGGCGGACAGTCGTCCGGAATGTGCGGCATGGCTGGCGCGGATGGAGAAGATCAAGAAGGATGCGCAGCTGGATTACCTGATGGAAGATATTCCGGTGCTGTTGGCGGAGTCGAAAGACGGCATCGTCCGGGTCAGGCAGATCGTCGCCGACCTGAGGGATTTCTCGCGGATCGACAGTAGTCAGCAATGGGAAATTGTCGACCTGCGGTCGGGATTGGATTCGACGCTCAACATCGTCAGCAGCGAGCTCCGATTCCGCGCTGACGTGATCAAGGAGTATGGCGATCTACCGCGCATCAAGTGCCTGCCACTGCAACTCAACCAGGTCTTCTTGAACCTGTTGGTGAATGCGGTGCAAGCGACGCCCGCGGGCAGGCGCGGCACCGTCACGGTTCGCTGCGGCGCCCAGAACGATGGTGTCTGGGTCGAGATTGCCGATACCGGCGTGGGCATCCCTGCGGAAAATCTGAGCCGCATCTTCGATCCATTCTTCACCACCAAGCCGATCGGCGAAGGCACCGGCCTGGGCTTGTCCCTTTCCTACGGAATCGTGCAAAAGCACGGTGGCAAGATCGAGGTCGATAGCGAAGTTGGATTTGGCACCACCTTCCGGATTTCGCTGCCGCTCGAATCGAAAGAGGCCGCTGAAGGATAGGAAGCCGCGCGCACGTGGCGCGGAACCGGATCCCGGTACAACTCAGGACCTTGCCGGATGGTCGCTGCGCGCCGCGGTCGGCGATGGTGTCGCCAGCGCGATCGGTCGCTCGAGCATGCGGCCATCGACGCTGAGTACCTCGCCCGCCAAGCCCACCCTGCCCTGCGCGATCAAGTCGACGGCGGCGACCAGCAGCGCGTGTTCGCGCGGCAACAGGCGTGCAGCGATGGTTTCCGGCGTGTCGGCTGGGAGAACGGCGATCTCGACCTGCATCAGCACTGGGCCACCGTCGAGCTCGGCGGTGACGTAGTGGACGCTGGCGCCGTGGACGCTGCCGCCGTCCGCG
The DNA here is from genome assembly GCA_031425695.1 of Rhodanobacteraceae bacterium. Lineage (GTDB taxonomy): Bacteria > Pseudomonadota > Gammaproteobacteria > Xanthomonadales > SZUA-5 > JANPJV01. The sequence continues at coordinate 8,662 of JANPJV010000130.1, read as the reverse complement.
AGCACGCGCGTGTGGGTGTCGAGGCCGCGATAGGCGGGCAGCAGCGAGGGATGAATATTGACCAGGCGGCCCTGCCAGGCAGCTACGGTGGCGGGGCTGACGATGCGCATGTAGCCGGCAAGCACGACGAGTTCGGCGCCGACCGCTTCGACCGCACCGAACATTGCCGCTTCGTAGGCGGCCTTGTCGGGAAACGCACGCGGTTCGAATACGGCGACTGGGATTCCCGCCGCCGTGGCGAACGCGAGCCCCGGCGCCTCGCGTCGATCACTGAAAGCCCCGACCAGCTCATAGCCGGCTGCCTGGCGCGCAGCGCCGTCGATCAGCGCCTTGAGATTGCTGCCACGGCCGGAGAGCAGGACGGCGACCCGCAATCGGCCACGCGCGGCCTCACTCGATGTGGACACGCGGCGCACCGTTGGCGACTACCTCGACCGCGCCAATGTCCCAGGCGGGCAGCCCGAGCGCTCGAGTCTGTGCAATGGCCTCGCTCGCGGCCGCCGGCGGCACGATCAGCACGAAGCCGATGCCGCAATTGAACGTGCGCCACATTTCGCTGCGGGCGACATTGCCGGCGCGCATGAGCCAGGCGAACACCGGCGGCTCCGGCCAGGCGCGACTGTCGATGCGCACGCCGAGGCCGTCGGGAACAACCCGGATGATGTTCTCGGTGATGCCGCCGCCGGTGATGTGCGCCATCGCCGCAATCGGCAAGTTCTGCAGCAACGCCAGTACCGGCTTGGCATAGAGGCGGGTCGGTGCCATCAGCAGGTCGCCGAGCGCACTGCCACCGACCAGCAGGTTGAAGTCGACCTGGGCGCGGGCGACGATGCGCCGGATGAGGGAGTAGCCGTTTGAATGCGGTCCGGAGCTGGCGATGCCGATCAGCCGGTGTCCAGACTGGACTGCGCTGCCGTCGAGCATCTTGCTGCGCTCGACCAGGCCGACGCAGAAGCCGGCCAGATCGTAGTCGCCCGGCGCGTACATATCCGGCATTTCGGCGGTCTCGCCGCCGACCAGTGCGCAACCGGACTCCTCGCAACCGCGGGCAATTCCATTGACCACGCGTGCCGCGACGTCGACATCGAGCTTGCCGGTGGCGAAATAATCGAGGAAGAAAATTGGCTCGGCGCCCTGCACCAGCACGTCGTTGACGCACATGCCGACGAGATCGATGCCGATGCTGTCGTGGCGGCCCAGTTGTTGCGCAAGCTTGAGCTTGGTGCCGACGCCGTCGGTGCCGGATACCATCACCGGTTCCTTGAAGCGCTCCAGCGGCACGCGGACAGAGGCGCCGAATCCGCCGAGGCCGCCCAGCACCTCCGGCCGCAGGGTACGCCGTACGGCCGGCTTGATGCGCTCGACCAGCGAGGCGCCTGCGTCGATGTCGACACCCGCGTCGCGGTAGGTCAGCGGCGGCGGTGTGCTCATGGGAGGACCTTGGGCGGATAAGCGGCGGATCATACGACTTTGGGGACGATTCAAACTTCGCTACAAATGCGCTATGCAATACTTTGTCCCTTGGTGCTGCCACCCCGGCCAGCGCTCGCTGTGTTATGCGGAAGACTCGACGATGCGCATGTTGTTCCTGGCGTTTGCCCTGCTGCTCACCACCTTCGCGGCGTCGGCGGCCGATCAATACACTGGCGAAGTGGCGGTTCCGAGCCAGGACGAGACCCTGCGCAAGGACGCGATGGCGGCGGCGCTCGCGCAGGTGCTGGTCAAGGTCTCGGGTGATCCGACCGCGGCCGAGCGCCCGCAGCTCAAGTCGGCGCTCGAGAATCCGGAACCGCTCATCCAGGCCTATTACTACCGGCAGGAAGTCGATCGCAGCGGAGTGACTCCCGTCTTGCGCCTCTATTACGCAGCCAATTTCGACCCGCGCGCGATCACCCGGCTGCTGTCGTCTTCGGGCCTTTCGCAGTGGGCGCGCGAGCGGCCCGGGGTGATGGTCTGGGTGGTCGCGGATGTCGATGGTGGCCCGACCCTGCTCGATGAAGCCCGCATCACGCCGCTGCTGCGTCGTGCCAATGAGCGCGGCGTCGTGCTCAAGGTGGCCAGTGCAGTGGCCGACGAGAGTGGCGCCGCCCAACTCGCGGACGTCGAGAGCCGCTCGCTCGAGAGCCTGCGCCAGATTGCCGCGAAGTCGGGCACGCCCGGCGTGCTCGCCGGACGGCTGTTCGCGACCGCCGACGGCGTGCTCGGCCGTTTTGGCCTGAGCGACGGCGAGCGCAACGAGGAGTTCGAGGTGCGCGGCGCCAACATGACCGAAGCGCTGCGCGCAGCGGCCGATGAAGCCGCCAACCGGCTGGCCTCGCGCTATGCCTTCGACGCCGCCGACAGTGCGCCGGCGGCGGTCAAGGCGGTGGTGCACGGGATCAGCAGCGCGCAAGAGTTCGCGCGCATCCATGCCTACCTGCTGTCGCTATCGGTAGTGAAAAGCATCAGCGTCAGCGGCGCTGCAGCGCAGTCCATGAACCTCGACATGGTGGTGGCCGGTGGCGCCGAGCGACTGCAGCAGATCGTCGCGCTCAACGACATGCTCGATGTCGGCACCCCCGATGCCGATGGCGCAGTGGTGCTGAGCGCGAACTGATGAGCAAGCAAGTGCATCGCGGCCATGGCCGCTCCCACAGAAGACCGTGGGCGCCGAGGTCCCTGCGATGACCGTCAACCAGCGCTGGCAACTGGGCGCCATCCTGCTTGGCCTCGGGATCCTGCTGGTGTTGCTCGGACCCGTGCTCGCACCGTTCGCCTTCGCGGCGCTGCTGGCGTATCTGGGCGACCCGCTGGTCGACAAGCTGCAGGCGCGTGGGGTCAGCCGCAGCGTCGCCGTCGCAATCGTGTTCGCGTGCATGATCATCGCCATGCTGCTGGTCCCGTTGATCCTGATCCCGCTGATCGAGGACCAGATCAGCACGCTCGTCGAGAAACTGCCGCAATACATTGGCTGGGTGCGCGAGCGTCTGATGCCTTTGCTGGTCGAGCGCTTCGGCGTCGATCCGGAAGTCTTCAGCACCGACCGCATCATCGCCATGGCCAAGGATCACTGGCGCCAGGCCGGCGGCATTGCCGCGACGGTGATTGCCTGGGGGAGCAAATCCGGCCTGGCCGTGATTGGCTGGCTGATGAACCTGTTGCTGATCCCGGTCGTGACCTTCTACTTCCTGCGCGACTGGGACGGCATGCTGCTGCGCGTGCGCGAGTTGCTGCCGCGGCACATGGAGCCGCGCGTGGTGCAGATTGCGCGCGAGTCGGATGTGGTGTTGAGCGCCTTCCTACGAGGCCAGCTCGCGGTGATGCTGGCGCTCGGAATGATCTACTCGATTGGCCTGTGGATGGCCGGGCTCAAGCTCGCGTTCCTCATCGGCATGGGCGCGGGCTTGCTCAGTTTCGTGCCCTATCTCGGCGGCGTGCTCGGCATCGGCGCCGCGGTGATAGCTGCACTCGTCGAGCATCGCGACGTGATCCACGTCGTCTACGTGCTGATGGTCTTCGGTGTTGGCCAGACCCTCGAGGGCTTCGTGCTGACCCCGTGGCTGGTCGGCGATCGTATCGGCCTGCATCCGGTCGCGGTGATCTTCGCCATCCTGGCGGGCGGCCAGCTGTTCGGCTTCGTTGGTGTGCTGCTTGCGCTCCCGGTCGCCGCCGTCCTGATGGTGATCCTGCGCCATGTGCACCGGCGCTATGTCGACAGCGGCCTCTACCGCGATGGTGCGGTGGCGACCGGTCCCGCGGTCGACCCGGAGACCGTCAGCGCGGACGTAGCTGCGCCGCTGGAAATGGCCGGCGCTGCAACGGTGGTGGCGGCAAGCGTCCCCGCCGTCGCCGCGGTGGACGAAGCGCCGGCATCCCTCGACGCGGCCTCACTCGAATTCGCCAATGCGCTCGAGAATCTCGTCGCCCCGCGGGCGCCAGTTCCGGTCGACGACAGCGAATGGGGCAGCGAACCGGAAAAATCACGTGCACTCATCGTGGTTGACGAAGCGAAGCCAGCCACTCTCGCGCCAATATCGGAGATGCGTGACGATCCCGATTTCCGGCCCGCATCGACACCCGAGAGCAACACCAACCCCGGAGTAGACGCCGGCTCATGAGCGTGCAGCTAGCGCTCGGATTCGGCGGCTGGCGCGCACCCGAGCTCGACAGTTTCTGGGACGAGATCGATCCATTGGTCCTTGCGCGCCTGCGCCTGCTGGCAGAGGCGCCGAGCACCGCGCGCGTCCTGCTCACGGGCGCGGCCGACACCGGCAAGAGCCATCTTCTGCTGGCAGCCTGCGAGGCGGCGCGCGAGGCCGAATTCAGCGCGCTCTACCTGCCGCTGTCGAAGTTCGACGCAGCGGCGCTTGCGGAGCCAATCACTGCGGACCTGATCGCCATCGACGAGCTCGATCTTGCTTACGCGTCACGTGAGCTGTCCGAAGCACTGTTCGCGCTGATCAATCGCCAGCACGACCGTGGGCAGGCGCTCGTATTGGCCGCCCGCAGCGGTCCCGAGCAGGCGCCGCTGGTGTTGCCCGACCTGGGCTCGCGGCTCGCGCAGGCCGAACGCCTGCGCCTCAGCGAGCACGGCGACGACGCCCGCAAGGCAATTCTGATGTTCCGCGCCCAGCGTGCCGGCATCCCACTCGACTCCGCCGCTGCCGAATACCTGCTGCGCCACAGCACTCGCGACCTGCGCTCACTGATGCGGACGCTCGCCACCCTCGACGGCGAATCCCTCGCGCGCGGACGGCGGATCACGGTGCCGCTGTTACGGGAGATTTTGGCGGGGTGAAAACTTGCTCCCCTCTCCCATGCTCTCAGGGAGAGGGGCTGGGGGAGAGGGCGCTTCGTATCAAGGCAAAGGCGCCCTCTCCCCCAACCCTCTCCCCCGAAGCATGGGAGAGGGAGCACGAAAACGCCCGCATCAAATATTGATCATTTCCTTGAACCCGCCAAAGAACATGCGCTTGCCGTCGAAGGGCATGCTGGTCGGGTTCATCATCGGTGCCAGCCGCGGGTCGGCCATCACCAACTTGTTGATGCGGTCGCGATCGCGGCGCGATCGGTAGACGATGTAGGAAAAGATCACCACCTCGTCAGGCTTCAGTTTGACGCTCTGCGGGAACGAAGTCAGCTTGCCGGATGGCACGTCGTCGGCAATGCATTCGACATACTCGATCGCGCCGTGCTCGCGCCAGACCTTGCCGGCGAGCCGGGCCATTTTCTTGTACGCGGGCAGATTGTCCTTCGGAACCGGCAACACGAAACCATCGACATAGCGCGACATTCGTTGACTCCTCTGGTGGCAGGCATGCACCGGCTCGAGGCCGCGCATGTTCACTCCAGTCTCGCACCGCCGGCGTGCAGACTGTGCGCTCGAAAACACACTTCGCAGCCCGCCAAGCGTGGCGCATGCCGGAACGACGCCCGAGGATCCAATGAAGAAATCAACCACATCATCCTGGTTCGAGCTCATGCGCATGGGCAGCGAAATGTGGCTTGCGGCCGCCGAGGTGATCCCGCGCCGCGTGGCCCGCATGACCACCGCCAAGCGGCCGCTGTCTCCACGCGACCGCAAGGAGTTCACGGTGATGGGCACCGAGAAGATCGACGCGGCCGTGCTCGGGATGAATGCGTGCGCGTGGGAGCTGGCGCTGTCGGCACCACGCATTGCCGCGCGCAACCTCAAGCAGTTGCAGAACGTCGGGCTCGGTGCACTCGGGCCGACACGTCGCCGCATCGGCGCCAGCACATCCGCCGGCACGTCTGCTGCTACCGAAACTTTGCTGAAGCTCACCCGGACCGCCCTCAAGCCCGCCCACAAGCGGGTCACCGCAAATGCGAAGCGGCTGCGCAAGGGCTGAAGCCAGCGCTGCCCGCCTGGAAGCCGCGCCCAGCGTCCCGTGATAGCTTTGGCGGCCGTGGCCGACGTGCCTCCGGCAATACATCGATGGGCTGGAACCAACCATGCTGCTGATGATCGATAACTACGACAGCTTTACCTACAACCTGGTCCAGTACCTGGCCGAGCTGGGTGAGGATGTGCGCGTGTATCGCAACGACGCGCTCAGCGTGGCCGCAATCATGGAGCTCGCGCCCGTCCGGATCGTCATCTCGCCTGGTCCCGGCACGCCGGACGATGCGGGCGTGTCGCTGGAGATCCTGGCAAAGCTGGGCGGGCGGATTCCAATCCTGGGCGTGTGCCTGGGTCACCAGAGCCTCGGGCAGGTCTTCGGCGGTGAGGTGGTGCGCGCGCGCAAGGTCATGCACGGCAAGACCTCGCCGATCCATCACAACGGCCAGGGGGTCTTCGCCGGACTGCCGAATCCCTTCGAGGCGACCCGCTATCACTCATTGATCGTGCGCCGCGAGACGCTCCCGGCGGTCCTGGAAGTCACGGCGTGGACGGAGACTGACAACGGCGAGGTCGATGAGATCATGGGTTTGCGCCACCGCACCCTCGACATCGAGGGCGTCCAGTTCCACCCCGAGTCCATCCTGACGCGCGTCGGCATGGACCTGCTCGCGAATTTCGTGCGGCGCGAGCGCAGGCTGGCGGCGTGAGCGTGTCGCATGGGTCTGTCGTAGGTCATGTTGCCCGCGCAGCGGGCTACGTGACGCCATCAGGCGAGAAATCTGTCAAGTAGCTCGCTGCGCGGGCAACATGACCTACGACAGCGAACAAGCGGCAATTCGGGTCTACTACCTAAAACTAGAACGTTGGAGTCCCGATGCTGAGCGTAGTGCTGAACAAGTTGGTTGGCGGTGTCGACCTCGATGGACCTGAGGCCGAGGCGGCGATGCGGGCGATCATGTCGGGCCAGGCGAGCGCGGTGCAGATTGGCGCTTTCCTGGTGGCGCTGCGCATGAAGGGTGAGACGACGGCGGAGATTGCGGCGGCGACGCGGGTGATGCGCTCGCTGATGACCCCCGTGGAGCTGCCGCTGGAGCATCTCACCGACATCGTGGGCACCGGCGGCGACAATGCCTCGACTTTCAACGTCTCGACTGCTGCCGGCTTCGTCGCGGCGGTTGGCGGCGCGCGGATTGCCAAGCATGGCAATCGCTCGGTGTCGAGCAAGTCGGGTAGCGCTGATTTGCTCGAAGCGGCCGGAGCGCGGCTGGACCTTAATCCGGACCAGGTGCGCCGCTGCGTCGAAGACCTCGGCTTCGGCTTCATGTACGCGCCCATGCACCATGGTGCGATGCGGCACGCGGCGCCAGTTCGTCGTGAGCTCGGCTTGCGCACGCTGTTCAATCTGCTTGGACCGCTGACGAATCCGGCGCAGGTGCCGCACCAGGTATTGGGAGTGTTCGACCGCCGCTGGCTGGAGCCGCTCGCACGCGTGCTCGGTGATCTCGGCAGCCGCCATGTGCTGGTCGTACACGCGCTCGACGGTCTCGACGAGCTCTCGATCGGCGCGCCGAGCCAGGTCGCCGAGCTCAAAGATGGCGAGGTCCGCGTGTATTCGATTGCGCCGGAGGATTTTGGCCTGGTGCGCGCGTCGGTCGACGGCATGCGTGTGAGTTCGCCGGCCGAAAGCCTGACGATGGTCCAACGTGTGCTCGGTGGCGAGCGCGGGGCTGCCAGTGATTTCGTTGCACTTAATGCAGGCGCCGCGCTGTATGCGTCGGACCGCTTCGCATCGCTGGCCGACGGCGTCGCCGCGGCACGCGAAATCCTGGCCAGCGGCGCAGCACTGACGCGCATGCAGCAGTACGTGGCCCTGACGCAGTCGCTATGAGCGATGTGCTGACGCGCATCCTCGCGCGCAAACAGGAGGAAGTGGCCGAGCGCCGGTCAAAACGTCCGCTGCGGGAGCTGCACGCGGCCAGTGCAGCAGCGCCCCAGACGCGTGGCTTCGAGGGTGCATTGCGCACGCAGGCGCGTCTCGGCCGCCCGGCAGTCATTGCCGAAGTCAAGAAGGCCAGCCCGAGCAAGGGCGTAATTCGCCCGGATTTTGATCCTGCCGCGATTGCGCGCAGCTACGCAGTCGGCGGCGCCGCGTGCCTCTCGGTGCTCACCGATGTCGATTTTTTCCAGGGCGCCGATGCCTATCTCAGCGCTGCGCGCGCGGCGTGTCCGCTGCCGGTGCTGCGCAAGGACTTCATCATCGACGAGTACCAGGTCTTCGAGGCGCGCGCCCTCGGGGCCGATTGCATCCTGCTGATTGCGGCTGCCCTGCCCGACTCCCGCCTGGGCGAATTCGAAGCGCTCGCGCGCGAGATCGGCATCGATGTCCTGCTCGAAGTCCACGACGCGCCCGAGCTCGAGCGTGCGCTCGCCACCCGGGCGTGCTTGATCGGCATCAACAACCGCAGTCTGCGGACGTTTGAGACTAACTTGCAAACGACTATCGACCTGCAGAAACACGTTCCCGAAGAGCGCTTGCTGGTCACCGAAAGCGGCATTGCGACGCGTGCTGACGTTCAGCGGATGCGCAGTGCGGGGGTGAACAGTTTCCTGGTCGGCGAGGCCTTCATGCGGGCGGAAGTGCCTGGGGATGAGTTGCGGAAGTTGTTTTTTGGGTGAGGCGGCGCGCTTGAGACGCGCAGCGTCTTGCGCCGCCGAACGCCCGAGGCTATGCCGAGGGCCGGACTGAGGCGGCGCGCTTAAGACGCGCAGCGTCTTGCGCCGCCGAACGCCCGAGGCTATGCCGAGGGCCGGACCGAGGCG
>JANPJV010000129.1:0-2778 GCA_031425695.1 Rhodanobacteraceae bacterium | reverse complement strand
TTTCAGTAAGAGCGTCCGGACAAGGTCCGGACCCACGTAGAACAAGAGCAACCAACAAAAAGCCCCGCTTTCGCGGGGCTTTTTGTTGGAGGACCGAGCGGCCCAAGCAAATCTCATCTCAAGGCTGCCGCGCGGGTCATCGCGCAGCGAAAGTCACACCTTTCGCGTAGCGAGCCTGACCTCAAACGAAGCCAGGCCGAACACGGCGCGACTGCAACGCAGTCGCGCCCGAACCAGGTTACGGGCAGACGCTCTGGTACAGGCACGCCACCCATTGCGGGTTATCCACGAACGGGTTCCGGTTGCCCTGGTAGTTCTGGATGATGTCGTTGCGCAGGCGCTCGCGGTCGTCCACGGGGTCGGCGTTGTGCCACTGGATCAGCACGGCCAGCAGCCCCATGTAGGCGACCGAGGCGTTGCCGGTGCTCTGCACGATCAAGGACGCGTTGTCGGTGAGGCGCAGGTCGGGTTCGGCGACGCCGGTGATGCCGTGCGTGCCGCCTTCGTAGCGCACGTCGAAGTAGAACATGGCGCGGGCGACGTTGCCCTTGAGCTTGTCCCACACCTGCCAGTAGTTGCCGCATCGATAGTTGTTCTGCCCGCTGCCACCCTGGCCCGCATAGGCCAGCGTGCCGAACACTTCCGAGCCGGTCGGGCAGTTGTTGAACGGCAGGTTGCCGCGCGCCGAGTTGTGGCTGATGTCCGAGGCCATCAGCATGTGCGTGTCGGTGTACGGGTAGTTGGTCGAGCCATCGTTCGGGAAGCCAAGGGACTTCGGCCAGGTGTGTTCGCGGTTGTAGAAGTTGTTGCCGGCGCCGGCCTTTACATAGGTGGCGTTCTTGTAGATATCGAGGATGTTGTTGGTGTTCAACGGATCCTGGTCAGCGCGGTCGAGCACATACCAGGTGTCGACACTGCCGGACGCGGAGTACGGCAGCTTGGTGTGATCGTCGATCACCGGATGCAGGGTCGCACGCAGGTTGGCGGCGCTGGTGGCGTTGACGGTCGCGTAATAGCCCGAGCCGGTACCGGCGACGCTGAAGTTGAGCACGTAGTTGGCGCCCATCGGCGTCGGCGTGCCATCGACATCGCGCACCAGGCTGGCGTTGACGGTCAGCGTGCAGCTTTCCAGCGGCGTGAGGTTGGTGGTCGGATCGAGCGTGTAGCTCGCGCCGCTGCCGGTCACGGTCAGCGTCTTGGCACCGCTGCTGGTGCAACTCATCGAGTACCAGCCGGCTGACAGCGTCACCGCTTCGCTGAAGCTGATCGCGAGATTGGCAGTCGCGGCGTGGCTGGTCGCGCCCTGCGCCGGCGTGGTGCCGGTCACGGTCGGCGCGGCGTCGGAGGTGCCCGTCGTGTAATCGCCGCGCAGGGTCACGCCGGAGACGGTGTTGTACATGCGCACCATCACGTGCCAGGTGCCAGCGGCCGGCGTCGGGAACGGGCAGCTTTCGATATTGCCGTTCGCGTAGGGGCGGCAGTCATACACGGCGGTGGTCGGGGCGCTGCCGAACTTGACGTAGAGATCGGCGTCGCCGGTGCCGCCGGAGGTCTGGATGTTGAGATTGCTGGCGCCCGCGGGCACGGTCATCGTGTAGCGCTTTTCGACGTTCGCCGCGCCGCCAATGCCGGTGATCGGCACGCCGTTGCTGAGCACCGTCCCACCGCTGCCGGCGACCGTGAAGCTGAAGCTGTGATTGGCTGCCATCAGCGTCGGCGTGCCATCGACGTCGGTGACCTTCGACGCGATGGTCGTCACCGTGCACACCTCGCCGGCCGCGAAGTCCGCGGTCGGATCGAGCGTGTAGCTGGCGCCGCTGCCCGACTGCGTGACCGTGCGCGTGCCGCTCGGGCACGACACCGTATTCCAGCCGCTGGCGAGCGTCACCGCTTCGCTGAAGTTGATCGTGATGTTGCTGGTGGCCGCGACGCCGGTGGCGTTTGCTGCCGGTGAGGTCGAGCTGACCGTCGGCGCGGCGTCGGCCGTACCGCCGCTGAAAGTCTGACCCGTGTTGCAGGCGCCGAATGAAGACGTGGACGGCGTAGCCCAGGTCATCTGCGCGTAAGTCGTGCCGGTGCCGCGCAACTGCAGCGAATGCGTGCTGGCGGTCGTGGAGGTTTCGCTGGTGGTGATCGCGGTGCTGAGGCGTCCGGCCGCAGGACCGTCCGTCGCGGTGAAAGTGCCGCCGTAACTCAGGAACTGCACCACCGCGCCACTTGCATTGATCAGCGCGACGCCGTCCGGATTGCCGTTCTGGATGCCGGTGACGTTGAAGGCCAGCGTGCCATGCCCACCGCACTGCGATGGCAGCGTTCCGGAAAGGTTCACGCTCAGGTACTGGAGGCTGTTGCCGCCGTTGTACAGGACGATCTTCCACGAGGCCAGGCTGGTGCCGGCCACGCCGACAATCTCCACCCTCTCGTTGACGTCCGTTCCGTCATTGTCGTAGTGAAGCTCGTTGATGAACGTATCGGCCATTGCAGCCGAACCCCACAAACCCAGACACGCGCAAATAAGCGCGCGCTGCATCGCAGCACGTACCTTGCTCAAGTTCAGCTCCCCAGCCGCCCCCAGTAAGCCGAACACTGTGAACCCCCGTTCAGCTCCTGTCAATGAACGATTTTTGAATAGATTGTTACGGGGATGTCATGTGGAATCAGGGGTTTGGGACGTCTGGACGGCTGTTATTTGGAGTGCGGGGGGGGGCGCCCCCCGGTTTGGGTTGTTTAATTTTTTAAATAAAAACAAAAAAAACGCCCCAGCCCCCCCAACACCAA
>JANPJV010000128.1:0-21947 GCA_031425695.1 Rhodanobacteraceae bacterium | reverse complement strand
AGGAACTCTTCCCGACGCGTACGCTTGCGCTTGCCCGCGTACTCCGCATCACCGAAACTCATCTGGCTCATGCATCTTCCCGTCGATCGCTGGCTCAAAGATCAGACCACAGATCGGGCGACTTGTTCAGAGGATCCCTAGTGCGACTGACGCCCCCGTGTTGGGGGGAACTCGACTGTTGTGGTCGGCGAGGGTGCAGTGCTATCGCACTGGCGCCGCAGCCGGCGCACAGCAAAGTGGTGACGCTGATCCGGTGGCGTCGAGTCAAGTCCATGAGGCGCTCCCGGTGTGCGATGGGGCTTGATCGACAGGCCGCCAGGAAGCTTACGCCGCTCATCAGCTTGCCATCGGTCCTCACTTTGCGATTGGTTCGATAGCTATCCGGATACCGCTGGATGAGGTCTACCGCTCGAAGACTCCCTGAAAAAACACCTGGCCTTCAAACCCGCACGGACAGGCGAAAGCTGCGACACTGCATGAATTCGGTCCCGGGGCCCGGTGCCGCCGTTTTCCGTAGAACCACGGGGTCCATCTGATGGTGAGTGCAAGCGACCGCGAGAACGCGCTCGAGACGCCCGTGGGTCGCCTGGATGAGGCGACAACCAGCGCGACTTCCGCCGAGCTGCTGGCAGCTTTGCGAGCAAGTGAAGAGCGTTTTCGTGCCTTCGTGACGGCCGGCGCCGACGCGGTCTACCGCATGAACGCCGACTGGAGCGAGTTGTGCGAGCTGGTCGGCCGCAACTTCATTGCCGATGCACCCATGCCCTTGAGTAGCTGGCTTGCCGAATACATCTGCCAGGAAGACCAGACCCAGGTGCTGGCGGCGATTGGCGAAGCCAAGCGCACCAAGGGTATTTTCGAGATGGAGCACCGGGTAAGGCGCATGGACGGCAGCGTGGGCTGGACGCACTCGCGTGCTGTTCCGCTATTCGACGAACAAGGCGAGATCCGCGAATGGATCGGCAATGCCAGCGATATCACCGAGCGCAGGTTGGCTGCGAATGCCCTGCGCGCTTCGGAGGAGCGCTACCGTGGCTTGCTGAACTCGATGACCGAGGGTTACACCGCCATCGAAGTCGTTTTCGACGCGAATGACACGGCGGTCGATTTCACCTATGTGGAAGTGAATTCGTCTTTCGAGAGACTGACGGGGATCCACGGCGCGGTGGGCAGGCGGGTGCGCGAATTCCTCCCCGACGTGGAACAGCATTGGCTTGACGCCTACGGCAAAGTCGCATTGACCGGCGAACCGGTCCGGTTTGTCGATGAAGTCAAGGGGCTCAACCGCTGGTTCGAGGTGTGTCTCTTTCGCCTGGGCGGGCCGGAAAGCCGCAAGATCGCGGTGCAGTTCAACAACATCACGGCACAGAAGAAGGCCGAGCAGGACTTGCGCGATTCCGAGGTGCTTTATCGCGGCCTGTTCAATTCGATCGATGAAGGCTTCGCCATCATCGAGATGATCTTTGACGCGAACCACAGGCCGGTGGACTATCTGATCCTGGAGGTCAACCCGGGGTTCGAGCAGCAGTCCGGCCTGCTCGATGCAATGGGCAAGCGGATACTCGAACTCCTGCCGGACCACGAGTCGTACTGGTTCGAGATGTATGGCAAGGTCGCGCTGACCGGGGAGCCGGTGCGGCAGCAGGTCGAGAGCAAGTCGCTGCAGCAGTGGTTCGAGACCCGGGCCTTTCGCATCGGCGGGCCGGGCAGCCTGAAGGTGGCGGTGCTCTTCAACAACATCACCGAACGCAGGAATGTGGAGCGCAAGCTGCAGGAGCAGGCCGAGGCGCTCGCCGACCTGGACCGCCGCAAGGACGAATTCCTGGCGATGCTCAGCCATGAATTGCGCAACCCCCTGGCGCCCCTCACCAACGCCGTGCACATACTGCGGCTGCAGAAAAACGAAGACCCGGTGCAGCGGCAGGCCTGCGGCATCATCGAGCGACAGGTGGGGCAACTGAAGCATCTGGTGGGCGAACTGCTGGAGATCTCCCGCATCAACACCGGCAGGGTCTCGCTACGGCTGGAGCGGATCGCGGTGAGTGGTGTCATCGAAAGGGCGATCGAGACGGCTCAGCCGCTGATCGTGCAACGCCGCCACCAGCTCACCGTATCGCCGCCGCACGATCCCATCTGGTTGCAGGCCGATGCGTCCAGGATGGAGCAGGTGGTAGTGAACCTGCTCACCAACGCGGCCAAGTACACCGACGAAGGCGGAAGCATCTGGCTCACGGTGACTCAAGATGGTGGCGAGGCCGTGCTGCGGGTGCGGGACACGGGCATCGGCATCGCGCCGAAGCTGTTGCCGCGCATCTTCGACCTGTTCACCCAGGCTGACGGCTCCCTTGACCGCTCGCAAGGTGGCCTGGGCATTGGCTTGTGCCTGGTGCAGCGCCTGGTCGATCTGCATGGCGGCAGCGTGGCGGTGACCAGCGTTCTTGGGCAGGGCAGCGAGTTCGTGGTGCGCCTGCCGGCCACCACCGTGGAGTTGCCGCCGCTGCCCGTCCCCCCGGCTTCGATCAAGGCGGCCCTGCCTCCTGAAAAGCGCCGCCGGGTGCTGGTGGTGGACGACAACATGGATGCAGCCCAGAGCCTGGCGGGCTTGCTGGCCATGAAAGGATACGAGGTTCGCCTGGCCCATGATGGCCTGGCGGCGCTGGCGGCCGTTCAGGCTTTTCCGGCCGACATGGTGCTGCTGGACATCGGCCTGCCGGGACTGACCGGCCTGGAGGTCGCGAAACAGATCCGCCAGTTGCCGTTACTCCAGAACATGGTGCTGGTTGCCATGACCGGCTATGGCCAGGACAAGGACCGCGAGCGCTCCCGCGAGGCGGGGTTCGACCACCACCTGGTCAAGCCGGCCGACTTCAATGCGCTGCTGGAGATCCTGGAAACGGTGCCGCAGCCGGTGGATTGAGGCGGTGGCCCTTTAAAATGGGCCGCGCGGACTCCGCTGAAGGAGCCGTCAGCAAGATGTTACGTGCCTCGTCTTCCATCGATCGACCGTGCTGGGCTGCTCGTACGAGCAGACGTGCCTTAAGCACGTCATCATTGTTCCGAATAGTCATGGTCGCCGTCGCGCCGCCCATCCATCATTGATGGTGCATAGGACCTTTGGCTCTGGAAGTGGACGCAGCACCTCCGACAAGACGTTGGTGTCGAGGACGATCGGCGCCGCCCGCCCTCAAGTACCGACGTCCAGGAACGGCGGGCGTCAAGTAGCCCCACGACGAACCCGCGCAGGTCTTCGCGGCTCGCCGGCTTGTACAGGGTGGGCGCCGACGTCCTCACGAGGAAGTGGCGTGACTCCGGGGTGAAGGCGCCGCCGGCACGAACGCAAACTTGCTGCACAGCGGCGCCGCCAGCGTGCTCAGCTCCTCGAAGAACGCCTGGCCGCTCATCCCCGGCATCATCAGGTCGCACAGGATCAGATCAACCTTGGTGTCGCCCAGCAGCAGCGCTTCCAGCGCGTCCCTCGCGTCGTGGTGGACAGTGACATCGCAGTCGCGCGGGAGGTTGCGCTGGAACGAGCGGGCCACCAATACGTCGTCCTCGATGATCATGACCCGCGCGCGCTGACCCGCTGCAACGGCCAGCGCAGCGACGGCGGTCTGCGTCGCGCCGGGCGCCCACGGCGGCAGGGTCACGCGGACCGTGGTGCCGACGCCAAGCTTGCTCTCGACTGCGATACGTCCCCCCCTTCAACGACGAAATCGCCGGGGCTCTGTCGCGATCAGGTCGAGCAGCGCTTGGAAGTGGTATCGCTTGGCGAGCAGGGGTATCGACACCACGAGCAAAGAGAAAGGGCATTCGAGAAGCAGAAATTTCCTATAAGCCATCGAGCTGATGCCTGAATACGGCGAAGTGTCAAAGCGCTGATGCTTGTCCCACGACCAACAACGAAATGCAACAACACGGGACACGCACGGACGCCCCGTCAACCGTGAACTGCATTCTTCTTGATGCTGCTTTCCGGGGTGTCTGGTGCCCTCACGCGGACCCGAGCTCGGTTGCTGCTGTTGCGGTGGTAGGTGTGTTTCAGTTGCCTTGCTCGGCGACCCCTTCTTACCTGTTTGAAGCGGATCGGGTGTGCCGAATACAATCGACTGCGTGCGTCGCTTGTACTAACATGAGCGCAATAAGCGCGACCTCAGAGGTAAAGCAATGGCGACTATGGCTCCCCGTTCTTCCCGCCTCGGCCTGCGGGCTTCGCCTGAGCAGGAGGCCGTGCTGCGTCGCGCGGCCGAAGTTTCACACAAGTCCTTGACCGATTTCATACTCGACAGCGCTTGCCTCGCTGCGGAGCAGACGCTGCTGGACCAACGCCTGTTCATGGTGTCGGGTGGCCAGTACCAAGCCTTGTTGGACCTGCTGGATCGGCCTGCCCAAGACAGCGAAGGGCTGCGAGACTTGTTCGCTCGGAAGGCGCCCTGGAACGCGCAATGAGTTTGTCCGACCCGGAGTCGTTGGGCCCTCAGCACCGACTGGAAGGCTTCGACTGCGGCAAATCGACGCTTAATGACTGGCTGCTGCGTCACGCTCTCCAAGCACAGAGCAGTGGCTCCGCCAAGTCCTTTGTGGTGGCTGACGATCTTCGAGTGGCGGCCTATTTCAGTCTGACGGTTGGGCAAGTCGATACGCTCGACGCACCCGAGCGAATTCGCAAGGGGATGGGTCAATACCCGATCCCAGTGGTCATCCTTGCGCGACTGGCGGTGTCCCGCCTGGATCAGGGACGCGGCATAGGCACGGGATTGCTGCAGAACGCCATAAGGCGCACTTTATTGATTGCCGATCAGGCCGGCATCCGCGCCCTGCTGACGCACCCGATCGACGACGACGCGACCCGTTTCTACCTCCGGTTCGGGTTCCTTGCTTCGCCCGCACGAGAGGGACAACTGCTACTCCTGCTCAAGGATGCACGCCGCGCCATTGCTTAGAAAGCCAGGGCAGCGGAGCAAGCTCCGCTCTATCCCCAATGTCCTGCCAGATTCGTCCCGGCGCTTCCGGGTGACCAGTTTTGCGGGCCTACATTTCCGAAAACTGCACTCTGAGCCCCGTTTCTGCTGCGGTCGCGCGTGCAGTTCTGCCTGCGAAAAGTGAGGGTCAAAATTCCGCTGGCCGGTGTCAAAATCTTCCGCTGGCGCGGGCGCGGCCTCGCGATGGTTTCGAGCGCGCAGGGATTCTTGGCGACGAATTCTTCGCGCATTTGCCCGGTTGCGAGTCGGGTACGCGCCCGGACTCACTCACGCCAAATCAATCACTTGCGTGATCGATTTGCGAGCGCGACATCCCTGTCGCGCGCTACCAGGGTGTTTTGCAACACCCTGCTAAGGCACACACCAGCTCTCCGGGGGGCCGGGGTAATGGGCGGGGACTGGGGACGGTCCTATGCCAAGCGTTGACAGGTGAAAATGCAGGCAGGCACGGTATTGAGCTCCGAAATCACCTTATTTTGGTTGTTGTGCATTAATGGAACTAATCGCGTGAATAAACGCATGGTAAAGACTGGATTTGTAGTAGCGGGCTTGATGAACATCGGTGGTGTTCTTTTGTTTTCACGTGCATTCACTAACCAAGCCATTAACAATGCCGACCCGGTTGTAATGTCGAACTTCGGGCTTCTAATGATTGTTGTATGGGGCTTAGCCTATCTAGGTGCCTCGACCATTAGCACAAATGTCAAATGGTTAGCTGCGGCGTTTGCATTAGAAAAGCTTGTCTATTTTGTGGCCTGGATCATGTGGCATTCACAGAATAGCCTCGCGCAGCTCTACTCCAAGGACATGTTTGCTGGAGCTTTTTTCAGTATCTATGGCCTGAACGATTTCGTGTTCATGCTATTCTTCACGTGGGTATTTCTATCACGCCGCACCAAAGACTGAGGCTTGCCATTCAACCATCATTCTGAACATCCGACTTGCTGGGGCTATGCAAGTGGGTGTTGAAATGGACGCTTCGCATTTACGGCTTCGTAGAGCCAGACTGAGGTTTTACCCACAGTCGACAAAAAGCAGGCGTCCGTCATGAACTCGTTGGTATCAATCTGGCAAACAGCGTTTTCCATGCGCGATACGCGTTGCGCGGCGCCAATGATCCGCGCGTCAAAAAGGCGGAGAGCGACCAGATGGTCGAGGCACTGAAAAAGCGCGGCGTCGACGTGCAGTACATGGTCAAAGACAACGAAGGCCACGGTTTCAACAACGAAGAAAATCGCTTCGAGTTCTATGAGGCCATGGAGCGTTTCTTCGACAAGCATCTCAACGCGGGCTAGTCGAAGGGTAGGGCTGGAGTCGGTTGAATCACGCCGGCTACCTGCGCAGACGTCAGTGGCTTTTCGTAGGTCATGTTGCCCGCGCCAGCGGGCTACTTGACGTTCTTCCCGAACACCGTCAAGTAGCCCGCTTCGCGGGCAACATGACCTACACGAGCGATCCGGTACCACATTCCCGGTGGCGCGCTACAGGACCTTGGCCACCGCGTCGCTCCGCGTTTTTAATCCGTGCATGCAAACACGGGTTCGGCGAGCAGAAGCCACCCACAGAGAAATAGACTTTGGCGCTTGTGGTTCAACGCAGAAGCATTTATCTGTAGCCATATTCCCGGATTGACAGGGATTTGCCACCCGTGCAATCTTCCGTGTACACCCCATTGAGCTCCTGCGAGACGTTGTATAGGCGCACGCCATAGTTGGCGATATTGGCGACGACCCATTGGCCGTCCGGCGAAATGCTCAAACGACCTTCGGCAAAGGGGGCAGTGCCGCCCCAGGAGTAATCATAGTTGTCGACGCTTGCAATTGGCGCAAGCGTGCTGGCGTCATAGATCCTCAGCCCGCGATGTGCCGGGTCGCGCCAGTGCCAATTGGCGGTGATCAGTTTCGTGCCGTCGGGCGAAAATACAGCACCAACCGCACCAGTTTCGCCGTGCTGACCGATCACGCCGGCCAGTACGAAGCTGGCGCCGATGAGATCATACACGCGTGCCCCGGAATAACTTGGCACCACGAACCGATTACCTTTGAAATTCACAGCGACATCAAAGATATAACGCTGGGTATTGATGCTGGCGACGATACTGCCCGTGCTCGTATCCAAAGCATGCAGAGGGCCCAAGATGTTGCTCCCCTCGCCGATGGCAACGATTGGGCTCGCAGCGGCGCTCGCGAGGAATGTGTTCTGAGTAACCGACGCGATACTCACCAGCGACTGCGACTCCGGGTCGAATTCGCGCAGGGAACCAGCCCCGCCGCTCGGATAGGAGCTGCTGATGAGGAGCTTGTTGTCTTGAGTCCATGCGGGCATGAAGGTGCTTTGTTCATATACTCCCGCCGGGAAATGCTGGGTCACGAATTCGCGCATGAAGCTGCGGTTCGTATAATGGAATTGACCGTATCCTTGCTCGATGCGGTAGGAAGCGACTGCCACCATGTTGCCGTCCGTAGAAAAATCCACCCCAAGCAGGGGCACTCCTGCGTCAAACATGACGGTGGACGAGCAAGTGTTGGTGTCGTAGTCGACGAGCTTGTTTCCGCTGGTCATCAACAGGTGCCCGTCCTTGGAAAATGCGTGATCCCTGACGCCTGGCACGAACAGATCGACAAAGGTAGCAGCCGGCACTTGGCACGGCAGCGACGCGAACGCCAGGGTGCACAATTTGAGTGTTTTGCTCATGAGTTTCTGCCTGTGTGATGGTCAGGGCGATGCGTAACGGCGATCGCGACACTTGAACTACGCGGCGCCGGGCGACCCGATCGATCACGGCGGGAGAAATCCATGCGGAAGGCCCGAGGACACCTGTACCACGGCGCGCGATAAAAGGTGGATGCCAGGGTCACGCCCGAACGCGACGCCCGCTGTCCGACCTGGCCTTGGATGCGTATACGTTCAACCCCGCTAGTGGCGGGAAGGCAAAGCGAAGGTTTCTCAGGCCGGTTTCCCACTCTGCATATCTATGCAAGTCTGCATACGTTGCGAGCTTCGAAGATCTTTGATGAACCTTCCCTCCAGCGTGCGGGTGACGAACGACATTCAAGCGTCGGACGTCCGAGTGCTTTGTAGAGCAGTCGCCTTGTTCCTCCTGGTCTATGTCCTCGGAGCCTGCAAGAAGGAAGTCATGGCGGTAGAGACCGCGCCGCCTGAGGGCGTCGCGGGGGTGGAGTCCAAGACCGGAGGCTTTTTGGCCTACGCGCATACGGTCAAATTTGAAGTTGCGCCAGAAAGCATTGCTGGACGGATTTCCGCGTTGCAGAGCGCATGCAACGATGAGCGCTTTGGCGCCTGCAGCGTGTTGGCAGTGGAATCGACTTCAGGGCGCCAAGCTACCGGCAGCATTGCCATGCGCGTGGTGCCCGCCGGCGTCGAACGGCTGGTGGAGCTCGGCGCCAACGGAGTTCAGGCAGCCAGCCGGAACACACACGCAGAGGATCTGGCCGACGCCGTCGCCGCGGTGACCGACGCCAAGGATCTGCTCACGCGGCAGCGAGCGAAGCTGCTTGAATTCAGTGAGCGCGATGACCTCGCGGTGACTGACCTCATCACCCTGTCGGAACGCCTTGCAACGGTCGACGCGCAACTGCACTCGCTCGCGCAGGACGCAGCGCAACAGCGGCGCCGTATCGAAACGAACCATCTCAAGATCGATTTCGCCAGCAACGCAGAATGGGAAGAGGAATCGGATTTCTCCGTCGGCGAGCTCTGGGAGACTTTCGCATCGAATTTGGAAGATGGCGTCGAAGGTGCTGCCGAGTACGCCGGCTTTCTACTACCGCTGATGATCCTGTTCTTTCCGCTGGCATTGCTCTGGCGCTGGCTCTGGCGCTGGGCGACACGCAACTCGCGCGCGAAGTAGAGCGCGCGAGCAGAGCCTCGCAACCGGACTGCGCGCTGACTGCGCCCAGATCTTCGCCCGCGCGAAGAATTGTATGGTCTGGTTCTACTGCTCGCGCTGGTTCACCCGCCGCCGGAACCGCGCATACGCGGATCGCGTTGCATGAAGCGCTCGAGTTCACCGGCGCGGTAGTGCTCGACGATTCCCTGACGGAAGGTCTGGGCGCTTTCGAACTGGTGTGGGGAGACGCGATCGCGCAGCGCGGATTCGAGGTTGGGGTGTCCGCAGCCGCCGTAAGCGAGGCAATCCTGATCGAGCGCACGGCTGCCCGAACCGCAATCGCGTCCGAGGTCGCAGGCGACCAATGACCAGACCAGCTCGGGTTCCGGGATATCACGCCAGCCCATACCCTGGCCGTAGCGATCGGATAGCCGACCGAGCCGATAAAGAGCTTCCGGATCTTTCGAGGCGAAGACATCGCGCGCAAGGGGATAGAGCTCGTCGGGATAGTCTGGTCCGGCGCCGCGCGGAACATCCAGCGCCTCGATGCGTGCCTGCAGGTCGCCGGCCGCGACCGCCGCAGCCAATTCGACCGCGCGGCGGGAATCCAGGATCCGCCGCTGCTCCTCGTCAGCAGGGTCGTCGTGGCAGCCGTCGAGCATGCGCCGACTGGATTCCGCAAAGGCGGCGCGCTCGGCCGCCACCGATTCCGCGGGCAGCCACTGCCATTCCGTTTCCTCGCGCTCTGCCGTTTTCTCCGGCTGATTCGCTTCCCGCGTCAGCCTGCAGTCCCGATCGCGTAGTCGCTGGCGCATGTGGGCGCTTGCCTGTTCGAGCGACAACCGGTCGGGCTCCGCATTCGTTCGGTCTGGCAAGACGTCGGTCGCCACGTCGATTTCGGCGGGCGTACCTGAGCGGTCCGAACTGCTGGCGGTTACTACTGCCGGGCCCAGCGCGACTGGCATTACAGTGACCGGGTCTGCAGCCGTTGCGCGGACGACACCGGTTCCGTCGCCCGTTGCGGGCTCGTTGCCGATGACGCCAACCCCTACGATGACCGCCACAACAACGAAAACGCCCAATCCGATCCAACCCTTCACCGGCCACCTCCGCGCGCGTTGCGTGGTTTTGGCGACAACATCTCTGCGAAGCGCTGGTTGCGCCAGTGGCTCACGATTTCTGCACTCTGGCCGAGCGCGATGCGGCGTTGCCGTGGCGAGAGATCCCGGAGCTGCGCGAATGCTGCCAGGTCATTGGCGATCGTCGTGCCGCGCGCCGCAGCCAGGATGAAGGCATCCGGGTCGCCGGCACAACTCGGTAGCAATTGACAGGCGGCAAGCAGATAACCGGCCTCGCTGAATCGACTCAAGCTCTGCATTCCACGGGCGTGGCGTACGAGGTCCATCGGATCGCCATCGCGCAGAATCTCGGCACCGGCAATGCGTTGCCGCTCGCGCTGCGCAATTCCGGCCGGCGTCTCCTGCAACGGGAGTGGCACGGAATTCTGGAAGCGCGAAAGCGCGTCGGAGAAGCTCGCCAATTGTTGCCGAAAGAGTCGCGCTTCTTCGCGCCATTGCGGCGTTATCTCTTCCGGCTGTGCAAGCGAACCGCAGCGCGCCATGTCGATCCGCGCGGAGCTCATCACCAATTCGCGCTCATCCGGATCGAGATGCGCGAGATTGCGTTCCAGCCGGTCGGGATCCGGCCCTTCGATCCCGAATCGCCCCGCGAACTGCCCACAATCTGAGCGAATACGCCGCAACAGCATGTGCGCGTCGAAATCCCCCGCACGAGCACGGCGCTCCAGGTCATCCAGGATTTCAGTGAGGTCAACGGTGTTCGCCAGCCGCTCGCGATCGACGGCGCGTTGCTGTGGCGACGAACGAAAGGGCGGTGGACTGGTGCGCGACAAATTCGGCTGGTCGGGAATTACTGGCGCTGGCGACTCGGGCGGAGTGGCGATTGCTTGCGCCTCGGAGGTTTCCTGCGCGACGGGGAGTTGCGTGGACACGGTTTCGGCCACGGTGTCGGGACTCGTCTGGTCGCGTGCCTGAAGCCACCACACCAACAAGGCGCCGACGGCAAGCGTGACCATCAAGATCCGCGTGCGTGTCGAAATCGAAACTGATAAGTCGGCCACTCAGGCACCGATCATGTCGGGTTGAATCGATTGTAGACGATGAGATGGCACCGCCCTGGAGCGCCGCCATCGCCAACAGTAACGGCCCCGCGGCGGGGACACCACCGCGCGCCTGGCTGCGCTCAACAGCGGCGGCGGGTTGACTTCAGGCTTTCCGAGATTGGCTGAGATGTCGAGGCGACGGCGGCGGTGGGGTAGGGCGGCTGGCTCGACAGCTGACCTTTCTTCCCATCGACGATCTCGAACTCGACCCATGCGTGCGGGCAAGGCCCGGCAACCGTCATGAGCGTGCCAGCCGAATGACGGGAAGACTTCATCCCGGTCATTTCGCCCACGCGCTGTTTTGCTGCAGTGTGGGCGCCGGGTTTCGCGGCTGTCACAGTGGACTGATGTCAGTCGCTTGGCCGCCGTCAATCCACAGCCACAAGCTGCGTGGACGTAGCCCGAAGGCAGGTTGATGGACGCGCCAGGTATTGAAGGTAGCCACTGCGTAGAAAAGCAAAGCAGCGCGGGCAGGGCCCACTGATGGGACGCTGTTTTCCACGGCTCTGGAAACTGACGGCGCCCATGACGTGCGTATAGCGTTGTACCGCGGGACGGTCGATGCAGCGACAGAGCCGCATCGACACGTTTCCGCGTTTGTTGAAAAGCACCACCTCGCGCGCGCCGTTGCCCGCGCCAAATTCTCGCGTGGCTTTGATCGATCGCCCCTCGCCGCTCCGAGCTGATACGACAAGCGCCTGCCGAGATCCCGCGAGTGACTTGGCGGTCGCCCATTGCTTTGCTTGTCGCTTTGCCGCTCCGATCCTGCGCGCGTAGCTGCGGCACCGCAAAGGATCGGCTGCACCCCACCACCTTCGAGAGAACCAACGATGCGATTTACCGCTCCTACACTGTTAGCCCTGGCTTTGTCCGGGATCGCCCCCGGGGCGAGTGCCGCGACGCTCTCCGCGCCTGCCTGCACCCTTGGCGTTGGTCAAACCTACTGCACCACGACTGTCACCTGGTCGCTGAAGGAAGCGGCCTACGGTTGCGTGTGGCTGGACAACAACGTGCGGTTTGCGTGCGACGGACAGACCGGCGCGTACCCCTGGCCCTGGACCTCCACGGCCGGGACGACCTTGATCCTGCGCGGCCACAACGGCCCCGACCCACAGCCGACGGCGCCCGAGCTCGCACGCACGACGGTTTACGCAATCCCTGCGACACCGCCTGCCGGACTCGACATTCCGGCGACTAACGGCCAGGCCACGAGCTACTACCCGTTCTACAACGGTGAGTACCGTGGCACCTACGCCTATGGTGCCGGTAACGATCCAAACGGTGCCTTGTTCGCGGTGGACGCCTACTACTTCGGTCGCAGTGTTCCCGGGATGGTCGAGACCTGGCAGATGTACTGGCCCGAAGCGCTCACGAGTGCCACCCTCGACCCCGAGAACACCAACGTCGAAGAATTCTCGGTAAAACGGAATTGCCAGAACGGTACTTCCTGGGTCTGGTTCGATCGATACAAGAAGTTCGACAACTCGAAAACCGCTGTGGTTACCACCGTCCAGACGCTCAAGGCGACCTATACGCACAATGGCCAGAGCTACGACATCACCAATGTGTGCGGTCACAACCTGAGCGGGCAGCCGTACCTGCCTCTCAACGTTCCAGCGGGCCCATATCGCATGCAGGTCTGGGGCAATCTCCACGCCCCGTCGGGATCGACCCCGTTCTACTGGGATTCGAAATTCGAGTACCAGCCGAGCGTCTGGAACATGAGCTGGGAGATGCAAAAGATGCAACATCGGTCCGGGCTGCGCTTCGAGGAGTCATGGTGGACCCCAAGCGCTGGCTGGGCATTCCTGGGCAGTGGTAACACCGGATCTGTCCCCGGTCTCGCGGGCGTCTGGGCCACCGGATTCGGCAGCGGCCCCGACGGCCAGAATGAGCGTCCGCGCTGGGGCGTGCAGGCGCAGGGCGCGGGCTATTTCTGGAACTACCACATCCCGTCGGACCTCGGGGGGAACATCGCGCGATCGAAGCGATTCGAGCCCACCACCCAAGCCTGGCCGACTCCCTGATCTGGCGGTCATGTCGAAGGCGGCAGGGACGCTGCCTTCGATCGCTGATCCGAAAGCGATGGGACGCAAGCTAAGGTTTCGAAGTCCGGTCGCTCATCGCGGTGCGCTTATTTGTCCATCAACCCGGCGAATAAGTTTCTACTCGTCATTGCAGGTCTGCGTCGTTGAAGCGGGCATCACATGCGCGCTGGCATGGTGCTGGCACACACACCGTTTGCAATGACCAACAAGCAACCGGATGGCGACCCTCAACCGTCGGGACCAAGCATGCCCAGAATCAGCGTCGCGCCAGCCACGCCCGGAACAACACGGGCCTCGGTCGAGTTGCACTACCAGGATTACGGCAGCGGCAAACCAGTCGTCCTCATTCACGGCTGGCCGTTGAGCGCCCGCGCATGGGAACCGCAAGTGGCTGCCATCGTGGATGCTGGATTCCGGGTCATTGCGTACGACCGTCGCGGCTTCGGCCAGTCATCGCAGCCGTGGACCGGCTACGACTACGACACCTTCGCCGCCGACCTCGATGCGCTGATGTCCATGCTCGACTTGCGCGAGGCCACGCTGGTGGGCTTCTCGATGGGCGGAGGCGAAGTCGCGCGTTACCTCGGCACTTACGGCGCCGGGCGCGTGGCCAAGGCGGTGTTCGCTGGCGCGGTGACGCCTTATATGTACAAGTCCGCCGACAATCCCGAGGGCGTCCGGGACGACGTCACCATTGCCAAGTCCGAGCAAGGGGTCAAAGACGATCGTCTCGCCTTTCTCGACGAGTTTTCCAAGAAATTCTTCACTGCGGGCGGCAAGCTCGCGGTCAGTGAGCAGCAGCGCCAGTACTTGTGTTCGATCGCCGCATTTGCATCACCGAAGGCCACCCTCGATTGCATCGGCGCCTTCGGACGCACCGACTTCCGCGCCGACCTCGCCAAGATCAAGGTGCCGAGCCTGGTGATTCATGGCGACGCCGACGCCATCGTGCCGTTCGAAGTCAGTGGTGCGCGAACTCACAAGGCGCTCGCTGGCAGCCGCCTGCACGTCATCAAGGGCGGCCCGCACGGCATGAATGCCTCGCATGCTGCTGAGTTCAATGCCCAACTGATCGATTTTCTCAACAGTTGACCGCGGTTCACTCACTCGATTCCGGCGGCGTGAACTCGTCGAGATCGATCGCCACCCGGACCACCTGCGACGACGATCCGAACAGTCCATCGAAGGGGCGACCGGCTTCGACGGTGCGGACGGTGTCTCGATTTTGGAAGCCCCCGTTGCTGCCGAAGTACGGCGACGTGTAGGTCGCGACAAGCGCCCGAATTCTGGACCTGGAGAAGGGCGCCGCGAAAATTCTGGGAAGTCTGTTTTTGGCGGCACTGACGACTCGAGGTGCGCCTGTCCAGGTCAGGCGCTGGACAGACAGTGCTGCATTACTCAAATCCAGTCGCGAACAACCCGTCGTTGGTCGCGGGCAGTACCGCGAATCCCAGACGCGAGGCGCCCCCAACGTTGCGGAAGGGACCGCCGACGGACAGCCGCAGGCCACCGGCGAAGCTGCGCAGTAATCCGCACTCGGCATCGATGCCGGGATTCCAGTTGGGGTCGGCGCTGCCATTCGGGAGGATACGGGCGATGCGGTTGCGCGTCGTGGCGCCGATGGCGCTGAACGCGCCGCACGCATAGGTGCTCCCGCCGCTGCCGGCTGCAACGGTCGACACGCTACCGTTGCTGTTGGGATTCCACAGCGTGTCCAGCGGTGCGCCGGCGGAGGTGGCGATGCGGGCGAGCCGATTGCGCGCAGACCCGTTGACCTGGGTGAAGAAGCCGCCGATGACGACGTTGCTACTGCCCTCGAGGAACAGGCTGCTGACGCTGCTGTTCACATTGGGAGCCCAGGCGCTGTCGACTGCGCCAGCCGCCGTGATCCGCGCAATGCGGTTCCGCGGCAGTCCGCCGATGTCGGTGAAGTTGCCGCCGACGTAGAGCAGACCGTTGGCCGCATCGAACGCCATCGTGGCGAGACTTGTAAGTGGCACCACCCAGCCGGGATCTGGCACACAGGTCGTAGCCGAGACTTTGGCCACCCTGCTGCGGGCCTGGCCCTGCACCGCCGAAAACACGCCGCCAAGGTAGAGCGCGGCGTTGCCGTCAAATACGAGTTCGGTCACATCACCGTTCGGGCTGCACGTAAAGCCATCGACGACGCCGCTCCCGCTCAGATGGGCTACGCGCTGCCGGCTCACGCCATTGACGGAAAAAAATCCGCCGCCGATGTAATACCCGCCCGCACCATCTTCGGTGATCGCATTGACCGCGCGGTCCGTCGACGCGAAACCGGTGTCGATGCTGCCCCCAGCTTGCAGCCGCACCAGGTTGCCCACGAGCACGTTCCCGCTCCGATAGAAATCGCCCGCGATCACCATCGAGCCATCAGCGGCATGGACGATACTGCGTGCTTCGCCGACAAGATCGACGCGCCCGTTGCCCACAACCGCTCCAGCAGCGGTCGCTCGCGCCAGGCCGGATTGGACCGTCGCCGCGCCGCTGAAATTGCCGCCCACCAACAGGTCTCCCTGGTCGGTCGCCTGCAAGGCGAATGCGAACACGTCGAAATCGGGATCCCAGCTCGCGACGACTGCACCGGTCCCGTTTGCATCCACTTTCGCAACTCCGCTTCGCGCGACACCCCCGACGTTGCCGAAAGTGCCGCCGATGTAGACGGCATCAGTGACCGATTCGATCGAGAACACGTTGAAATTGGCATTGGGATTCCACTGCGCATCGGCGGCGCCGCTGACAGCATCCAGCCGCGCGATCCGATTGCGCGCCGCGCCACCGATCTGCGTGAACGTTCCACCCACCAGCACGCGCCCGAGGCCATCGAAATCGAGCGCTGTCACCGAACCGCTGGTAACGGCCGCATCGAAGCCGGCAAAGACGGCGCCAGTGCTGGTGGACAGCCGCGCCAACCGCGGCCGCACAGCGCCGCCGATGTTGCTGAATCCGCCGCCGGCATAGACAAAGAAGCGCAAGCCGTCGAACAGCAGGGTGCGTACATCCGAGTCCGACCCGGGATTCCAGGTCGCGTCGACAATGCCCGTGCCCGTCGTCCCCACAGCCGCCAGCCGGGTTCGAGCGACGCCGTCCACCAGCGAGAAAATGCCACCGACGTACACCCGCGAGCTGCCATCGAAAGCCAGCGCATGCACGGCGAAATCAGTGTCCGCGACCCAACTGGTATCGAGGCTGCCGGAGCTCAAGATTTTGGCCAGGTTGCTGCGGGCTACGCCGTTGACCTGCGTGAACGTGCCACCGACGATCACATCGCCATTCGACAGCACCGCCAGGGCCTCCACGCGCCCGTTCGTCGACGCCGTAAACGCTGGATCGAGTTGCCCGTTGGCCAGGAAACGCGCGAGGTTGGCACGTGGCTGCGTGTCCACGAACGCAAAATCGCCGCCTACATAGATCAGGTTCGCGCTGCTGCGCTTGATCGCGTACACCTCCCCCTTCGCGCGCAATTGCAGATCCGGTTGTGCGAGCGGCTGCGGCTGCTGGGCACGGGCGGCGGTCGCCCAAGCCAAAAACAGCATCAGCGCGGAATAACGGAGCAGCGCGATTGCGATTGCGGGCATGCGGGCGACTCTTCGACTAGATGAGCACATCCAAACCCAATGTCGTGTCGCAACCCGCCAACAAGCATCGACAGCACTGAGGAGTGCTGCGACGGCATCAGCCCCGAAAGCCAGCGAAAGGAGTCAGCCCGATGGTCCACGCCGACGCACCATGGCGTCCATCATCACCATCGCAAAAGCTGTGGGCTGTCGGATCAAGAGCAGTGCGGCACCAGGAGGGGCGAATAGCCCGAACTCGGAAGCAGGGCAGTGTGTCGCCGCGACGTGCGGGCTGATCGCTTGCGCTCTCGCTCGGTGGGTCTGCGCTGCGCGCGGACGCTTTCCCGCCCCGCACGTCGAAGACAAGTTCCCCACTACTCGAAAATCGGCACAAGCCTTGCGAGGACCTCTTCAACACTCGCGGCGGGGACGCTTTCCAGCTTCCGACCGCGGTGAGATGCCGGATCGAGGGCACGCGGCTGATCACAGCGGACGATGCCCGTGGTGGCGGTCCCAGCACCAAGGCGCATGGCGTTCGCACCAACACCCGAAGGCGGCGTGCACAGCGATCAGCAAGGTGGAGACATTGAGTTGAGCTGAATGCAATGCACCAGTGCATGCTCAAGCCTGGGAAAGCAATTCACTCGCGAACCGGTCATTGTTCTCAACCCCAAACGCGGGCCGATACACAAACCTCCTGCGAAACCAATCGAGAGCGCATATGACCCGTATCTTCCTCGCCATGATCGCCGCGCTCAGCCTGACTGGCGCGGCCCAGGCCGAAAGCGCAAAGGCCATCGTCGCCGGTGGCTGTTTCTGGTGCGTCGAGTCCGACTTCGAACAGGTTCCGGGCGTGATCGACGTCGTCTCGGGCTATTCCGGCGGCACGCTGCAGAATCCCACCTACGAGAATCATGAAGGGCATTACGAGGTGGTCGAGATCACCTATGACTCGACCAAGCTCAGCTACGCGGACCTCGTGGCAAAGTTCCTCCGCTCCGTCGATGTGACCGATGCGAGCGGGCAGTTTTGTGATCGCGGGAATGCCTATCGGACGGCGATTTTCGTCTCTGACGAGGCAGAAAAGGCTGCGGCGGAAGCGGCGATTGCCGAAGCCGAGGCGGTGCTTGGCCAGAAAGTGGTGACACCGGTCAAGCCTGCCTCCACCTTTTGGGTCGCCGAGAACTACCATCAGGACTACTACAAGGGCGACAACTTCGTACTGACCCGCGCAGGCCCGAAAAGGCAGTCAAACGCCTACAAGTTCTATCGCGAGTCCTGCGGGCGCGACGAACGGGTCAGGGCGCTCTGGGGAAGTCAGGCCCTGACTCACTGATCGGTGGACCGCAATCCCGCGGACTGACCGTCAGGGCGAAGCGCCTCGCGGTTCGTGCGTCACGGCGGTGCTAGCCCTCGAATCCATTGCCAAAGATCGGGTCCCCTGACGCTGCCGGGCAACTCAAGGTCCAGTTGCGCGTGACCGCGCTGCCGGGATTCGGGGTTTCCGAGCAGCTCAGGGTGCCGGTTTGCAGGCTGGCGCCGCGCGTGCAGCTCAGGTTGATGTTGGCGCCGATCTGCGCGCCGCCCGCGGTGCCGGTCAGGTTGATCGGCGCATTGGTGATGGTGAACCCGGCTGGAGCTGAGCAATTGGCGACATTCACCGTTCCGGGCGCGACGCCGCCGCTGGAGCTGACCGCGATGCTGCTGGTGGCGGTGCCCGCAGCGCCGGTGGGGAAGTTGATGGTGCTGCCGGCCGTGGGGCTGTACGCGACAGTGGGTGCGACTGGCGGGTTGACTGGCGCGGTTTGCGCCTCGAATGCGCCGATGTCGGCGCCGTCCGAGGTATTGGTGATGCCGGCCAGATCAATCGGGCGTGTTTGCCCGGTTTGATCGCGCGTGGCTCCAGAACTGTTGCCGCGATCAAGCGCCGGACTGCCAAACAGCAACGCATGGGTGTTCGTGGTGCCGCCGTTGTTCTGCAATGCGCCGAGCAGCGGATTGAGCGGCGCTGCACCGGTGCCGGCTTGGTCGCCCGTTTGGTTGAAAGTTACGTTGCCGGGATTACCAACGAGATTAAAGCCTTTGGAGGTGATGCCCGTGCCGCTGCTGGCAAGGACATCCGGCATAGTGGTGTTGCCCACATTGCCCGCGATGATGCTATTGCGGATGTTAAGTGTTCCCAAGAATCTATAGACCCCGCTTGCGCCGATTGCTCCCGCAGCTAAGTTGTTGGTTATCGTGCTGTTGATGATGGTGGTGGCGTTGTTATCCGAAATGATGCCGCCGCCGTTATTGCTTCCATTGGGCGCACGATTATCGCTGATGGTCGAATTGGTGACGGTAAGGCTGTTGCTATTGTCAATGCCACCGCTCGTGATGCTGCCGTTTGCTGTATTGCCAGAAATAGTAGAGTTCGTCACGTTCGTTACGCCATTTCCGGTATTCCGCATACCACCGCCTCTCGCGCCTGACGTATTGCCGGAGATGGTGGAGTTGCTTACCGTCAACGTGGCGTTGGTGTTGTTGGGGTTGTTGGAAATGCCGCCGCCGTTATTGCCACCGCTCGTTTGATTGCCGGTAACAACAGCGTGGGTCAGTGTCAG
This sequence comes from Rhodanobacteraceae bacterium, assembly GCA_031425695.1. Lineage (GTDB taxonomy): Bacteria > Pseudomonadota > Gammaproteobacteria > Xanthomonadales > SZUA-5 > JANPJV01. The sequence continues at coordinate 2,707 of JANPJV010000128.1, read as the reverse complement.
GTCGCCATTGTTCAAAATGCCGCCGCCGTTTCCGCCGCTGCCATTTCCGCCGGTGATGGTCATTCCGCTCAAAGTGGCGGTGATGCCGGATGGCACTTCAAAGACGCGGCTGTTGTTGTTGCCCGAAATGGTCAGCAGATTCGCGCTCGGCGCGATGAGGTTGGCGTTGAAATTGATGCTGAGTTGTCCGGCCGTCCGCGTGATGGTTTGTGGTGTGCTGAACAAACCGTTTTCAAATTGGATGTCGGTAAGTGGCGAGTTTCCGCCGCCGCCCAGGATGTTGAAAAGACTGCCCGCGCCGCCGTTGGCCGTGCTGGTAACGACCAGCGGACGCATCTCGACGGCGCCGATGTCGGCACTCGCGCCAAACACGCGCGCCACGCCGCGTTGGTCAATCGTCGCGTTGGACGCATCGCCTGCGTTGATCGCAGGGCTTGCGTGCAGCAAGGCGTGGGTGGGCGTCTGCCCGCCGTAAAGCGCAAGCGGTGCCAGTCGCGGTGTCGCGTTGGTAACGTCGGTGCCGAGTGGCGTGAACACGCCGTTGAAGTTGTTGCTCAAGTTGAAGCCGAGCGACTGAAAGGTCTCCGAGCCGCCTTGGCCTCCGGTTACCAGATTGTTCGGCGCGTTGTTTGCAATGATCGAGTTTCGAAGGGTCGTCGTGGCCGTGCTGCCGGCGAACGCGGTCGTCCGAATGCCGCCGCCAGCCGCAGCGCTATTGTTGGCGATGGTGCTGTTGACCACGTCCAAACGGGAGATGGCGTTGAAGTTGAGAACGAGGATGCCACCGCCGCTGCCACTCGCTTGATTACCGCTGACGGTGCTATTGACCAGGCGCAAGGTTCGCCCGGGTCCTTGATAGTTGATCGCGCCGCCTGAAGCAGCTGTGTTACCGCTAAAGGTACAGCCCGTAAACACTCCGTCGCTGTCTGCCAAAAAAACGCCGCCGCCGAGGTCTGCCGTGTTACCGGTAACGTGAACATTGCTCAGCGTCAGGTGGCTTCCGCTAAAAATGCCGCCGCCGAAGTCACTGCGGCCGCCCGTGATCGTCATGCCGCTGATGGCAACGCCGTTGGTTACGCTGCCAATGTTGAAAATGCGAAAGTCCGTCGCCGCATTGAAATCGCGCCGCACGGTGAGCAGGTTCGCGCCCGTGCCCTGAATCGTGATACTGCGCATGATGCTGGGCAGCGCGGTCAACAGATTGATGGTCTGCGGCGTATTGAACAATGTCGAGAAGTTGACCAGATCGCCATCCTGCGCCAGCGCCAGGGCCTCGCGCAGGGAGCAGTCCGCAGTGCAGACGCCGTCATTCGTGTCGGCGGTCTTGGTGACGGTGAAAACCGTCGGCGCGGTGAAACTCAGCCGCCAACCGCCGGAAATACTGCCCGAATCGCCACTGGCATCATCTACGACGAACAAGTTCCAGATGCCGTTCGGGTTGGTGCCGCTGAACACCGACAAGTCCGCCGGGGCATCGGTCAGGTCGCCAGGACCCGGCGTGGGAAAGGTTTCGATCGGGTTGGCATCCGCGCTGGCGACGTAATTCGCCGGGCGAAACAAGCCGGAGCCTGGTGCAGTGGCGTCCGGGATCGCGTTCGAGGCGGTCTGTGCAAAGCTCAACGTCAGGCCGCTCACGCCCGGACCACCGCCGCCCGCGTCCGACATCAAGATGGCCCGTTGCCCTTGCGGGCCCACCAGCAGGATGTCCACGTCGTCAGGAAAGGTGTGCGAGAAACCGTTGAGCTGCACTTCCAGACGCGTGAAGGCGTTCGGTACACCGCTGACCGCGATGTTCGACGGATACGGCGTGGCATTGCCCTGCACATTGATCGTGATCGGCGCGGTGTTGTTGAAACTCTGCACGGTGGACGCGGCGACGGGCGCAGCCAGTGCCAGCAGGAGCACCGCGCTGGCGGCTTTGGCAAAGGCTGAGCGTGGCGACTGGGTCATGGCGGGTCTCGGCGAAGAAAAAGGGAATGCAGCTGCGTTCAGTACCGGGTTTGTGCAGAACAAAGCCCAAAAGGGCCATCAGTGCGCCAACTCCCGGTACAACCACAGCTTGGCCATCGCCCATTCGCGCTTGACCGTGCGTTCCGAGATGCCCAGCGCAGCGGCAATTTCCGCGCCTTCCAGCCCGCCGAAGAAGCGCAGCGTGACGATATCGGCCTGGCGCGGGTCCAGGCGTTCCAGGTCAGTTAGCGCATGGTCCAGCCGTTCGAGCTCGACGTCCCTGCCGCTGCCCGGATCGAGTTGCACGCTGAGCGTGGCCGGGCCGCTGTCGCGCTTGAGCGCAACGCGACGACGATAGCGTTCGACCAGAATGCGGCGCATCGTTCGCGCCGCCACCGAATAGAAATGCGCCCGGCCTGCGAAGTCGATCCGTGCGACATCGACCAGCTTCATGTAGGCCTCGGCGACCAGCTCGGTGGGCTGGATCGAAGCCCCGCGGTCGCGGCGCAGCTGGGCTCTGGCCAGGCGCTTGAGTTCTTCGTAGATGTTCGGCAACAGGGCGTCCAGCGCCTCGCTGTCACCGGATTGCCAGCGCTGCAACAACAGCGTGACCGGCTCGGGAACATCGTTCAACGTGCAACCCCCGGCAGCAGATCGAAGTCGGCAATCAGCTTGATGAACTCCGGGCGACGCCAGCCGGAATCGTAGACCTCGCGGGCGAACGGGCGCGCTTCCTCGATCCGCCCCAGATAGGCCA
>JANPJV010000127.1:0-20220 GCA_031425695.1 Rhodanobacteraceae bacterium | reverse complement strand
CACCGAGATCTTCACTCCTTAACACACTCGGTCACAACACGCAGAACTTCCGAACTACGCCGAACCAGACCTGTGAGGTCAGCACCGGCATAGGGACCATCGCCGGTTCGAACGTCACCAACGTCACTGTGGCCTGTACGACCAACACCCATACCGTCGGCGGTACCGTGAGCGGCCTCGCTGCCGGCAACAACGTGGTGCTGCGGAACAATGGTGGCAATGATCTCTCGGTCGCAGCGAACGGCGCGTTTACTTTCACGACCCCTGTTGCCGATGGCGGCACCTACGCGGTGACCGTACTCACCCAGCCGACCACGCCGAACCAGACCTGCGTCGTCACTAGCGGCAACGGCACTATCGCCGGGTCCAATGTGACCAACGTCGCGGTGGCCTGTACGACCAACACCCAAACGGTTGGTGGAACGATCAGCGGACTCGCCGCCGGCAATGATGTGACACTGCAGAACAATGCCGGTAACAACTTGCTGGTTTCGACGAACGGGGCGTTTACGTTCACCACGCCGGTTGCGGATGGTGGCGCCTATGCGGTGACCGTGCTCACCCAGCCGACTACGCCGAACCAGACGTGTGCGGTCAGCAATGGCAGCGGGACCATCGCCGGGGCGAACGTCACCAACGTCACTGTGGCCTGTACGACCAACACCCATACCGTCGGCGGTAATGTGAGCGGCTTGGCTGCCGGCAACAACGTGGTGCTGCAGAACAATGGTGGCAATGATCTATCGGTCGCAGCGAATGGCGCGTTTACTTTCACGACCCCTGTTGCCGATGGCGGCACCTACGCGGTGACCGTACTCACCCAGCCGACCACGCCGAACCAGACCTGCGTCGTCACTAGCGGCAACGGCACCGTCGCCGGGGCCAACGTCACCAACGTCGCGGTGGCCTGTACGACCAACACCCATACGATCGGTGGAACGATCAGCGGACTGGCCGTCGGCAATGACGTGACGCTGCAGAACAATGCCGGCAACAACCTGGCTGTATCGTCAAATGGCGCGTTCACCTTCACCACGCCAGTAGCTGACGGCGGTGCCTACGCGGTCACCGTGCTCACGCAGCCGACCACGCCGAACCAGACCTGTGCGGTTACCAGTGGCAGCGGCACCATCGCCGGGGCCAACGTCACCAACGTGACGGTGGCTTGCACGACCAACACCTACACCATCGGCGGGGCCGTCAGCGGCCTGCCCGTCGGCGCCAGCCTGACGCTCCGGAACAACGGCGGCGATGACCTGGTCGTTGCGCTCAACGGCGTGTTCACCTTCGTCACGCCGGTGACCGATGGCGGATCCTATGCCGTGACCATCGCCGTTCAGCCGACCACACCGAACACGGTGTGCTCGGTCTCGGCCGATAGCGGATCAGTGGCAGGTGTCAACGTAGCCAACGTCGCCGTGCAGTGTGGTCCAAACCTGGTCTTCAGCAACGGGTTCGAGTAACCGAGCGAGCCGGGATTCGCGCGAGCGAATCCCGGCTGCTTAGCCAGGCCTGGCGCGAGTTGCTTCCGGAATCAAGGCCGTAGTTGCCGAAAGCCCTGGATGGAACTGGGGCGCGGCTCCCGCGCCGCCGATTGTGCTCAGCCAATACGAGCATCGCGGCCATGGCCGCGCCCACAAAGTGGAGAGCCGGTTGCCACTGGTAGGTCATATTGTCCGCGGAGCGGGCTTTGACGCTGGGCGTGATTCGCTTCGTAGGTCATGTTGCCCGCGCAAGCGGGCGTGTGACGCTTTGACGTGAAGAGCCGTCAAGTAGCCCGCTGGCGCGGGCAACATGACCTACGTTCGAAGAGCAAATCCCGAACCAGTACGCTCGCTTACTTCTTGTGCGCGCGTTCTGGCACGGGCAACATGACCTACGTTCGAAGAGCAAATCCCGAACCAGTACGCTCGCTTACTTCTTGTGCGCGAATGCGTTCTGCAGCAGCGGGCCGGAGAACTCGGCGGAATTTTCGTGGCCGACGGCGTAGCGGTAGAGCGCCGCCGAGTAGATGCCCTGGAGCGCGGTCTGGATGAGCGCGAGGCCCAGGGTGCCGAGGACGCCGATCACGCCAATCGCGATCATCAGGCCGACGCTCTGGGCGCCGATGGAGAGCGTGAACAGCGCGCCGCAGGCCATCCACAGGGCAATGTAGAAAAACGCGAAGACCAGGCCGACGCCGCCCTGGCCAATCAGGTTTTCACCCCAGGTCTGCTTGAGCAGAGACGCGCTTTCCTTGATCGCATCGATGGGGCCGATGTTCTTGTGGACCAGCACCGGGACGACCATGAAAGTGACCACCGTCCAGGCCGCGCCGAACAGTCCGGCGATCCAGCGTCCGATCCAGCCGGCGCGCTGCTCGATCGCACGCAGGATCATGCCGACCGTCGCGGCAATCGCCGCGTAGCCGAGGATGATCCCCACTTTGGACCAAGCGATGCGCAAGCCATCGGACACGGTGGGATCGCCGCCCTCGAGGCGGATTGAAGCCGCCCCGACCAGCGCCGTGTTGAAGAAGAAAATGACCGTGTACTGCACGAAATAAAACGCGAACGCGTAGACATACCAGAGCGGCGACAGCGGCTCGTTCTCGCTGAATGCGTTCGGATTTCCCACCGACCACCAGATCAGCGGTGCCAGGAAGCTCGCCGCAACCATCAGGCCGGCCACCGCGGAGACTGCTGGGAAGACCAGCAATTCCTTGTCCTTGGACAGAACCGAGGCACTGGCCTTGATCAACGCCCAACTGCGAGAGAACTTTTCGAACATGGGAAACTCCTGAGGAAGTACGCCGTTTCGAGCCGGTAAAGAGTAACGCGAATGTGCAGGAAACGCGAAGAGTGAGAGCCCTTGGTGGGTCTGCGCTGTGCGCGGACTCTTGTTGAAAGCTTTTGGTGGGTCTGTGCTGTGCGCGGACTCTTGTTCCGGTCTTGTGGGTCAAAGTCAAAAGCGTCCACGCGCAGCGCAGACCCACCAAAAGCAAAGCCCCCCGCGAGAAGCGCAGACCTGTCACAACCGTCTTTTGCTTCAGTTGGCAGGAAGCATCCAAAGCCGCGCGGCGTGCCGCACTCCAAATGAAAGGAACTTTTTTCGCCGAGCACGGTCTTGCGCCGCGCGCGCTTGGGGTGCGTAGACGACGCTTGAACTGAAGACGTTCGACCCCAATGCTCCGGCACCCCGCCGGGCAGCTTTGCGGGCGTTGTTGCTGTGTCCGTGGCCCAACCCTTCGACAGTTGATAAAAATGATCGAAATCAAGAATCTGACCAAACGCTATGGCGACCTCCTGGCGGTCGACGCGGTGAGCTTCAGCGTCGCACCGGGGGAGGTCCTGGGCTTCCTGGGTCCCAACGGGGCCGGCAAGTCCACCACGATGAAAATGATCGCGGGCTTCCTGACGCCATCCGCCGGCAGCATCAGCGTCTGCGGCCACGATGTCGAAAGCGAGCCGCTCGCCGCCAAGCGCTGCATCGGCTACCTGCCGGAAGGCGCGCCGGTCTATGGCGAAATGACCCCGGCCGGCTTCCTCTCGTTCATTGCCGATATCCGCGGTCTGGGCGGGGCGCAGAAGGACGCACGCATCGGCCAGGTAATCGCCCGCCTCGGCCTCGAGCGCGTGGTCGAACAACCGATCGAGACGCTGTCGAAGGGCTTCAAGCGCCGCGTCGGCCTCGCGCAGGCGATCCTGCACGACCCGAAAGTCCTGGTGCTGGACGAGCCTACCGACGGCCTCGATCCCAACCAGAAGCACGAGGTGCGCACGCTGATCCAGGGCATGGCGAAAGACAAGATCGTGATCGTGTCGACGCACATCCTCGAAGAAGTCCAGGCGGTCTGCACGCGCGCCATCATCATCGCCGACGGCCGCATCGTCGCCGACGCGACGCCCGACGAACTCGAGGCACGCTCGCGCTTCCATCAGGCGGTGACCCTGCGCAGCACCGACCTCGACGCGGTGAAGGGTTTCCTGATGGGCGTCAACGGGGTTGCCGAAGTCAGCGTCGATCCGGTCGAAAAGTCCGTCACCGCCTTTCCCGCCAAGGGCCAGGCGATCTTCGTGCCGATCAGCCGCTTGGTCCAGGAACGCGGCCTCCCGGTGACCGAGGTCATGCTGGAGCGCGGTCGACTGGATGAAGTCTTCCGTACCATCACCCAGACCGGAGCCCGCTCATGAGTGCAGTGACCGTGATTGCCCGGCGCGAACTGGCGAGCTATTTCGCGACGCCGGTCGCCTATGTCTTCTTCGTGATCTTCCTGGTGCTCGCCGGTGCCTTCGCCTTCCAGATGGGCGGGCTGTTCGAGCGCAACCAGGCTGATCTCAAGCCGTTCTTCGATTTCCATCCATGGCTGTACCTGTTCCTGGTGCCGGCCGTGGCCATGCGCCTGTGGGCCGAGGAGCGCAACTCCGGATCAATCGAGCTGCTGCTCACCCTGCCCGTGACCCAGAATCAGGCCGTACTCGGCAAATTCCTGGCAGCCTGGGCATTTGTCGGCATCGCCCTTGCCCTGACCTTCCCGCTGTGGATCACGGTCAACTACCTCGGTGACCCGGACAACGGCGTCATCTTTGCCAGCTACATCGGCAGTCTGCTCATGGCCGGCGGCTTCCTGGCCATCGGCAGTGCCGTCTCCGCGGCCACGCGCAGCCAGGTCATCGCCTTCATCATCACCGTGGTGATCTGCTTCGGGCTGCTGCTGGCCGGCCATCCGATGGTGCTCGGCGCAGCCAAGCTGTTCCTGCCGCAATGGCTGGTCGACGGCGTCGCGAGCTTGAGCTTCATCACGCACTTCGCCTCGATCAGCAAGGGCGTGATCGACCTTAGAGACCTGCTGTTCTTCGGTTTGCTGATCGCATTTTTCCTCTACGCCACGTCGGTGGTCATCGACCTCAAGAAGGCCGACTAGTCATGGCTCTCAATCATATGAACTCGATAACAAAACGCGCCTCAGGCGGCCTCGTGCTGGTGCTACTGGCTGCACTCTTCGTCGGCATCGTCGTGATCTCCAATTTCCTGTTCCGCGGAGCCCGCCTCGACCTGACCGCCAACTCCGAATACACCCTGAGCGAGGGCACCGAGGAGATCCTCGGCAGCATCGACGAGCCGATCAACCTGTACTTTTATTTCTCCGAAGAAGCCTCGCGCGAGCTGCCGCCGGTGCGCACCTATGCGCTGCGCGTGCGCGAGCTCCTGGAAGAGATGGCGGGCCGCTCGGGTGGCAAGCTCAAGCTCAGCATCGTCGACCCGCAGCCCTTCAGCGAGGAAGACGACGAGGCAGCCGCCGCGGGCCTGCAGTCGGTGCCGATCGGCTCGACCGGCGAAAAGCTGTTCTTCGGACTTGCGGGGACCAACTCACTCAACGGCAAGGCATCGATCCCGTTCTTCCAGCCGGACAAGGAAGTGTCGCTGGAATACGACGTGGCCAAGTTGATCCAGTCGCTGCTGCAGGCCGAGAAGCCGGTGATTGGCGTAATTACCGGGCTGCCGATGAATGGCGGATTCGACCAGGCCACGCAGCAGGTTTCGCAACCGTGGGCAATCAACACCCAGCTCGGTGACCTGTTCGAAGTGCGTCCGCTTGGCCTCGCGCTGACGACCATCGATCCCAAGATCAAGCTGTTGATGGTCGTGCACCCGAAGGCGCTCGCCGACGACACCGTCTATGCGATCGAGCAGTTCCTGCTCGGCGGCGGTCGCCTGCTGCTGTTCGTCGATCCGCACGCGAACACCGACACCAGCGGTGCCGATCCGCAAAATCCGGCCGCTGCGATGATGGCCGACAAGAGCTCGAACCTGGAAAAGCTGCTTGGCGCCTGGGGCGTCAACTTCAAGGCCGATGAGATCGTGATCGACCGCGCGCTGGGCCTGCCGGTGCAGATCAGCCAGAACGAAGCCCCCGTCGTGCATCCGGCCGTGATCGGGCTGCGCGGTGACCAGATGTCGAAGGCGGATCTCGTCAGTGCCAAGCTCGAAACCTTGAACACCGAAAGCGCCGGGCACTTCACTCTCAAAGAAGGCAGCACCACCAAGCTCGAGCCCTTGCTGCAGTCGAGCAAGGAAGCCAGCGTGGTGACCACCGAGCGGGTGCGCTTCCTGCCGGATCCGCGCGAGCTGCTCAAGGATTTCACCCCGAGTGGCGAGAGTTACATCTTCGCAGCGCGGTTGTCGGGCAAGTTCAAGAGCGCGTTCCCCGATCGCGCCAGCCAGCCCAACCACGTGGCCGAGGCCGCGGAGGACGTGCAGGCGATCATCGTCGCCGACACTGACATCCTGACCAATCGGCTGTGGGTGCAGGTCCAGAACTTTTTCGGCCAGCAGATCATGACGCCGTTTGCCAACAACGGCGATTTCGTGACCAATGCAGCCGACAATCTCAGCGGCTCGTCAGCACTCATCTCGATCCGCGGCCGCAGCGTCAGCGCGCGCCCGTTCAAGGTCGTGGAGGACATGCGCCGGCAGGCCGAAGAGCGCTTCCGTGCGACCGAGGAACAGCTCGAAGCGCAGCTCAAGGAAGCCGAGACCAAGATCAATCAGCTGCAAGCCGGCAAGAGTCAGGAAAACGCGATGATCCTGTCGCCCGAACAGTCGGCCGAGATCCAGCGCTTCCAGGGCGAGAAGCTGCGCATCCGCAAGGAACTGCGCGAAGTACGCCGCAGCCTCGACCAGGACATCGAGCGGCTCGGGATGAAGATCAAGGCGATCAATATCGCACTGGTGCCGTTCGCAGTCGTGCTCGCTGCACTGGGCTTCTGGATGATGCGGCGCAACCGGCGGCGCCAGATTGCCGCCATGCAGGGAGGCTGAAACGTATGAACAATCGATTGATTGGGCTGCTGGTGATTACCGTGCTCGTGCTCGGTGGGGGCCTTTATCTCAGCGGCAGGCAGGCGGCTCCTGACGACGGCCCCAGCGTCGCCGGTCCGTTGGTGCCAGCGCTCGAAGGCAAGCTCAACGACGTCAGCTCGATCAAGATCAGCGGCTCCAATGCGGCCATCATTGCCGATCTGGCGCGACGTGACGACCGTTGGGTGGTGGTCAGCAAATCCGACTACCCGGCCGATTTCAACCGCATCCGCGAGTATCTGATCAAGCTCGGTGACGCCAAGCTGCGCGAGGCCAAGACCGCCAAGGCCGAAAACTATGCACGCCTCGGCGTCGAGGACCTGGCTGCAGCGGATGCCAAGGGCGTCGGTGTCGAACTCGGCGGGCTCGAGAAGCCGATCGCGCTGATTGTCGGCATCAGCGCGGGTGGCGGTGCGCCGGGCACTTTCGTGCGTCGCAGCGGCGAAGCGGAGAGCTATCTCGTCAGCGGCGATCTCGTCCCCGACAAGGAAGGCAGCAACTGGCTCGACAAGAACATCCTCGACGTCCCGGCCGCCGACGTGCGCAAGGTCGCGATCACCGCGCCCGATGGCAGCGTGCTCGCCGCCGAGAAGACCGACCCGAGTGCATTCAACTACAGCGTGGTCGACCTGCCCAAGGGCGCGCAGCTGAGCTCCGAATCGGCGGCCAACCTACTGGCCGGCGTGCTGGCGAGCCTTTCCCTCGAAGACGTGGTCACCGCCGAGGCAGTCCCGGTGGATGCCAAGCCGTGGCAGGCCGTCTACACGACCTATGACGGTCTCGTGGTCGACACGACCCTGTGGGACAAGGACGACAAGAGCTACGCGCGCTTTGCCGCCCGCGTCGAAGAGTCCCTGATCGATGCGTGGGTCGCCGGCGAGGCCACCAAGGCCGAGGCAGCGCGCGTTGCCGCGCAGGCCGCGGCAGATGCGGCCAAGGCCAAGCCTGCCGAGCCGCCCAAGCCGGGCGAAGCGCCCGCGATCGAAGCCAATCCGGCCGATGCCGCAGCCGCACTGCCACCGCCGTTCGACGCCGCCAAGGCCAAGACCGACAAGCGCGCCGAGCTCGACGCCAAGGTGCTGGAGATCAACCAGCGCACTGAAAATTGGACCTATGTGCTGCCGAGCTTCAAGGCGATCAACATCAAGAAGAAGCTCAGCGACCTGCTGATGGCCAAGGACGCGCCGGCCGACAAGCTCCCGACGCCGTAGGTCGTGCTGCGCCCGCGTCGAGATCGGTCATGCGAACCGGCGAGTGGGCGCTACGTGACGAACCCGCGAGCTCAGGAATGAGCAACACCCTGCCCGGCCAGCGCGCGCTGCTCGTCATCGCGGCGCTGGCTGCGGCCAGTGGGGTCGCCCTGGCCGCGCTCGCGAGCCATGCCTTCGCCGACGTGCTGGTCGGCAAGGCCGCCACCCGCTTCGACTCCGCCCTCAAGATCCATCTGCTGCACGCGCCTTTGCTGTTCGCATTGGCGCTGGCGGCACTGTATGCGCGACGGTTGGCGTGGTGGATTGGATCTGTCGCGGTGGTGACCGGAATGTTGGTGTTTTGCGGCGGGCTGTACCTGGCTTCCCTCGCAGGCAACGCGACGCTGGTTCCGATTGTCCCGATGGGCGGGAGCGCGATCATCCTTGGGTGGGTGGTGCTGGCGATTGGGTTTGCACTGGGTGGACAAGGAAGCGGCCATCACTGCGAGGCCCCTAGAATGCGAGCCAAGCCAGACCATCCCGCCGAGTGACGCTTGAAACTGCTCTTCCTCTACGGTCCGCCCGCTGTCGGCAAGCTCACCGTCGCGCGCGAAGTCGCTGCCCGCACGGGTTGGCGGCTCTTTCACAATCACCTGACCGTCGACCTGGTGCTGTCCGTCTATGACTTCGGCACGCCCGGCTTCGTCGCGCTGCGCGAGGAAATCTGGCTCGCCGTCATCCGCCGCGCCGTCGCCGATCGCCTGCCCGGGCTGATCTTCACCTTCAATCCCGAGAATTCGGTGGCGCAGCGGTTCATAGACGAGCTCTGGGCCGAGATGGCTGCTGCAGGCAGCGAGATCATTCCAGTCCACCTCACCGCCAGTGAAGACGTGATCGAAGACCGCCTCGGCGCGGGGTCACGCCACGCCATGAAGAAACTGGTCGACTTGCCGCTGTACCGGCACCTGCGCGCCGCCGGCGTGTTTGCCTCGCCGCTGATCCCCGCGCCGCGCCTCACCATCGATACCGAAAGCCATGCGCCGTCCGCCGCCGCCGAGATGATTGCGCAGGCCTGTTGATTCGCTTCGCGGGAAAAGCGATTCGAGCGCTACAGTCGTTTCCTCTCCAATTTGGAGCACCCCCTCGATCCCGCTGGTTATACTCGGCGGTCTAGCGACGGCAGCCGCCGGCGCTGATCCCTAATTCCTGCCGGGTTTGCCGTGTCCGCTGATTTGACGACGCTGTACCAGACCTCCCAGTTGTCCGGAGCCAACGCTGCCTTCGTTGAAGAGATCTACGAGGCGTATCTCGCTGATCCCGCCAGCGTGGGCCCAGGTTGGCGCAGCTACTTCGATTCACTGCAGGATGGCGGCAAGGCGGATGTCGCCCACGGGCCGGTCCTCGAGTGGATCGGTGTCATCGGCCGCAGCAAGCTGCAGCAGGCCGCGCCGAGCCAGCAACCGGCACAGGGCGATGCCCATTCGGTCGATCAGGCCAGGCAAGGCGGCGTCCTCAAGCTCATCAATGCCTACCGCACGCGCGGGCATCTCGCGGCCAATCTCGATCCGCTGGGCTTGACCCCGATCGAACCGGTCGCTGATCTCGCGCTCGAGTTCCATGGCCTGAGCGACAGCGATCTTGACACCGAGTTCGACTGCGGGACGCTGGTCGGCCCGCGCCGGCGCACCTTGCGCAATGCGCTCGAGCAACTGCGTGCGACCTACTGCGGGACGATCGGCGTGGAGTACATGCAGATCTCCGATTACCCGCAGCGGCGCTGGTTCCAGCAGCGGGTCGAGGCCATTGCCGGCAAATTCGGCTTCGAGGCAGTGCAGAAGAAGCGCGTGCTCGAAAAGCTCACGGCAGCCGAGGGTCTCGAGCGCTACTTGCACAACAAGTACGTCGGCCAGAAGCGTTTTTCGCTCGAAGGCGGCGACGCCCTGATCCCGCTGCTCGACGAGTTGATCCAGCGCACCGGTGCCGGCGGTGCCAAGGATGTCGTGATCGGCATGGCCCATCGCGGCCGCATCAATGTGCTCGTGAACACGCTCGGAAAGCCAGCCGCGGACCTGTTCGCGGCCTTCGAAGGCAAGCACGAAGATGATCGCGGCCCGGCCCACTCGGGCGACGTCAAGTACCACCTGGGTTTCTCGTCCGATGTACGTACGCCGGGCGGCATCGTCCACCTCGCGCTCGGCTTCAACCCCTCGCATCTCGAGATCATCAATCCGGTGGTCGCCGGCTCCGTGCGTGCGCGCCAGATGCGCCGTCACGATGACGCCCGCGCTCTCGTTGTCCCGGTGCTGATCCACGGCGATGCGGCGGTGGCCGGCCAGGGCGTGGTGATGGAGCTCTACCAGATGAGCCAGGCGCGCGGCTACGCCGTCGGCGGCACCGTGCACGTGGTCGTCAACAACCAGGTCGGATTCACCACCAGCCGCCCCGACGACATGCGCTCGACGCATTACGCCACCGACGTCGCCAAGATGATTTCCGCGCCGGTATTGCACGTGAACGGCGACGACCCGGAGGCGGTCAAGTACTGCGCGCAGCTCGCCCACGACTACCGCCAGGCATTCAAGCGCGACGTCGTCATCGATCTCATGTGCTATCGCCGCCATGGCCACAACGAGGCCGACGAGCCGGCCGCCACGCAGCCGGTGATGTACAAGGTGATCCGCGCGCGCCCGACCACGCGCGAGCTCTACGCGCGCCAGCTGGAAGCCGAAGGCGTCATTGCGGCTGGCGATGCCAAGGCGCTGTCGGATCAGTACCGCGACAAGCTCGACCGCGCCGACCAGGTGCTACCCGAGATCAGCACCACCGATCCCGAGCACATGAACGTTGCCGTCGACTGGTCCCCGTACCTGCGTGGCAAGCTCGGTGACCGGGTTGCCACCGGGGTGCCGGTGACTCGCATCCAGGAGCTCGCGGCGCGCCTGCACACGCTGCCGGCGCATCTCACGCTGCATTCGCGCGTCGCCAAGATCTACGAAGACCGCGCCAAGATGGCGGCGGGCGAGCTGCGCATGGACTGGGGCTTCGCCGAGACCATGGCTTACGCCACGCTGGTCACCGATGGCTACGCGCTGCGCATGTCCGGCCAGGACTGCGGTCGCGGCACCTTCTTCCATCGGCACGCGGTGGTCTACGACCAGGACACCAACGAGGCGCACCTGCCGCTGCAGACGCTGGTCGAGGATAAGGAATCGGTCGCGATCATCGATTCACTGCTGTCTGAAGAAGCGGTCATGGGCTTCGAATACGGCTATTCGACCGCGGACCCACGCACGCTGACCATCTGGGAAGCGCAGTTCGGCGATTTCTGTAACGGCGCCCAGGTGGTGATCGACCAGTTCATCTCCTCCGGCGAGAGCAAGTGGGGACGCCTGTGCGGCCTCGTGCTGTTCTTGCCGCACGGTTACGAGGGCCAGGGCCCGGAGCATTCCTCTGCACGCCTCGAACGCTTCCTGCAGCTGTGCGCGCTCGAGAACATGCAGGTGTGCGTGCCGACGACGCCCGCGCAGATGTTCCACATGCTGCGCCGGCAGATGCTGCGCGCGATCCGCAAGCCGCTGATCGTGATGACACCCAAATCAATGCTGCGCTCCAAGGCGTCGACCTCGTCGCTCGAAGACCTGGAGCATGGCCATTTCCATCTGATGATCCCGGACACGCTGGCGAAAGACCCGTCCAAGGTCACCCGCCTGGTGCTGTGCAGCGGCAAGGTCTACTACGACCTCGCCGAGGAATACGAGAAGCGCACGCTCACCGATGTCGCCATCGTGCGTATCGAGCAGCTCTATCCATTCCCGCGCGCCGAAGTCCTCGAGGAGCTCAAGCGCTTCCCGAACACCCGCCAACTGGTCTGGTGCCAGGAAGAACCGATGAACCAGGGCGCCTGGTTCCAGATCCGCCACCACCTGCAGGCCGTGGTCTCACCGCAGCACGAGATCCACTACGCCGGCCGCGACCGCTCCGGCGCCCCTGCGGCGGGCTACTACAGCACCCACGTCAAGGAGCAGGCCGCGTTGATCAATGACGCCCTGGTCGGCGAACTGGGGAAGGCGCTGAAGCCCGAGTAGTTTCGCGGGGCACAATCTAAAAACGATCCCCTCTCCCATGCTTTTGGGGAGAGGGGCAAGGGGAGAGGGCTGGCACGCTTGCGCCGCATGCGGCGCGCCAGCCCGAGCGCCCGGCAGCTATGCTGACGGGCCGGAATGAGGGGCTTTTGATGTTGCTTGAATAAGAGCCCCTCTCCCCCAACCCCTCTCCCAAGAAGCATGGGAGAGGGGAGCATTAACGCCTTCGCTCTTCGAATCCAACAAGACAACCAGACCCCGAGGAACCCCATGGCCACCGAGCTCAAAGTCCCGATCCTGCCCGAGTCCGTGGCTGATGCGATCGTTGCCACCTGGCACAAGAAACCGGGCGATGTGGTACGGCGCGAAGAGAACCTGGTCGACCTCGAAACCGACAAGGTCGTGCTCGAAGTGCCCTCGCCGATCGACGGCGTGCTCGGTCCGATCCTCAAGGCAACCGGTGAATCGGTGACCAGCCAGCAGGTACTCGCGACCATCGAAGCGGGCGCCGTTGCCGCCGCCGCCCCGGCTGCCGCTCCAGCCGCTGCGCCCGCCCCCGTTGCCGCCCCCGCGCCCGCAGCGCAGGCCCAAGGCGCCGCGCCGGCCGTCGCTGGCTCCTCACCCGCCGTGCGCCGGATTGCCACCGAGACCGGCATCGATCCCGCCGGAGTCGCAGGCTCCGGGCGCGATGGCCGGGTCACCAAGGAAGACATGCTCAAGGCACAGTCGGCACCCGCGCCGGTCACGGCAGCTGCCTCGACTCCGGCGAAACAGATGGCACCGATGACGCAGCCCGGCACCTCGATGGCGGTCGGCCAGCGCACCGAGCAACGGGTGCCGATGACGCGCCTGCGCCTGCGCATCGCCGAACGCATGATGCAGAGCAAGAACTCGATCGCGATGCTGACCTCGTTCAACGAAGTCAACATGAAGGCGGTCATGGACCTGCGCAAGAAGTACCAGGAAGCCTTCGAAAAGGTGCATGGCATCAAGCTCGGTTTCATGAGCTTCTTCGTCAAGGCCTGCACCGAGGCGCTCAAGCTGCATCCGATCGTAAACGCCTCGGTCGATGGCAACGACATCGTCTATCACGCCTACCAGGACATCGGCGTCGCCGTCGCCACCGACAAGGGACTCGTCGTCCCGGTGCTGCGCAACACCGACGGCCAGAGCCTCGCCGACGTCGAGAAGAACATCGCAACCTTCGCCCGCCAAGCGCGCGAAGGCGGCCTGCAACTCGGTGACCTGCAAGGCGGCACCTTCACCATTACCAACGGGGGCGTCTTCGGCTCGCTGTTCTCCACGCCAATCGTCAACCCGCCGCAGAGCGCGATCTTCGGCATGCACGCCATCAAGGACCGCGCCGTCGTCGAAGACGGTGTCGTCGTCGCCCGCCCGATGATGTACATCGCGCTCAGCTACGACCACCGCATCATCGACGGCAAGGACGCCGTCCTCTTCCTCGTCGCCGTCAAGAACTTCCTCGAAGACCCGGTGCGGCTGATGCTGCATTTGTGACGCAGCGGTCCCCGTCGTAGGTCATGTTGCTCGCGCGCGCGAAGGCGCGTGGCGAGCTACTTGACGGCTTCGAAATCCAAATCAACAGCGTCAAGTAGCCCGCTTTCGCGGGCAACATGACCTACAACCGTACAGGTCATCTCCCATGTCCGCACACTTCGATGTCATCGTCATTGGCGCCGGCCCGGCCGGGTATGTGGCTGCGATCCGCGCGGCGCAGCTCGGGATGAGCGTGGCTTGCGTGGATGACTTCATCGGCAAGGATGGCAAGCCGGCGCTGGGCGGGACCTGTCTCAACGTCGGCTGCATCCCGTCGAAGGCGCTGCTGGAATCGACCAAGCAGTTCCATGCGCTGACCCACGCGTTCAAGGACCACGGTATCAGCGCGACTGACGCCAAGATGGATGTGCCGACGATGGTCGGGCGCAAGGACCGAATCGTCAAACAGCTGACCGGCGGCATCGCCTCGTTGTTCAAGGCGAACAAGGTCAAGCCCTTTGCCGGACGTGCGCGGTTGCTGGCCGGCAAGCAGGTCGAAGTGTCATTTCACGACGGCGCGGTCGAGACGCTGAGCGCTGGCCATGTGATCCTCGCCGCTGGCTCGTTGCCGATTCAGATTCCAGGGATCGCCTTCGATGGCGAGCACATCGTCGACAACGCCGGCGCGTTGGATTTCACCAGCGTGCCGCAGCGCTTCGGCGTGATCGGCGCCGGCGTCATCGGCCTCGAAATGGGCAGCGTCTGGCGCCGCCTGGGCTCCGAAGTCACCGTGCTCGAAGCGCTGCCCGAATTCCTGGGCGCCGCCGATGCCGATATCGCCAAGCTGGCAGCGCGCGAGTTCAAGAAGCAGGGGCTCGACATCAAGCTCGGCTGCAAGGTCACGGCTGCCAAGGTCGCAGACGGCGCGGTGCAGCTCGAATACACCGACGACAAGGGTGCGCCGCAGGCGCTCACCGTCGACAAGCTCCTGGTGGCCGTGGGTCGGCGCGCCAACACGAAGAACCTGCTCGCCGACGACAGCGGCGTGCGCCTCAGCCCGCGTGGCCTCATCGAAGTCGACGAGCATTGCCACACCGGCGTCGAGGGCGTCTGGGCCATCGGTGACTGCGTGCGCGGCCCGATGCTGGCGCACAAAGGCTCGGAGGAAGGCATCGCCGTCGCCGAGTTGATCGCCGGCAAGGCCGGGCACGTCAATCTCGACACCGTGCCGTGGGTGATCTACACCGAGCCGGAAATTGCCTGGGTCGGCAAGACCGAGAAAGAGCTCAAAGCCGAAGGCGTGCCGATCAAGACCGGCAGCTTCCCGTTCGCCGCGATCGGCCGTGCCATGGCGATGAACGAGACCTACGGCCAGGTCAAGGTGATTGCGCACGCGGACACCGATCGCGTGCTCGGTGTGCACATGGTCGGCCCGATGGTTTCCGAGCTGATTGCCGAGTGCGTGGTCGCCATGGAAATGCACGCCTCCGCCGAAGACCTCGCCCGCATCTGTCACGCGCATCCGACCTTGTCGGAAGCGGTGCATGAGGCGGCGCTGCATGTGGACAAGCGGGCGATTCACCGGGCGAATTAGTATTTGGAGTGCGGCGCTCCGCGCCGCTTTGGATGCTTTTCGGCAAGCACTGAGGGCATCCAAAGCGGCGCGGAGCGCCGCACTCCAAATACAAGACATCCGCCGCGCAAACTCTTAGGCTCTACACCCTCGCCCCGCCTGCGACCTACCCGTGACCGAACTGATCTCATCCAGCGGGTCGCCGCGCATTGCCTTTGTTGCCAGCCGCGCCGAGCCAGCGCAGACGGCGCTGGCGGAACTGGTCAAGCGCTATCCGCATGTGCCCGTGAAGGAAGCCGATCTCATCGTCGCCCTCGGCGGTGACGGCTTCATGCTGCAGACGCTGCATCGGCACGCCGCGGAGCGCAAGACGCCGGTCTTCGGAATGAAGCTCGGCACGGTCGGTTTCCTGATGAATCTCTACCGCGACGACGATCTCATGGAGCGCCTCGCGCGTGCCGAAAAGGCCGTCCTGAACCCCCTGTGCATGCGCGCCTACAGCGAGTCCGGCGGCGTACATAAGGCCTTTGCGATCAACGAGGTATCGCTGCTCCGGCAAACCAAGCAGGCGGCCAAGCTGCGGATCACGGTCGACGGCATCGTGCGCGTCGAGGAGCTGATCTGCGACGGCGCAATGGTCGCAACCGCGGCCGGCAGCACCGCCTACAACCTCTCCGCGTACGGCCCGATCCTGCCGCTGGGGTCAGATGTGCTGGCGCTCACCCCGATCTCGCCCTTCCGCCCGCGACGCTGGCGTGGCGCTGTGGTGCGGCGTACCTCGGTGGTCAAGTTCGAAGTGCTCGACCACTACAAGCGCCCGGTCAGTGCCACCGCCGACGCCACCGAGGTGCGCGACATCACCGAAGTCGAAGTCCAGGAAGCACCCGAAGAAGCCATGACCGTCCTGTTCGACCCCGAGCACAACCTCGAGGAAAGGATCCTGGCCGAGCAGTTCGCGATGTGACGTGCAGGCTTTGGCTGGCGTGGGTTCGGACCTTGTCCGAACGCTCTCCTTTCATCAATTGGAAAAAGCGTTCGGACAAGGTCCGAACCCACACGAGCAATTGCAACCACCGCCCGAGGCCCCGTGACCCCAATCGACCCCCTCACCGCCTCGCGCGTGCGCCGGCAGTTCCAGCGCGCGGAGAGTTATCTCGCGGCGAATGATCCGAGGTCGGCGGCAACGTCGCTGGAAGCGGTGCTGGCCGAGCATCCCGGACACGTGCCCGCACTGCTCAAGTTGTCGGCGTTGCACCTGGGCGCAGGGCGCTTTACGCCGGCGCTGGAGCTGGCAATGCGCGCGGTGCACGAACCGATTGATTCGCCCGGTGTCGCGCTCTCGTTGCTCGGGCAACTGGTGGCGTTGGGACAGTCGGCCCTGGTGATCGACCTCTGCCGGCAGCTGCCGCCACCGATGTGGGATTCATCGCAGTCGTTGGCCACGGTCGCGCAGCAGCTGAGCCGCGTGGGTGCGCATTTCCTGGGGCGCGAGTACGCACGCGCCGCGGTGGAACGCGATCCGCAGCATCCGCCGACCCTGTACATGAGCGCGAACATCGAGATTTTCTTCGGGGAGACCGAGCTCGCGGCCGAACTGCTCGAGCGTTGCCTGGCAAAAGCGCCCGACATCGTTGACGCGCACTGGTTGCTGTCGCGCCTGCGGCAACCAGGGGCCGCGGCGCGCATCGAGCGGATCGAGCGCGCGTTGATGCGCGTCAAGCCGGGAGAGGACGAGGCCTTCCTCGCCTATGCGCTGCATAACGAGCTGCACGATGCGCGTGAGTATCCGCGCGCCTGGACCGCCCTGATGCGCGCGTGCGCGGCCAAGCGCAGCCGGCTCAACTACGATCCGGCGCAGGCACAGGCCTTGTTCGCCCAGCTCAAGCAATGGACCGCTGCGGAAATCGAAGCCGTCCCCGGCTGCACGGACGCGAGCCTTACGCCGATCTTCGTCGTCGGCATGCACCGTTCCGGCACGACCCTCATCGAACGCATCCTCGGTGGTCATTCGCAGATCAGTGCCGCCGGTGAAACCTACGAGCTTCCGACCCAGCTGCGCCGCGAAAGTGGTTTCTACACTCCGGCGGTCGTCGACCAGCGCATCGTCGCCGCGCGCGCCGGCATCGATTACGCCGCCGTCGGGCGCGGCTACCTCGCTGCGATGCGCTGGCGCGCGCGCGACAGGCCATTCGTGACCGACAAGCTGCCGTCGAACTATCTCAATATCGGCTTCATCGCGCAGGCACTGCCGTACGCGCGCTTCATCCATGTGCAGCGCGATCCCATCGATACCGGCTTGTCGAACCTGCGGACCTTGTTCACGACCGCTTGCCCTTATTCCTACGACCAGCGTGAATTCGTCGACTTCTACCACGGCTATCGCGAGCTCATGGCGCACTGGCACGCCGTGCTGCCGGGCCGCATCCTCGACATGCGCTACGAGGACGTCGTCGCGGATCCGGCCGACGCGGCGCGCCGCATGAGCGAGTTTTGCGGGTTGGCCTTCGAGCCTGAGATGCTGGATATCGCCAACAGCGCCGACCCGGTCGCCACCGCCAGCAGCGTGCTGGTGCGCGACGGCATCCGCAAGGATCGTGGCGGCCTGTGGCAGTCGTACGCCGAAGAGCTGATGCCGATGCGGGCGGGGTTTGAGGCGTAGGCGGCTGTGCGCGCGGCTCTTTTGCGCGCTCTGCGGCGCTTTCCGCTTTCCCGCACGGTTGCCGCAGAGCGCGCAAAAAACCGCGCGCACTACGGCCTACGAATCACGCACTCCTTTCGATTTCTTCGAGCAGCAATATCAAGCGGCACAGTTGCCCCGGCAAGGTACTGCGATCGGGTGCCCGAAGCTGTTCGAGGATGGCCCCTAATGCGCGGGCGCATTGGCTGAAACCGGCCTGGTCGAGCGCCTGCGCTTCGGACACCGCGCGTGCCTGGGCACTGCCGCTCTGGTGTCGCAGGCCCTGGCGCATCCAGCGCACCAGCAAGTCGAATGCCGGATCGAGGGTCAGTGCCAGCGGGCTGCTGGCGCCCGCTGCCGGTTGCAGCGGCAAGGCTTGCGCGGGCTCGTCCTGGGCCTGCAGTACCAGCATCTGCTCGCCGCTGACGGCGCTCCAAGGACGCATCCACAATTCGCCCGCATGCATCCGGACCGTTCCCGCGATCGCACTCAGGCTGCCCGACGCGAGCACGCGTGCCAGCGCATCGATCGCCGGGGCAACCAGCGTCTGGTGTGGCAGGTTGAGGTGCAGGACATCAGCCGCGTCGAGCTCCTCGCCATTGACGCCAGCCGGACCGCAGTGCAGCGCGGCATGCAAGCACTGGCTGGCGGCCTCCCAGCCCCAGCCCAGCACCTGGCGCACCGGGAGAATGTGCAGATGCTCGATCGCCTGTGGCGCACGCACGCAGTCCGGGGGCAGCTCACGCAGCCAGGCGGCCAGCGAGCGCGCGTCCGGCTGGCGCAGCGGCGAGCCAAGGCTGTCCCAGGAGCGTGGCGACAACGGCATCAGCGAGGTCTGGCGCACGCCGCTGGCAATCTCGATCTGGCCATTGGCACGCCGACGTGCCCCGCGCGTGACCACCTGTCCGCACGCCAGCTGACGTACCGAATGTCCCGCGACGCCCCGCACCAGCAACGGTCCGGGCGTCACGCCGGTGGCCAAGGGCCAGCTGCGGTCGAGAACGGTGAGCGCCTGCGTGTCGGCATCCGCGAAAACGATGCGCACGCCCTCGGCGGCATCTTCGCGCCAGCATTCCAGGCCGAGCGAGACCAGCCGCAGATGGTCGAGCGCGAGCTCGCCGCTGACACCCTGCCCCAGGATCTGGACCGCCGGCAAGGGTGGTGGTGCTTGGCCTTCCCGGGCTGACTCGTGCGCATGCTGCGCCGCGGCTACCCGCCCCGGCAGCTGGGCGAGCGTGTGCAGCAGTTCGCGCGGGTTGAAACGGCTCGAGCGCGCGTGCTGAGCAGCCAGGAGCTCGCGAACGCGATCGATGTCAGCCAGCACCCAGTGCCAGCCGTGCTCGACGCACAAGCTGCGCACGCGCTCGAAACGCACTTCGAGCACCGCCGGTTGCTGGCCGGTGCCGTCCAGCCACAGCTGCAGCAGGAGCGCATCGATTTCTCGCGCGACGGTTGCCAGCGCGGCACTCGTTCCACTGTCCCGGCGCGTGCCGCCGCGCTCGAGCTCGATGCTGGCCGCAGGCTGTGTAGCAAGCACGCCCGCAGCCTGGCGGAAGGCCCACACGGCGAGCGCGATGTGCTCGCAGGCACTGCCGATCTTGCAGTCGCAACGCGCCAGCATGAGATTGCTGCGCGAGAAGAAGCGCACGCTGCACATCGGCAGGTGGGCGGAGGGCAACGGCGCGCCAGGCGTCCAGCCCAGCACGCGGATGACCGGACGCGCAGCGGCCAGGCGTTCGGCCAGGGCCAGCGTCGCCGGCGGCAGGCTCGCGGACAGTGCGGCGTCGTCGAAGTCGGCCGGGGACCAGGCAAGCTCAGGCGTGACCGCCTCGGCGACTTCAGGTGAAGAAGCGTCCGCGCGCAGCGCAGACCCACCAGAAGCATCGACGCTGCCGGGTTTATTGCGCATCCAATGCTGGTACGCCGGCACCAGGGTCACGCGGTGGCGGCACAAGCCACTGGCCGGGCAGCTGCACCTGGCGTCGCGAACGGACCGCCCAGGCGACAGCGTTGCCGTGTGCCCGTCGCTGTAGCGCGCGCTCACGGTGCCGTCGGCGGCCTCTTCCACCGCCGGGATCTGGCCATCGGCAATCTCACGCAAGGCACGCTTGACGAAGCCCGGATTGGCAAGCGCCATCAAGGCATCGGTGCCGAGCTCGAGCAGGTCAGCGCGCATGGCTCTGTGTGGGTCCGGACCTTGTCCGGACGCTCTTGCTTTGCTGCGTGGGGCCGGACCTTGTCTGGAATCTCCTGCCTTGCTGTGTGGGTCCGGACCATGTCCGGACGCTCGTGCCTTGTTGCCAAAAAACCCAGTCCAGGCTGAAAAGCGTCCGGCCAAGGTCCGGACCCACACCAGCACGG
>JANPJV010000126.1:0-19644 GCA_031425695.1 Rhodanobacteraceae bacterium | reverse complement strand
CAGTTTTCCGGTGAGTGAATGGTGGTAACAGAAAAATGGACTGCTCCCCTCTCCCATGCTTCTGGGGAGAGGGGCTGGGGGAGAGGGCAGCTTTCAGCAGGCACCCTCTCCCCTGCCCCTCTCCCGCGCGCGGGAGAGGGGATCAAACCGCTCACGCCTTGCCGAACAACCAGGCCAGCGCCGCCATCTGGACCCAGAGCCGGTTTTCGGCCTGGTCGACGACGCGGGCGAATTCGGAGTCGAGGACCGCGTCGCTGATTTCGACGTTGCGGCGAACCGGCAGGCAGTGCAGGAAGATCGCGTCGGAGGTGCAGGTTTCGAAGTGCTTGAGTGTAGGCATCCAGCCGCGCAGCGCGGGTGAAGCGACGATGCCTTCCTCGCTCGCGCGCGGCTCCGGGCCCCAGGCCTTGGCGTAGACGACATGCGCGCCCTCCAGCGCGGCGCGCTGGTCGTGGGTGTAGCGGATCTTGGCGCCGCTCGATGCCGCGTAGCCCTGCGCTTCGGTGCGTACCGCCTCGCCGAGCTCGAAGCCCGGCGGATGCACGACGGTGATGTCGCAGCCAGCTGCTGCCGCGTGCAGCAGCACCGAGTTCGGCACCGCTTTCGGCAAGGGGCGCATGTGCGGTGCCCAGCTCAGCACGACCTTGACGCCCTGCGTCTGGCCGAAGCTCTCCTGCACCGTGAGCATGTCGGCGAGCCCCTGGCACGGATGCTCGCGCGCAGACTCGAGGCTGATCAGCGGCACCTTGACGTGGCGCCGGAACGCGTTGATGACGCCATCGAGATCGTCATCGGCCTGGCCCATGCCGCGCGAAAACGCACGTACGCCGAGCACGTCGACATAGCGCGACAGCACTGGCGCAGCCTCGCGCACGTGCTCGGCCTTGTCGCCATTCATGATCGCGCCGTCTTCGGTCTCGAGCTTCCAGACGCCGGTGCCCTCCTCCAGCACCACCGATTGGCCGCCGAGCTTGCTCATCGCCACTTCGAAGCTGGTACGCGTACGCAGTGACGGGTTGAAGAACAGCATGCCGAGCACCTTGTTCTTGAGCAGCGCGCCGGGCTCGTTGCGCTTGAATTCGGCAGCGATGCGCAGCAGCGCTTCCTGGCCCTTGGGGCCGAGGTCTTTGAGGTGCGTGTAGTGGCGCATCAGCGGGCATCCGTGAGTCGAAGAAGGGATCGACTCGAGAGGATCGAGTCGACGCAGTCTGGATCAGAACCGTCAAGCAGTCGCGAATTCATGAACTGCCGCTTCGAGGGCATCGAGCGCGGCATCGGAAACATTCAGACACGGCATCAGGCGCAGCACGTTCGGGTCGCTCGATGCGCCGACCAGGATGCCGCGCTCGTACAGGAACTTCTTCAGTTCAGCCGCGGGTGCATGCGTGCGCAAACCGAGCAGCAGGCCGGCGCCGAGCACTTCACTGACCACGCCGCCCGGCAGGCTGCGCTTGAGGCGCGCACCTGCAAGCGCCGCATGCACGACGAGGCCTTCTTCGTTCACGACCGCGAGCGTGGCCAGCATCGCCGCCATCGCCAGCGGCCCACCGCCGAAGGTGCTGCCGAGATCGCCCGGCTTGACGGCGTCGGCCTTCTCGGCCGACAGCGTCAGCGCGCCGATGGGGACACCCGACGCGAGTCCCTTCGCAAACGTGATCGCATCCGGTTGCACACCGAAAAACTCAGCCGCGGTCGGGGCACCGAGACGACCGAGGCCGGTCTGGATCTCATCGAAGATCAGCCAGCAACCGGCCGCTCGGGCACGCTCATGCAAGCGCTGATACCACTCGCGCGGTGCCACGCGGATACCCGACATGCTCTGGATCGGTTCGACGATCACGGCCGCGAACTGACTGAGATCAAGGTCGTCGAGCGTGGCGCGGTCGCCAAAAGTGATGCGCTGATGTGGCGCGAGTACGGACGCATACGCGTCGGTGATCTTCGGATCGTCGGTGGCCGAGAGCGCTAGCAAGGTGCGTCCGTGCCAACCGCCATCGAAGCTCAAGATCGACGAGCGCCCGGTCTGCCGAATGGCGAGCTTGAGCGCGTTCTCATTGGCTTCGGCACCAGAGTTGCAGAAGAACACGCTGGCGACGCCCGCCGTCCCAACGAACGCGATCAATGCGTCGGCGGCGCGCTCGCGCACCCGCAAGCGTGCCGCCGCCGAATAAAACAGCAGCGTCTTGGCTTGCGCGGCAATCGCCGCAACCACCTTCGGATGCGAATGCCCGGTCAGCGTGACGCAATGCCCACCATAGAAATCGTAAAAGGTGGCGCCGTCTTCTGAATAGACGCGATCGAGCTCGCCGCGCTCGAGCACGAAGGGGAAAGCTGGGTAGGTTTCAAGCAGAGCGGGCATTGGCTATTGCATAACATGCGAATGAAAAGCATATTATTCGCATCCCGCGTCGAACACAAGCCGATGGCCCGCCGTCAGATCGAACTCGACAAGACCCTGGTCGCGCTGGTGCGCAAGTACAAGATCGAAGACCAGTCCGAGCTGCAGACGGCGCTGATCAACAAAGGCATTGTAGTTAGTCAGCCGACCCTTTCGCGGCACCTCATGCGCCTGAAGATTGCCAAGCGCAACGGCCGCTACGCGCCGCCGCCGGAAGACAGCGGGCCGGAAGTACGGGCGATCCTTGCCGCGCCTCCCAATCTCATCGTGCTGCGCACCCACCCCGGCTACGCAAACGCCCTCGCTGCCGTGCTCGACGTCCGCCCGCTCGAGGGCCAGGCCGGCACCATCGCCGGCGACGACACCGTGTTCGTCGCAGTGCTCGAGGGATTTACGCTGGAAGGCCTGATCGCGAGCGCGCGCGAGCGCCTGGTGCTGGGGACGTGATCGGCTGAGACTCTGACGGGAGCAAGAGCGTCCGCGCGCGCAGACCCACCGAGCACAAGCACCGCGCTTTGGTGGGTCTGCGCTAGGCGCGGACGCTTTTTTGTCTGGATTGGTGAAATGCGCCGGCCTTCGGCACAGCCTCAGACGTTCGACAGCGCAGATCACTGCGCGTCCTGGCGGCGCCGTCTCCAGCGCCGACTCAGCGAGCCACAATAAACCTTGACACCCGCACCCGCCGCTTTGTATTTTACGCGGCTCAGCTGTGGGGCCATAGCTCAGCTGGGAGAGCGCTACAATGGCATTGTAGAGGTCGCCGGTTCGATCCCGGCTGGCTCCACCAAAGATCATAAAGCTCTAAGAAACAACGACGACCCCATCGTCTAGAGGCCTAGGACACCGCCCTTTCACGGCAGTAACCGGGGTTCGAATCCCCGTGGGGTCGCCAACTGCAAGACTTCGAGGCCGCCTGAAAAGGCGGCCTTTTTGCGTCCTGGGGCTGGTCGTTTCCGACCGTTTTTTGGGGGTGCGCGGCATGCGCGCCTGCGCGACATCGAGACGCCCCGATGTCTACTGCACCAAACCACATCAGTGGCTTCGATCTACGGACCGTAGGGTTTTCGGGGTCGCACGGCTTCCTTCCAAAACATTTTCCTCAACCCGTGATCTCTGGGCCACCAGCCATGCGTACTGGTTAAGGGACGGACATTCTCCCTACCGAAAAAGGCTCACGATCATGAAATCCAGGATGCTCACACTGCTTGCCGCAACGGCGTTGACGCTTGCTTCCACCGGTGCGGTTGCCGGGCCGGTCTTCCAGGGCATCAGCCTGAATGGACCGGTGTTGCAGGGCTGGCAGCTCAACGGTCCGCTGCTGCAAGGCTGGTCGCTCAACGGGCCGCAGCTGCAGGGCTGGTCGCTCAACGGTAAGTTCTTGAACGGCCCTGGCCTGGTCTTTCAAGGCCGTCTCCTCAATGGACCTGGCCTCGTGCTCCAGGGTCGCTTTCTCAATGGACCTGGCCTCGTCATCCAGGGAAAGATGTTTAATGGCGTCCAATTCAACGGCCCGGGGGTTGTGATTCAGGGGACCGGCCTGAGCGGTTCTATCGCGAGCGACACGCTGCACTGTTCGGCGCCTGCGGTGCTCGGTCACTCGCTGCTGAGCGGGCTATCCGCGGCGCAGGTCAACGTGCGTCTGGCTCCGCGGAGCTGATACGCCATGCTTCGCTCGCTTGTCCTGATCTTCGCCGCGCTGCCAGCGACCGCCTTGGCGCAAGCGCAGTTGCGCGTCGTCGGCACCCAGATCGTGGTGACGGACGAGACGGGGGCGGAGCACCGCGGAACCGCGCTGGAAGGCGCCGAGCTCGACTTGGGTCAGCTCGGCAGCCTGCGTGTGAAGAAGCATCGCCTCGATCCGGACGCGCGTTTCCCGGATGAAACCTGGCTGCTCGAAGGCGAGCTGCGCGCGGTCGGCGCCGTTGACTTCGAGCCGCTGTGTCAAGCTGATCCGAGAGGCGATACGAGCATGCTGATGTTCTCGGGCTACCTCGATGCGGACCTGCGCTACGTTTCCGATCCCGCGCGTTTCAGCATGAGTTGCGTCAGCGGCGTTGAGGCCAAATGCTTGCGCTGGGGCTATCACCCGTGGCGCAATGCGCCGATCGGCGGAGAAAAGCTCGCCGCGCACTTTGAAAGCTGCATCCGGATGGCGCGCGCGGATTACTGTGGCAACAACCAAGCGACCACGCGCGATGGCACTTCGATCGATCTCTACGATCGCGTAGGCGTCCAGCAACGCACGCCCGATCTACCCACCTATGAATTCGAAGCGGGTTGGGGTCCGCAGGGTGCGCTATGCGTGCACCATTCGCGCATCCCGGAGAATCTCAAAGTCGCTGACCTGCCGGCACTGTGTCCACGGCTGGCCGATGCACCGAATGGCGCACCGTGCGACGAGGCCTGGGCCGAACAGCAGGGTGCGCTGATGATGAACCGCTCGGTGGTGCGCGAGGCGAAGTAACGCTGTTGGGGGAGCAGCCCAAATCGGGAGCCAGCGCAACGACTTCCCGGGTGCGCCCTTGGCTTACCCGGGCTACGATCGCCCCATGACGCCCCCCTCAAATACCCATCGCCGCCGCTGGCTGCGCATCACCGCGGCCGCCCTGCTCATCATCCTCGTGGCCTGGCTCATCCTGCTTGCCAGCACCCGCCCCTCCAACACACGCGACTGGGCACCCGACCAGGAGCGGTTGGCTTCGGCGGAAATCACTGGTGACCAACTCGTGCTGCGCAACGTGCGCAATGCGCGCTACCGGTCGACAAGCGATTTCGACGTGCAGTGGGAGGAGCGGCACCTGAAACTTGGGCAGCTCGAATCGGTGTGGTTCGTCGTCGAGCCCTTTGCCGACTGGCGCGGACCGGCACACACCTTCCTGAGCTTCGGCTTCGCCGATGGCCAGTACCTCGCGATTTCCGCCGAGATCCGCAAGGAGCGCGGCGAGTCGTTTTCGCCGCTCAAGGGCATCCTGCGTCAGTACGAGCTCGTCTACGTGCTCGGCGACGAGCGCGACCTCATCGGGCTGCGTGCCAACCACCGTCACGACGCGGTCTACCTGTATCCCGTAAGAACCACGCCCGAAAAGATGCGTGCGCTGCTGCTGTCGATGCTGTCACGCGTCAATCAGCTGGCCGCCGAACCGGAGTTCTACAACACGCTCTTCAACAACTGCACCAGCAACATCGTTGAGCACATCGAGTCCATCACCCCCGGCGGCGTGCCCCTCAGCTTCTCCACGGTGCTGCCCGCCTACGCCGATGACTTCGCCTACGACCTCGGCCTCATCGCCACCGGGCTCCCCCGCGACCAATACCGTGCCGCCCACCAGATCAACGACCTGGCAGCCGAGCACGCCGATACGCCGGGATTCTCAGCGGGGATCCGCACGGTTGATCACTGAAAAGAAAAGAGCATTTTTCCGCAGATTTCGCCGATTTACGCAGATTAAGAGCAATCGAATGATCAGTGCTTTTAATCTGCGTAAATCTGCGAAATCTGTGGATAAAAATGCTTTTGCTTAGGCCGCCCAACACCCGCCGGCGCGGGTTCCACCCTACAAGAGCGCTACCAGTTCCTCGATGCTCAAGGCCTTGGCGACGTCCTGGTCGCCGAGGACGCTGTCGACGAGTTCGCGTTTGGTGCCGTGGAGGGAGAGGATCTGTTCCTCGATGCTGCCCTTGACGATGAGCTTGTAGACGGTCACCGGGCGGTTCTGGCCGATGCGGTGGGCGCGGTCGGTGGCCTGTTGTTCGACCGCGGGGTTCCACCAGGGATCGAGGTGGATGACGTAGTCGGCAGCGGTCAGGTTCAGGCCGACACCGCCCGCCTTGAGGCTGAGCAGGAAGACGTCGCCGACGCCGCGCTGGAAATCGGCAACGGCGGTTTCGCGCGCCTTGATCGAGGTGCTGCCGTCCAGATACTGGTAGCTGACGCCTTGGGCGTCGAGCGCTTTGCGTACGATCGCGAGATAGTCGGTGAACTGGCTGAAGATCAGCGCGCGATGGCGGTTTTCCTTCAGCTCGCTGACCAGCTCCAGGAGCTGCTCCAGCTTGGCACCGGTGAGGTTGAGCTCCGGTGCGACCAGGCTGGGATGACAGGCGGCGCGGCGCAGTCGCATGAGCTCGGCGAGGACGTGGAAGCGCTTGGCTTCAGCGGCAATGCCACCCGCGGCGATCCGCTCGAGCGCCTGTTTGCGCACTGCGGCGAGCAGCGAGGCCTCGCCTGGCGACGGCTCGACCAGCAACACGATCTCCGTGCGCGGCGGCAACTCGTCGAGCACCTGCGATTTCATCCGGCGCAGCAGGAAGGGCGAAATCAGGCGGCGCAGGACTTCGCGCTCCGGGCCGCGCGGATCGCGTTCGAGCGGGGTCAGGAAACGGCGCGCGAAGCGTTCCTGGCTGCCGAGCAGGCCGGGATTCAAGATGCGCATCAGGCTCCAGAGCTCGCCGAGGTGATTCTCGATTGGCGTACCGGTCGTGGCGATGCGGGCGTCGGCCTGGATCTGGCGAATGGCCTGCGTGCGTTGCGCCTGGGCGTTCTTGACGGCCTGCGCCTCGTCGAGCACCAGCGTGGAGAACAGGATCGGCGCGAACTTCTCGATATGCAGCGTCAGCAATCCATAGCTGACTAGCAAAAGGCTGCCGGGACCCAGCGTCTCGAGGGTATCGGCGCGATCGCCCTCGCCGTACACGCGCACCTCGAGCGTTGGCGCGAACCGTCGCGCCTCGGCGCGCCAGTTGCCGACCACCGAAGTCGGAGCGACCACCAGGGCGGGACCATGCTGCGCTCGTGCGACCAGCACGGCGAGCGCCTGTACGGTCTTGCCAAGGCCCATGTCATCGGCGAGACATGCGCCGGCGCCCCATTCGGCCAGCCGCATCATCCAGGTGAAACCTTCCAGCTGGTAATCGCGCAGCTCAGCCTGGAAATCCGTGGGCAGCGAATGCTGGCTGGTGGTTGCCGCCTGCATGCGCGCCAATTGCTCACGGAATGCCTGGTCGGTATCGATCTCGACGCCCGCGTCGATCAGCGGTTGCAGGGCACCGGCGGCAACCGGGGCCAGCTCGATCTTGCCGCGCTCGTCGGCCAGCGCGCGCAGACCATGCAGTCGACGGGCAAGGTCCTGGGTGAGCGCGAGAATCCGATCACCATCGAGCCGGAGGAAACGGCCCTGCGATGACGGCAGGGCTTCGAGCAAGGTCGCCAGCTTGACCACGCTGCCATCTTCGAGCGTCAGCCCGCCTTCGGCGTGGAACCAGTCGCGCTGGGCAGTCACCTTGAGCTTGAGCGCGGAGAATCCGCGGGTCTTCGACATCCCCCAGCGCTTGCCGGGCGGCCAGACCAGTGGCACCGCCTCGCCGAGCTCGGTCAGGTGCGCGAGCGCCTCCAGGGCTTCCTTGGCATCGGGCAACTCGATCGCGTCGCCTGACTCCGCGCCGGCCAATTGCGGGACCTGCTCGATCAGCGACACCAGCGAGGCGCGTTCGGCGCCGAGATCACGCTCACCGCGGATCGGCATGCCGTCGCGCACGCCGAGCAGCTCGCGCTGCCCAATCCCGGGCACGAGATAGATGCCCTGCTCGCCGAGCGGATGCGTGCGCACGCGAAAGCGCAGGCCATCGCGCCACGGGTCAATGAGGACATGGATGCGCGCGTCGGTTTCGGTCACCTGCGCGGTGCCGATCTCAGCCTCGACACCAACGCTCTGCGAGAGTGCCGGCGTGAGCGCGAGCAAGGTCGGCAGGCTCGCCGCCGGCAGGCTGCCACTGCGCTGCAGCAGCCGGGCAATGCGCTGGTGCTCCGGCTTGAACTGGCAGACGCTTAAGGTGTCGCCGTCGAGCGTGGCGATGGCGCGCCCTTCTTCACCCGGATCCGGCGTGAGGCGCAGGCTGATGCTGCCATCGGGCTCGGTTTCGACGCCGAGCGTCGGCTTGATCAGCTCGACGGCGATGCTGCGCTGGTCATGGCCGCCCACCAGCACGGAGCAGTGACCGAGCACTTGCAGGATGCGCGAGCTGGCGCCGATCCAGCCGCCGTAGAACTGGTTCTGCGGCAACGCCAGTGCGCGCAGCACGCGCCGGTCGCCATCGTTGTCCGGTGCCACCCGCGCCAGCGCCGCATTGGCATCGCTGGGCGAAGTCAGGCGCCGGCCCGGCGTCCAGCCGCGGGCGTTCTGGCGTTGTTCGAGAAATTCGATGTCGACGCTGTGTCCGGATTCACTGACCGATTGCACCCAGGCGAACAGCCGCGAGTGCTTGGCGCCCGCATCGGCGGCCTCGGCTTCCGCGGTGCCTGAGCGCGCGATTTCGGCCAGCGCGTCGAGCACGCGTTGCCAGTGCGGGGTCTGCGTGCGCCAGAGCGCCGGCCCGGCCGTCGCCTCGCGCGCCTGCTGGATGGCTGCGAGCATGCGGTGCATGCCGCAATCGCGCATGAGCCGGCACGCATGCTCGACCGCAGCGTCCACGTCGGTATCTGGCGGCGAGGCGAACCAGCGGCGTAGCAGGAGCAGGCTCAACGCAGAGGTGGGTCGCAGGTTCACCAGCGGATCGAACAGCATCGCGTGGGCCGGCATCGGCGCCGGAGACACCCAGCTGCGGCCTTCGATGTGGGCGTCGAAGGCATCGCCAATCCAGGTGTCGGCTTCCTGGCCGACTTCACTCTTCTGCAATTTTTTCTGCGCCAGCGCGAGCTTGGCGCGCTCCGCGGCAGCGCCGATCGCGAGCACGGCAAGGCGCACGAGCAAGCCCGGAAGCCCGGACCACAGCAGGGCATCCAGGCTCTTGGCGGGCTTCGCCATGCTGTTGCGGGCGTGCTCGAGCAAGTCCTGGGCGCTGCCCGGGCTGAACGCCTGCGCGAGCACGCCCAGCTGGCGCTGGGCCAACGACGCACCCGGCGGAATCAATGCCAGCACATCGCTGCGCGCGCACATCCATGCCGCCTGTGCGATCACCGCCAGCGGCTGTTCGGCACGGGCGCCGCGCTGCAACAGCACCACCGCACTGTCGAGCAAGCTGCCGAGGTCATCCTGCGGAGCATCCGTGCGTGCGCTCAGGAAACGCGCGAGCTGTTCGACCGCCAGATCCGGGTCGAGGCGATTCAGCCGCGCGATGCTGATCGGTGGCGTCAAAACGTCCTGTAGCGCCTCGCGCAGGCTCTCCTGCGGCTCGTGACCGGCAATGCTGGCGAGCTCCTGCACGCCGAGGCCGCCGAGCACCAAAAGGCGCCGCAGCAGTCCCGATGCCTCGTGCCGCAGATAGGGCGGACCACTGTCGAGGCGGGCAATCAAGGCTGGCAGATCGCCCACGAGTTCGCGCAACCAGGGCGAGTCCTGCAGTTCCTCCAGCAGCAGCCGCCGCGTCGCCGGACGCAGGATGCGCGCGAAGCGCGCCTGCGGCGTGGTCGAGATCAGGCTGTGCACCGGCTGCAATGCCGCCGCGATCGCCTCGATCGACAGCCCGCCACGAATCTCCTCATGCGCGAGCAGGCCGTACACATGGCTCAGCATGTAGAACTGGATGCCATCCGGGTTGAGCGCGATCAACTCGAGCAGCGCCCGCGCCCGCGGCGGCGCGTGCTGGATCAACTCGATATCGGCAGCCTTCACGAGCGTATCCCGAGACCGCCATGCTGGCGCACCAGCCAGCTGGCGCGCAGCTTGAACGCAATTCCGAGCACGCCGAGGAATACGCCGTAGCAGAGCGCGGTGGCCAGCACCTGCTTCCACATTGCGCCCCAGGATGGGTCGGCATTGAGGAAGCCCCAGCGCATGGCCAGCACCGAGGCCAGCAGCGCCAGCAGGAGGCTGCCGCTGTCGAAAGCGCGGCGGCCCGCGGTGCGCGGCCCGCGCGGGTACAGCCAGAACAAAGTTCCCAGGATCAGGAACCAGGGCGCGAACAGGATCAGCGCGAGATTGAGCTCAACTGCAGCGTGCATGGCAACGTCCCGATCGAACACGGTTCGGCACTCGCGCCGAACCGTGGTTGATGGGGCCGCTCCCGCTCATATACAAGGGGCGCGCAGGCGCGGCACCCACGCCTGCCCACGACCCTCCGGGCTCCCGCCCGGAGCCGGGCATTACTCCCTCGGCTGGTCGCTTACGGAATCGTAATCGCTGAAGATGCTCGAACCTACGAAGTTAAGTTCGGCGCCGGGATAGTCGCAACCGCCAGCAACACGACCGATGCGGAAGTCCAAGAAGTCGAAACCGCCGAACTCGTTGAACAGGGTTCCGTACGCACCGTTGTAGCTCCAGCCGACGATGCCCTGTTGAACCGTGCCTGCGCCATCCCCCCCCGACCGCCACTCGATCGATAATTGATCACTGGCGCCGGTGACCGGGTAGGACGCCAGCAGGGTCCCATCCGAGTGGCGCACCTCGAGCATGACTTTGGCCGATGCGGTCACATTTTCTACCGTCGACACGTACTCGAATGAGACCGAACCCGGAATCAGCGTCAGGTTATTGACGAAGTCCAATTGAGCGATGCGCAAGCTGCCCCCGATAGACAGGCCATTGTCAGCGCTGAGGCTCAACATCGTCTGGTAGCGACGCACATTCGCGCTGCGCGCGGCTACGTCGAAGCGCTCGAACCGGTCACACATCGGCGGCGATCCGTCGATGATGTGACCGCAGTCCGCACCACCTCGGATACCTTGCTGCGAGTTCCAGGTGATCAGCGGGAAGTCGTCGGCGGGTGTCGGGCAGGTGGTCGCGTACGCGGAATCGGCGGCCAGCAGCGCCAGTAAAATGGAAGCAGCTCGAAGCAACATCAGGAATTTCTCCGGTCAGGTAAGGGGGTGAGGTTGAGAGAGGATTTGGCAGCATCCCGGATCTGCCGGGCGCGGTCGCGAACACGCGCAACCGGATCGCCGAGGCGCTGCCACAAGGGTTCCAACGGCTCGAGCAGGCTCAGGGCCCGCGTGGCGTCGCCATTTGCCAGGGCCACTTGCGCCAGGTCGGTCTGAAACATGACCCGCATGGGGCTTTCAGGGGCTGCTCGCAACAGGTGCTGGAAATGCGGCTCGAGCAAGCGCTCGAGCTCGCTCCAGCGCTCGAGCTTGCGCAGTGCCCGGGCATGCGCGCTGACGTAGCCCGTCAGCGTGGGATGGCCAATGTCGTAGAGCTCGTTGCCAATCGCGACAGCATCCGCAAAATGTGGCTCGGCCAAGTCGGCACGGCCCTTGCCGTCCAGCAGGATGCTGCCGATGTTGATCTGCGAATGGGAAACGTTGATGTTGAAGCGGCCCAGTTTGGCCTGCAGCAGTTTCACCGCCTCCAGGTAAAGCGCAATGCCCTCGTCGAAACGGCCGGCATCGCCAAGCGCTCCGGCACGCGCACCGAGCGCACGGGCATAGCCCAGGGAGCTGTCGCCGTACTTCTCGATGCTGAGCGCCACCAGTTCGTCGGCTGCAGCGAGCGCAGCCTCAGGTTGCTGGAGCCGTCCGTAAATCGACGGCATGAGCTGCGTCGTCTGGATGATGTCGACATGGCCCGCAGGAAGGTGCCGGCGTTGCAGGGCCAGTGTCTCCTGAAGCTCGGCCAGGGCGTCTTCGGGCCGTTTCGCGCTCAACAAGGTTTGCCCATAGAGCGCGCGCATGCGCAGGTGAGTCTGGCTGTTCGTCCCGAAGACCTGCCGAGCCCAGGCCACGCTGCCGGCGAGACTTTCCAACGCCTCATCTATTTGTCCGGAACGTGAGAGCCACTGGCTGCGCACCGAGCGCAGCTTGACCTCGAGCTCGCGTGGCACCTCCAGCCCGTCCACGCGGTGGAGATAACCCCCGATCCGGTCGTACTCGCTGTTGGCCAGCGCACTGGAGGCTGACAATTGCAGACCCTTTGCCCGTAGGCCCTCGAGATCGTCCGCCTCGACCAACGCGAGCGCCTCGGCCACCAGCGCATCGGCTTCGAGTGGCCGTCCGAGTGCCAACTGGGCTTCTCCGAGCGTCAGCAGAAACGCCGCGCGCGTGGAGGATTCGAGTGAGGCGTCTGCACGCAGCTGGGCCGTACCCTGGTCGAGCAACTCGCGCGCGGTGATGTTGCCGGACGAGACGCCGCCCGGGTCCGCCGCCTTGAAGGAATCGAGCATGAACTGGGTGACCGCGCGCGCTTCATCGCGCTGTTCGCGCACTTCGATCGACTGGCGATAAAGCGCAGCGGCGGACACGACAAGAACCATGGCGACGGTCGCACTCAGGCCCACTGGCAACGCATTGCGGCGCACGAATTTCTGCGTGCGATACCAGCGGTCGCCACCGCGTGCGCTGACCGGCCGCTGCTCGCGATAAGCGTCGAGATCGGCAATCAGCGCATCGACCGACACGTAGCGACGCTCGGGCTCCTTGCGCAGGCAGCGCAAGGTGATGCCGTCGAGATCCCCGCGCAGCGCCCGGCTCAGCGAGGTGGCGCTTGGAAACCTGAGCTTCGGGGCGGCCTGCGCCAGGTTCGCGTGAGCGCTCGGTACCGTCGGCAGCGCATGCAGGATCTGGTTTTCGATTTCACCCGGGGTGCGTCCGTCGCTTTCCACGGCAGGCGCGTCGGTCAGCAGCTGGTACAACAGGAGGCCGAGTGCATAGACGTCGCAGCCGACTGTGATCTGCTGCCCGCGGATCTGCTCCGGCGCTGCATGCAGCGGCGACAGGTAGCGGTCCATGGTGCCGGTCTGGTGGGAGTCGGCACCATGCTCGATCAGCTTGGAGATGCCGAAATCGAGCAATTTCGCAGTGCCGTCGCCGGTCACCAGGATATTGCTGCTCTTGAGGTCGCGGTGCACGACCAGGCTGCGATGGGCGCTCGCGACCGCCTCGCAGACGCTGCGGAACAGCGCCAGGCGCTCAGGCAGCGGCAACTGCAGCCGATCGCAATAGGCGATGAAATGCTCGCCGTCGACGAGCTCCATGATCGCGTAGGGCGTTCCATCCTCGAGCTCGCCGGCATCGATGAGCCGGGCGATGTTCGGATGGTCGAGACGCGCCAGCACCTTGCGCTCCAGCCGGAAGCGCTCGAGTGCGGGGCCATCGATGAGCTCGCGCCGGACCAGCTTGATGGCGACCGACTGCGCGACCGCTCCGTCCTCGCGAACGGCCTT
Organism: Rhodanobacteraceae bacterium; assembly: GCA_031425695.1. Lineage (GTDB taxonomy): Bacteria > Pseudomonadota > Gammaproteobacteria > Xanthomonadales > SZUA-5 > JANPJV01. Next base: position 6,161 of record JANPJV010000126.1, on the reverse strand, counting down.
GTAGACCGCGCCCATGCCGCCGCGTCCGATTTCCGACTGGATGCGGAACGGGCCGATGCGGTGGCCGATCAAGGCGCCCGGCATCCACGCGCTCAATTCGTCCCCGAATGCGCCGACGGCCTTGCACGCAGTCAGGTGCTGCACCTGGCTGTCGGACTCGAGCAATCTCAGCAAGCGCGCGCGCAAGGGCGCGTCGTCCGCGCACTCGCGATCGAGCATGGCGATGCGCTCGGCAGCCGGCAGGCTTACGAGGACATCGAACAACTCGAATTCGCGGGTGATGGTGCTCATGGGCTCAAAGACTCGGAATCCCGCCGGAAAGTCGATCAGCGAGCCAGGCCCGGGCATAGCGCCACTGGCGGCCGACCGTGGCGGTCGAGGTGCCCATCACCTGCGCCATCTGTTCCGTGTTCAAGCCGCCAAAAAACTTGAGTTCGACGACGCGCGCCAGATCGCTGTCATGCGCGGCAAGCTCGGTCAACACCGCGTCCACCCCGAGCCAGTCGACGCTGTCGTCGATCACCATGGCGACATCGTCGGTGATGCTGTCGAGCGACACAAAAGGCAGGCCACCGCCACGCTTGGCGCTGTCACGCGAGCGCACGTGGTCGATCACGACGCGCCGGATCACGGTTGCCGCAATCGCGTAGAAGTGCGAGCGGTTCTGCCAGTCCACCTGATGCTGCTGCAGCAGCTTGACGTAGGCTTCGTTGGCGAGCTCGGTGGCCTGCAGCGTGAACCCTGCATTCTGGCCGCGGAGCTGGCTGCGGGCGAGCTGGCGAAGCACCGGATAGACCGATTCGACCAGCGCATTTTCGACGCTGCGATCGCCGGTCTTCCATTGCGCGAGCAATTGCGTGATCTCACGAGGCTCGCTCATGACGGCGTTCGCATGCTGTTTCGTCCTTGGACGGTTGAGATCCGAACAGACAAGAGCTACCCGAACCGGTTTCCCAGTGCGACCGTCTTGAACGGATTGGAACCGAAAACTGCGCAAGCCCCCCTGCGCGCTGGACAGGATTATAAGGCGTGGTGGCGGGGTGAAAGGTGTTCGCACCCTTTCAACACATTTGCGTTCGTTCACATTCGGACGCAATGAAGGCCGCAGGAGGGACATCACAGGGATAGTTGCCCGGGTAGATGCCTACGGCCTACGCAGGAAGGCTCGAAACCTTCTGCAGCTCAGCTGCCGGCCCGTGGCGGCCGGGCGACCGGCGCGAATGGCCAGTCCCCCGTGAGTTTGCTCAGGTGTTCGTCGAACGCCAACAGCCGGTGCACGCGCGCTGCCATGTCGGGGTCGGCGGCAGCGGCGTGACCAAGCACGCGCTCGCGCTCATCGCCGTCGAGGGCGGTGAGCCGATTGAACAGTTCGAATTCCTGGGTTAGGCGAGTCATGCAATATCACTCGCAACCGGGCAGGTAATCCGATCAATTCGATTCGACTGCTTCCGCCTCTTCCGGAGTCACTTCGACACGCTGCGCCGGCGGCTGGCGGCCCGCAAGCCACTCCTCGAAACTCCTAGCCGGGCTGCCGCCGGCAAAATTGGCGTGATGCCAGCCTGGGTCCACGCGCGTACGCGCGGCGACCAGGCGCGAGGCGCGCAATCCCAGCTCGCGGCGGGCCGGGTCGAGCTCGGGCACGCAGAAGATCATCGCGCCATGGCGCAGCAGGCGCGCAGCGCACTGGTCGACGCGCCCTGCCGTGTGCGCGGTTTCGGACCAGGTCGCAATGGCACGCTCGCTGTCCCAGGCCAGCCCAAACGGATCGGGCGCGGGAACCGCGACGGCTGCACTCGAAACGGGCGCGGAACTGGCTGCAACCGGAACCTTCGGGTCGGTCGCTTCCGCCGGCGGCGCCACCGCTGGTGCGGGCGGCGGCAGCGGTGCCGGCAGGAAACCCGTGGCTTCAAAGCGCACTTCGACGAACCAGAAGTCGTTCCGGTTGAGATCGACGCGGTCATGGACAACCCAGCCAAGGACGGGGGTATCGACCGCGACCTTGCGCGCTTCGCTGAGCAAACCCAGCTGCTCGGCCGATATGTAGCGGAAGTGCTCAGGCACCGTCAGGCTCGAAAACGCTGGATCCAGCCGAAGCTCGCCGCGACGCAGATTGAGCTCGCCGATGGGCACCTTGCGCATGTACGGACGGGTGGGAATGTTTGCCGCTACCGGCAGGTCCTCATCGAAATTCGAGCTCGACGGTACGTAGCCACCCGTCGTCGATGCTGAGTCCGGCGCCCCCTCCTGGCCGTCCATTGCCGCGCGCTGCAATTGCTCGAGGCGATCGGCGGCCTCGGGATCTTGTTGGCGCAGCGCCGCGACCTCCTCGGGCGTGAACTGCAATGCAGCTTCATCGACTACCTGGCTGATCGAATAGATCCACATTCCGGTCCCGATCAGCGTCAGCAGGAACGGAACACGAATGTCCGAGCCGGGAACCCCCCAATTTGGAATCAGGTGGAAAATCGAGATGGGCCAGAAGAAGAACGTCGCGAAGGCCATCAAGCCGCTGCTGCGGGCCACGACGATGACCATCCAGAGGATAAAAATGAAGGTGGCCATCACCCAGATGCCAGCCGCAGCAAGGTTTTGCAGCATGGGCCTACTCCAGTTCCGTGCTGAGGATCTGGTCGCGCCGGAGCTTGAGCTCCGCATAACCCCCGTGCATTCGTGCGCGCATGTACAGGCGGCCGCCCTCGACGCGCTCGATCTCGCCCCGGCGGGCCCCGTTTTCGGTCTGCACCAGCACCGATTGCCCGACAAATCGACCAAGCTCGCCCCAGGCGATCTTGTATCCGGGCAGGATGCCTGCCGGCGCGGCCGATTGCCCGGGCTTACCCATGTAGCGCTCGATCCAGGCCTCGTCTTCTGCGGGGCTGGCCGCCAGGCAGGAAATGGGCAGCAGTACCAGGCACAACGTGCGCAGCCAAGGCATGGCAGGGTCTCGGACAGGGCCAGGGGAGCGACTGCGATGTCGCTGGTTTGCTAACGAACGTGACGCAGCAAGAATACGAGATGGCTTCATGCACTTGCAAAAACACCGTTTGTCGGATCGATCCGCGGCCGCGAACTGCCGAGCTTGTGGCGATCTCATCCGTTGGCCAATACAGCGACTCGAGCGAGGGTCGGACCCTGCGCCCTATGGCCCGATGGACTTTTACGGTCGGTCAAAATAGTGTGTCGTTTGTCACAATTTGGCACTCATAGGTAGTTCACTCTATCGTACCGATTCAAGGTTCATTCACCTTTCGACCTTCAGGGGGTCTTGTCGATGTCCAGCAAACTCGCAACCAGCTTAGGTCTCATCTCAGGCTTGCTCGCCTCCTTCGGCGCTGCGGCGGCGAGCACGGTTTTTCCGGTTGCGACCACCGAGCAGTTGGTCCAGGCCATCGAGCAGGCAAACGCCACGCCCGAAGCCGATGTGATCACGCTCGAGCGTGCGCTCTATGTGCTCGATCGGACGCATGGCGCCGATCAGCGCGCCGCATTTCCGGCAATCACCTCGCCCATCGTGATCCGCGGCAACAACGCCGAGCTGAGGCGCTACTCAGCTGAGGATTTCCGCATCTTCCACGTCGCCGAGAACGGCCACCTGCGCCTCGAGCGCGTGGTCCTGGCAGAAGGCTCGCTGGGCGCGATCCGCAACCACGGCCGCACTGACCTGCGTCGCGTGCAGCTCGTGGACAACACCGCTAGCACCGTCCACGCGATTGTCGAGAACTACGGCGAGCTGCAGATGGAAGCGTGCGAAGTCAGCTTCAATACCGTCGCCAGCGCCAAGCGAGATGCGGGCACGATCGTGAACTGGGGAAAGCTGACCCTGACCGCGAGCACCTTCGAGGGCAACCTGCTCTCGCGCCGTTTTGACGGCGTGGCCTTGGCTTCTACGGTTCTCAACTACGGCACCTCGACGATCACCGATGTGGTGATTGCCGAGAACATCGCGGGCGACGTCGACAGCAACGGTGCCCCGCAGGCACCGCTGGTCAACCTCGGCAACGGCCGCCTCGAGCTGAAGCTCGTGCGTGAGCGCGACAACCTGCCGGGCGAAGCGCTGGTGGCGAAATCGCTGGCTCCATAAGCACCAGAGCTTGGGAAAGTTTAAAAACGCCCGGGAAACCGGGCGTTTTGCTTTGGCGGCATGGCAATGCTTGCATGGGCCTCGTAGCGCCCGAGCGGTAGGCATTAGGCGATTGATCGAATCTAGCGCTAACGTGACATCGCGCTGACGCGCCTTCGCCAATCGTTGTCACGTAGCGCCCGAGCTCTCGGTCGCATCCATAGACATCCCGCGGGCACAACGTGACCTACGTCAGCTGTATCTTCCGTCGGTACTTTCTCGCCGATGCGCCCTCATGAGCGTTCCCCTCCCCGTCCCCGCCGAGCCCGAGCAGCATCCGCTCGCCAGTCTTGCCGGGCTCGCGTTGGTGGCAGCTTTCCTGACCTGGATTGGTGACAGCGGCTGGACGGCGCCGCTGGAAATCCTGGTCGTGTTCTTCCACGAAGCCAGCCACGCCTTCATGACCCTGATCACCGGCGGCGAGGTGATGCGCATGGAGGTCACTGTGCAGCAGGGCGGCTCGGTGCTGTCGGCCGGCGGCAACCGCTTCCTGATCCTCTCGGCCGGCTACCTCGGGTCCCTGGTGATTGGCGCAGTGTTGCTGACCGCGAGCATGCGTACCCGGCACGACCGCCTGATCCTGCTGCTGGTGGCGATCGCGATGACGGTCGCCACGCTGCTGTACATGCGCAATGGCTTCGGGTTGGTCTACGGGTTCGCCGGGGCATTCACCCTGTTCGCGATCGCGCGCTGGCTGCCGCCGATTGCGAGCGATTACGCGCTGCGGCTGATCGGCGTGATGAGCCTGCTCTACGTGCCGCGCGACATCTTCAGCGACACCATCCAGCGTAGCCAGGCGCGCTCGGATGCCTTCATGCTGGCTGAGGAATTTGGCGGCACCACCTGGTTCTGGGGTGGGCTCTGGCTCGGCGCATCGGTGCTGATCGCGAGCTATGCAGTGTTCCTGAGCGTGCGGCGGACGCGGCGTCCGCTGCCCACGCCGTGATCACCACGGCCGAGATCGATGCCGCTGTCGCGGCCCTGCAGCGTGGCGATGTGGTCGGCATGCCGACCGAAACGGTCTACGGGCTCGCGGCCGACGCGCGCAATGCCGCCGCGATCGCACGCATCTTTGCCACCAAGGGCCGCCCGCCCGATCATCCGCTGATCGTGCACCTGGGCTCGCCTCAGGACCTGGATGAATGGGCCCGCGAGATTCCCGCTGCGGCCCGCGTGCTCGCCGACCAGTTCTGGCCCGGGCCAATGACCTTGATCCTGCGTCGCCGCCCGGAAGTGCTGGACGCGCTCACGGGCCGCCAGGACACCGTGGGCCTGCGGGTCCCGGCACACCCGGTGGCCGCCGAACTGTTGCGACGTTTCGGCAGTGCGCTCGCTGCGCCGTCCGCCAATCGCTTCGGACGCATCAGCCCGACTACTGCGGACCATGTCCGCGAAGAATTCGGCGCCGCGGTACCGATCGTGCTCGATGGCGGCGCCAGTGCGGTGGGCCTTGAATCAACGATCGTCGACCTCAGCCGCGACGGCGCCCGCATCCTGCGTCCCGGCGCGATCCTGCGCTCGCAGATAGAGTCCTGGATCGGCCCGCTGGCCGACCCGGAACTCGCCGATGCCCCGCGCGTGAGTGGCGCGTTGGCGGCGCATTACGCACCGGGCAAACCGCTGGTGCTGATCCGCGCATCCGAGCTCGACGCACCGCCACTGCGCCCGGATGGCGACACCCTGTGGCTTGGGCTCGAGCGAATCCCGGGCGGCAATCTCGGCCTCTGCCTCGGTGCTGATCCAACCCGCTATGCCCACGATCTCTACGCCGCCTTGCGCGATCTCGACGCTCGGCCTGGCACCCGCATCGCGGTGGTGCTGCCGCCGGAGAGCGAAGCCTGGACGGCGGTCCATGATCGACTGGGTCGCGCGGCTGCCGGGAGTGGGTCGGAGAGCGACGCGCCCTGATTCGGGTGGGTGCCGGCGGTCAGTCTGCTTGTGGTGGGGGGGGGGGGGGGGGGGGGGGGGTAGGGATGAGGACGGCGCGGGCGCGCCCCCCCCCGCCCCCCCCCCCCCCCCCCCCCCACAAACAACCCCCCCC
>JANPJV010000125.1:0-4067 GCA_031425695.1 Rhodanobacteraceae bacterium | reverse complement strand
CGCCCAAACCCCCCCAGCCCCGTTGCCGGCGATCGGGTCAATCGGGGGCCGGGGCGCCCCGGGGTGGGGGGCCCCCCCGCGCCCCCGCCGTTGATACACCAACCGGGGCGGCGCGGGAGCCCCCCCCTCCCCGGAAGGCCCTACGGCCGACCGACGATATCCGTCTTGTCGCGACCGAGCCAGCCGTAGATCAGGCCACCGGCGACGCCACCGATGATCGGTGCGACCCAGAACAGCCAGAGCTGGCTCAATGCGCCGGATCCAGCAAACAAGGCGACACCGGTCGAGCGCGCCGGGTTCACCGACGTGTTCGTGATCGGAATGCTGATCAGGTGGATGAGCACGAGTGCGAGGCCAATCGCGATCGGCGCGAAGCCAGTCGGAGCATTTGCATGCGTGGAGCCCATGATAATGATCAGGAAGAACGCGGTGAGCAGGACTTCGATCGCGAATGCAGCGCCCATTGAATAGCCGCCAGGCGAAAGGCTGCCGTAGCCGTTGCTGGCGAATGCGCCGGCCGCGCCTGGATCGACCGCCATGCCCGGCGCATCGCCGGCGATCTGGAAAAGCACGAAGCCGGCAGCAATGGCGCCGATCACTTGCGCGGCAATGTAGGGCAACAAATCGCCGGCCGGGAAGCGTCCTCCTGCGAACAGTCCCAGGCTCACGGCTGGGTTGAAGTGCCCGCCCGAGATATGGCCGAAGGTGTAGGCGCCGGTCAGAACGGTCAGGCCAAAGGCGAGTGAGACGCCGACGAAGGCGATGCCGAGCGGATTGCCGTCACCGCCAAAGTTGGCCGCGAAGACTGCGCTGCCGCAGCCGCCGAAAACCAGCCAAAAGGTACCGAGAAATTCAGCAACCAGCTTTTTCGTGAGCGGCATGAGATCCCCCTGGGTAGCGCGTGCGGTGCACGATAGCGCGGGGTTGTTGTCGGCGTCTTGAATTTGACGCAAATGAACGCAAAGGGTGCAAACGGACGCAAACAAAGCGCCAACATTGATCCGAAACAAAAGGCTCTGTTTGCGTACCTTTGCTCATTTTGCGTTCATTTGCGTCGAAAAATGAAATCCCAGACCATCGCGGCCATGGCTACTCCGACTAGAGGAAACCCATGACGGATCTCACCTCTACCCAACTGCTACTGATCGCCGCCGGTGCGACGCTGATCCTGTACCTGCTGCCGGGCGCGCGGCTGATCGGCAGGCCGTTGATCCTGCTGGCGACGCTGGTGCACGAGCTCGGGCATGGCCTGACGGCGATGCTGCTCGGCGGCTCCTTCAAGCGCCTGCAGTTGTGGTGGAACGGCTCCGGGGTCGCCAGCTACGAGGGTCGTTTCTCGGCGCTCTCGCGCGCCCTGATTGCAGCTGGTGGGCCGCTTGGCCCGCCACTGGCGGCGCTGGCACTGTTCTGGGCCGGGACCAGGCCAGCTTCGGCACACCTGGCGCTGGCGATCGTCGCGGGCGCCTGTGTGCTGGCGGCGCTGCTGTTCGTGCGCAACCTCTTCGGCTTCGTGTTCGTGCTGGCGCTCGGGGCCACGCTGGCGCTGCTGGCCTGGCTGGCCACCGATCCGGTCGCGCAATTCGCGTGTGCCTTCCTCGCGCTGCAGATGAGCCTCTCGGTGTTCTCCCGCGGCGACTACCTGTTTCGCGCGCAGGCACGCACGGCCGCCGGGATGATGGCGTCCGACACCGCACAGATCGCGGCAGCGATTGGATTGCCGTACTGGTTCTGGGGTGGCCTCATCGCTTTGGTCTCGGTAGCCGTGGTCGCGTACGGACTATGGATCTTCGTGCCGGTGAATTTCTGAGGGTCACCCGGCCGCGACCGGAAGTAGGACATACTCATCTTTCACCAGCGCCCTCGCGCCGGCAGAGTAGAAAAGCCATGCGATACAACGCGCCGACCCAAGTCTTCTTCGTGATTTCAGCAATTCTCGCCGCCCTTGCGCTGCTATCACGGTTGACGCCGATCAACGGCCTGACCCCGAACGCGTTTTGGGTCTTGCTGGCGGGCTACATCGTGCTCGCGATCGGGTGCATCTACCGCCGACGCTGATCACGCACAGATGTGCCCGGTGTCTAATGGCACTCGGCACACCGATCCAAGCTAGCCATCGATCGCATGCACCGCCGCGACTCTGCAAGCGCGTCCGTCATACGTCCGGCGCGCGGTCCAGGAGAAATCGGAAGTCAGCACGGCGACGTCCCCTGGGTTGCCGCAGATCAGGTCCAGACCGACGCCTGATTCCCAGCTGAGAGCGCCCAGATAAGCGATTTCAGGACAGTTCCCGCCCAATTCGATGCGATAGGAGCCGACGCCACCGGACCGTTTCAGCGAGGTGGTGACCAGGATGTCATCCCCATCGGCGCTCCAGCTGCGCACGGCACTCGGCCGGAAACACCGTTGGTGGGTACCCCGAAAGCCCTTGACCTCGATCCCGTTGCCACGCATTTCGAGCTGCGCTACGGCAGCCGTGGCATCGCCGTCGTTGGCGCGGCTTGCATACTCGTCGGCGGAAAGCGCCTCGACATGGGTGATCGCACATTGCTCGGTCGGGGTGCGCACGAATTCGCGCGACCGGCCGCAGACCCACCCGTCGGAAGCCAACAGCGAGGTACCGGGCTCATGGGCGTTGCACACATCGGCGAGATAGAGCTGATAGCGAGCCGATTGGGTCTTCACCAGCAGCTCGGTCGACGTAATCTGTTGCATCTGAGTGACCCGCCTCGCGTCCAGACATCCGGCCTGCGGTGCGGGTGCACGGACGTCGCTGACTGACGTGAGCATCAAGACGAACAGCGTATTGAACATGGGGAGAACTCACTCAGGACATTCCCCTAAGGTTGGGCTCCAATCGTTCGAGGTCAACAACGCTACGGTTGAGGTATTCAGATGGGGCCTACAAGTGGCGGAAGAGTCCCGCTTTTGGTGGGACTGCCCGCACAGCGCAGACCCACCCAGCATCTTGCTGTATCTCGCGCGCGGCGCGATCGCACCACGAGCGGACTAACTGAACTTTTCCCAGAGCGACTCGAATTCCGCCCCGAACTGCGCGACCTGTTGCGGGTCGTTGGTTGAAACGAGGTTTTCCTGGTTGACCATGGTGGCGCTGCGGGTCCAGTTGAAGCTGCCGTTGATCAACCAGCGGTTGTCGAAAATCGCGAACTTGTGGTGCATGTGGGCGTTGCTGTCGTCAAAGGTGACCGAGATGCCGGCTTCGACGAAGCGGGCAATGTCGCTGCCGGAGTCGTAGCGTTTGTCGTTATCGCTGATGATGCGCACCGCGACGCCGCGCCGGTGGGCGGCGAGGATGGCAGCGCTGATGTCGTCGTCGGCGATGGTGAAGACGCACAGCTCCATGCGCTTGCGACAGGCATTTAGATTGCTGATCACCGCCTTGCGGCAGTTCTCGCCGGGGCTGAACGCGACTTCGGTCCGGATTTGTTCGGGTGCCGCGACCTGGTCGATCACCTTGACCACGTCGGCCAGCCAGTTGACCAGCGCCGGCATAGCCGCAGCCGCGGTCTCGGCCCGCGCACGCTCGAGCACCATCGCAAAGGCGTGGTTGCGCATCTGTCGCAACTGATCGATACGCCACGGGCGCTGCTTGAGGTCGCTGGCGAGCGCCTGCTTCTCGGCGGTCGTCAGGACATTGTCGGCGATGCTGAGTTCGAGGCGATCGAGCAGGGTTTGCATCGGGTTTCCGAAAGTGCCATGGCTCGACGCCATGTTATCGGAGCGGCGCTGCAAAAAGCGTTCGGACAAGGTCCGAACCCACATGTCAAAAGCGATGGATTTGCGTGGATCCCACAGTCAAGCGCCTTTGCTTTGCGTGGGTCCGGACGCTGTCCGGACGCTTTTGCACCGCATACGACAAGGCGCTCTTGCCCTGTGTGGGTTCGACCTGTGGTCAAACGCTCTTGCTCTAGGTCAGTACACAAACAGTTGTGGGGGCGGGCCTAGCGCGCCCCCCCAACCCCAGACGTAGAAAAGGAGGCGGTAGCTGTGGGTGAGGCCGGTGTCGCCGCGCGCCGTTTAGTTGACGCGCCGCGTCCAGACCCCCGTGG
>JANPJV010000124.1:0-4874 GCA_031425695.1 Rhodanobacteraceae bacterium | reverse complement strand
ACGGACCCGGAAATCGCGGCGCTGCTCGACATTGATGAATCTACGGTGCGTCGTGACTGGAGCAAGGCGCGCGGATGGCTGCATCGGCGCATGAGCGATACCCCGGGTGAGCACAGCATGCCCAAGAAGGCGGGAGCGCCGTGACGGTAAAGATCCCCGCGTCCGCGAGAGCGCTAAGCCTCAACGAATTTCACCCGGGTTGCCGTATTGCTCGTGAAGTCGGTCGGTCCACGAGGAACGCGGATGAACGCTGAAGAACTGGATTGGAAGGATCTGGAGCCCGACCTCGATCGTCTGTTGGCGCTGGACGAAGCACTGCGCCCGGCGGCGCTGCGAGCGCTGGAGTCGAGCGACGCGGCGCGCGCCGCGGCCCTGCGCCAGTGGCTGAGCGACATCGAACAATCCCCCGGTTTGCTCGAGCCGCCGCCGCCGCGCCCGCGAGCGTTGTCTCCGGGCGCGCCATGGCGTTTGTTGCAGCCTATCGGCAGCGGCGGGATGGGCGAGGTCTGGCTGGGTGAGCGCGCCGACGGCGCCTTCGAGCGACGGGTCGCGATCAAGTTCCTTCGAGCTGATCGCGCGGCGCTCGGCGACCGCCTGATCCACGAACGCGAATTGCTGGCGCGGTTTCGTCATCCTGGCATCGCCATGCTGCTCGATGGAGGCGTTGCCGCAGGCGGCGAACCATACCTCGTCACCGAATGGATTGATGGCGCGCGCCTGGACCATTGGGTTCGCGACCAGGCTCCCGATCTGCGCGCGCGCGTCGAGGTCTTGCGCCGAATCACCGAGGCGGTCGCGTACGCGCATGCAAACCTCATCGTGCATCGGGATCTGAAGCCTGCGAACGTCATGATCGATCGCGCCGGTGCGCCGCATCTGCTCGACTTTGGCATCGCGCGGCTGCTTGACGACGTCGATCTGGGAACACTGACCAACGACCACGCATTGACTCCCGCGTTCGCCGCGCCGGAACAACTCACCGGTCAATCCATCACCACGCGCAGTGACGTCTACGCATTGGGTGGGCTGCTGTTCTGGATGATTTGCGGACGCACGCCGCACGATACCGAAGGACTCGCCCTGGCCGAACTGGTCAAGCGGGTCTGCGAGCGCGACCTCCCGGCGCCGAGTGCGCTCGCAGCTTCCCCCGCCATCCCGCGCGCCGCCGACCTCGATGCGATCGCACTCAAGGCGCTGTCGCGCGAGCCCGCGGAGCGCTACCGCTCCGCTGACGCGCTGGCGCAGGATCTTGGCCGCTGGATGGAGGGCGAGACCGTCAGCGCCCGTCTGCCAACCCGCGTCGAGCGCAGCGTGCGCTTCATGCGCCGCTACCGCGTGGCGACAGCGCTCACGGCGACCACGGTGGTGGCGCTGATCGCTGGTGTCGCCGGGACCACCTGGCAGGCCCGACGCGCTGCCGTCGAACGCGACGCGGCGTTGGCGGAGACGGATCGCAGCGAGATGGTGCTCGATAGCTTTGCTCGCATGTTCCGCGAGGCCGGGAGCGAAGAGCGGCTGAACGCATCGGAGTGGCTCGCGCGTGCAGTTAAAATGCAGGACCGGGCTGACGCCGTGGATCCGGCAGCGCGCTCGCGGATCCTATTGACGCTTGCGGGAATCGAGCAGGATCGCGGTCAGGCTGAGGGTGCCCGGGTCTTGCTGGAACGCGTGTTGGGTGCCGCTGGCGCGGCGCTCAGCGAGAGCGAACGGGCAGTCGCGCGCTGCCGCCTGGGAGCGGCCTACTCCAGCCTCGGCAAGCACGACCGGGCGCTGACGGAACTCTCGGCGGGAATCGCGGCCGCCGAAGCTTTCACTGGCATACAACGCCTGGCGCTGAGCGACTGCCTGAGTGAGCGCGCGGCAGCGGGCTTGCGCAGCGACCAGCCCGGCAGCGCGGACATCCAGGCGGCCGAGCGTGCCCTTCTGGAACTGGATCGGGTGGGCACGGGCCGCGATTTGCGGTGGCGCCGAGCCGGCGTTCTCTACAACCTCGCGGTGTTGCAGGACATCACCGGCAACGCGGCGGAGGCTGCGCGCCGATATGGCGAAGTCAGCCGGATCGACATCGAACTTGGAAACTTGGAAACCACCGATCACGCGATGCTGATCACCGCGCAGGCGGGCGCATTCAACCTGGCGGGGCAAGTGCGCGATGCCGACTTAGGTTACGCGGAAGGCATCGCGCTGGCGGAGCGTATTGGCGGCAAGACGCCGAATCTGGCAACCGACCTGGTCAACCATGCCAACGTCAAGAACCGTTTGGCCGCGTTCGAAGACGCAGCCGCGGTGGCCCTGCGCGCGATTGCGATCTTTACCGACTTGCAGGGTGCCAATCCGATCGGCCATGCGAACGCGCACTTCGAACTGGGCAAGGCGCTGACCGGCCTCAAGCGTCACCAAGAAGCCCGCTCGGCACTGGAAGAAGCCGAAAAGCGGATGCGTGCGATCGACGAAGCCGCCAATCGTGTTCCACCCATCCTGATTGCAAGCGCGCGATTGCAGCTTGCGAGCGGCGAAGCTGATGCCGCGAAACGGACGATCGACGCGGTGATCGCCGCGCTGCGCGACGCCGGAAGCAAAGGGCAGTTGGCTGATGCGCTGCAGGTATCGGCCCATATCGCGTTGGCGCAAGGCAATGTCGAGTCCGCCGAAATGCAGGCACGCGAAGCCGTGGCCGCGTTCGATGACAACGACAGCGCGCGCGCCCTGGCGGCCGCAGCGGCGCGATTGTCCCTGGCCGAGATATTGCTGGCGCGCGGCACCCGGCCGGACGAGCGCCGCCAACTGGCCAACAGCGCGCTTGCAGCGATGCAAGCCGCGTTCGGTGCCGACCATCCACAAGTCCGCGCTGCGCGCGCCGTGGCTGGGGCGTGACCGCAGCGGAGCGGGGGTCTTCCGTCAGCGTGTCGCTGGGTAATCGACGAATGCGCATGCGCTTCATTGAGATCGTCGGTCAAAAGGTTGCCAACCCAAAGCGCGGTGAGTGGACCAGACGTAGCTTCGCGGGGTCGAGCCTGCGCCGTATCTGCCCGGCCAGTGTGAATCGCTGTTCCTAGTAACCGCCAGAGGACGCTTCTGGCTGGCCGGGAGAGTCGGTTGTCGGCGCGAATTGGTGCGCGTGTTCCGCGGTACCAACCCAGGACACTGTGTCGCGTAGCGGCTCACCGTCCAGAGAGCGCTCGCCAAGATCCACAGGGTACAAATCCAGGATGCATGGGGGTATCCCACCATGGTCATCGGTTGCCCGATGCGCGACGCTGATGTCATCGCTCAGGGAGGATGCCGTCATGCGTACTCGTATGCTCTGTCTTGCGTTGACCAGTGCCATCGCTGGGGTCACCGACCCGCTCTTCGCCGCCACACCTGCTTCCGGCTCCGTCAACGCCGGCAGTCCAGAAATTGCCTGGACGGGAACCAACAAACCGGCGAGCGCATCGGCGGAATGCGCCGGGACGACCGATCCAGCATGCGATTACTTCACCCTGACCGTGGTCGATCCCGGTTATCCCTTCCAGGTCGATGTGACGCTCGATCCGAGCGCGGCGGGCGATTGGGACGGCCAGATCTTTACCACCGACGGCACATTGGTGGATTCGTCCGGCAACAATCCGGGGCAGCCGGAGACGATGGAAATCACGGCGCCTGGCACTTATGTGATTGCCGCTTCGCCGTTCCTGCCGAATCCCGCCATCCCGTATTCCGGCAGCGCGCGCCTGCGGGCACTGCCGGCCACCGTCACGACCTCGCCGAGCACGGCGCCGGCACCGAACTTCCTAACTTATGCGCCGCCCGGACTGACCGAAACCGATCCAGATTTCCAGCGCTACGCGCCGACGCGCGGCGTACCGGGCCTCGGCACCAGCGCTGGCGAACCCACGCTTGGCGTGCCCGCCAACGCCAATCGCGCGCAGCAGGCGAGCGCGCCGAACAAGTCCAATGTGCTGTACATCGCCAATCTGCAGACGCTGCGGCTGGAGGTCGACAGCTCGACCTCGCCCGCGATCGGCACCTGGGTGGACAAGAGCTGCGCTCAGCACGTCAGCACGCTCGATCCGATCCTGCACGTTGATCCCGTTTCCGGCCGGGTGATCTCGACCCAGCTCAGCGCGAAGCGCAGCCTGATGTGCTTGTCTGCCGACGGTGGCAACAGCTGGCAGCCGAGCCCGCAGGGGGCCGGCATCAATTCCGGTGTTGATCACCAGACCATCGGCTCCGGCCCATTCCCGACCGGCGACATCGTCCGGCAGCCCGATCCGCTCGGCCCAGGCAGCAACTATCCGAGCGCCACCTATTACGCCTCGCAGGACATCGCGCTGGCGCAGGCCTCGCAGTCGCGCGACGGCGGCTTCAGCTGGGGCATGTCGTTCCCGATGTACAACATCACCCAATGTGATGGCCTGCACGGCCATCTGCAGGTTGGCGTCGATGGCACCGTGTACGTGCCCAACGGCAATTGCCCGCTCGGCCAATCCGGTCTCGCGCGCAGCACCGATGGTGGCGTGAACTGGACCGTACACGGCGTGCCGAACACCGTCAGCGCCGACGATCCGGGCATTGGCATCGGCCGCGGCGACAAAGTGCCGCATGGCCGCATGTTCTTCGGCGTCTGCCAGAACGGCACGCCAATGGCCACCGTCAGCGACGACCGTGGCGAGAGCTTTGCGCCGCTGATCAATGTCGACAACGGCCGCACGCTGCAGGCGTGCGCATTCCCGACCGTGGTGGCCGGCGACGACGATCGTGCCGCGTTCGCCTTCCTGGCCTCGACCACCCCAGGCGCCGCCGCGTACGGCTCCGATCCGACCGCGTACACCGGGGTCTGGCATCTGTATGTCTCGATGACCTACGACGGCGGCCGTACCTGGGTGACCAGC
>JANPJV010000123.1:0-1596 GCA_031425695.1 Rhodanobacteraceae bacterium | reverse complement strand
GCTCTTCATGCTCGTAATGGAGGTCTTACTTATCGCTCGGGATTCGAAACAAATACAGTCAATCCATCGGGATCCTTAACGCTGAAACCGATCGGACCCCAAGGCAGTGGTCCGGGTTCTTTATCCAACGCGATACCAGCCTGTTTCGCACGCTGTGCCAACGCATCAAGGTCCTGGTCAGTGTCGATATGGATCGACAACCACCTGCAGATCCAGTTCTAAGCCCAATACTCGTCACTTAACTATCCGAATGGCGGCGCAGACATCAATGAGCGGCGAGCGTTTGTAACCGTGGCGTATCGGGAAATTACTCATTTTCCGCTTGACGCCGCGCGGATTGCGCCGGTTGCGGCTGGAGGCGGCGCGTTCGTCGAGAATTTCCTTCAGCACCGCCTGATGGAACTCTTTCCGGTCCTGAGGGGGGAAAAGCGCCGAAGGCGGCGATCTTGCGGCGGACAACGCGCACGGCGTGGAGAAAAGATATTCCATCCGGATCTCTCCCGCTCTCCAAGGCGGCTTCGTGCATCAATCCGCGGATGGCGAAGTGCGCCATCAACAGGCCATAGAATTCCTGCCGGACCAGATCCGGCGTCTTGCTGCGGAGCACGATGCGCGCGCCCCGCAGGTGCGTCTTCAGTTCGTCGAATGCGGTTTCTATCTCCCAACGGTCGTGATAGAGCGCCGCCAGTTCCGTGGCCGGCGCCTGTTCGTGGTCGAGAATGGTCGTTGCCAGCCGATACAACGGCTCAGACCCTTCGATTCCTTCCAGCCGGTATTCGATCACCCGCACCACTATTCCGTTGCGCTTGCGCCGCCGGTCCTGCGGCGACGGATAGATACGGCTCAGATACGATCCGTCCGGCAGACGCTGTCCGCACGGCAGCAGAATGTCTTTCCGGACACGCCACAGCAGATCGGCGCCGGTGGCCGCCGCCTGTTTCCACATCTCGAACCCGAAAAAGCCGCGGTCGGCCAGACACAGCATACCTTTGCCGAGACTGGACAATATCGACTTTGCCAGGGCGATCTCGCTGGTGGCGTAGTCGGCCATGCGGCTGCCGAATAGGACGTGGGTGCCATTTTCCACCAACGATACGAAGCGGATTTGCGGAAAGGCGCTCTTGCCCCGGACCGCTCCGGGGCGGCCGAACGCTTCGTCATTGCCCTTCTCGTCGGCGACATCCAGCGTGCTTCCGTCGATGCTTACCAGCCGCCACGAACGATACCAGGCGCCCTTGGTCGCCGCCACGGCGATCGGCTTCACCACTTCGTCGTGCAAGATGCCGCAACGGCTCCCAGCCCAGCCTGGTTCGCGCCTGCGAGATACCGGAACTGCCCGTCACGCTCACACTCGCCGCCGGACCCGCCAGCCACTGGATTCCCTCCAACAGGCACCGCAACACCTCCCGGTACGAGGACTGCATATACAACGCCAGCGCGATGACGTAGTAGACGGTCACATGGCCCGGAAGGTCGCGCTGGCGTACGCTCTCCCGCTTAGTCGCCGCCAGCGCCGCCCGAATCGTATCCAAGGGGAACGTTTTTGCCACCACACCCAAACTGATGTAGTCCGTAATTCGGCTTCCGGCGGGCAAC
>JANPJV010000122.1:0-9609 GCA_031425695.1 Rhodanobacteraceae bacterium | reverse complement strand
CTGGCCTCGGGCGTTTGACGGCGCAGGACGCTGCGCGTCCTGGCGGCGCCGTCTCACCCACGCGCAGCGCAGACCCACCAAGAGAATATGCAAGCGTCAATTTTCCCCATGCGGATGCGTATCCGACCCACAAAAGCCTAGGCTTGTCTCCTGGACCAAAGGGAAGGACGTAAACCCTTAACCGATGCGCGTCTTCAATGCCGACGACCGGGCCAATCTGGCGCCGGACCAGCCATCGCCGCTCTACCACCAGCTGTACGTGGTGGTGAAGCGCAAGATCGAGGGTGGCGATCTGCGCCAGGGCATGCTGTTGCCGGCGGAAAAGGAGATTGCGGCGTACTTCAACATCTCGCGCATCACCGTCAAGCGCGCGCTGGATGACCTGGAAGCGGAAGGCTTCGTTTCGCGCCACCGCGGCCGTGGCACCCATGTGACCTTCAAGTACGAGCCCAAGGTCCTGCGTGCGCCGCTCAACAACATGCTGGAAAGCCTCGCCGTCATGGGCCGCGAGACCCAGGTCAAGCTGATCGAGTTCGCGCGCGTGATCCCGCCTCCGCAAGTTGCCGACGCGCTGCGCCTGGGACCCGAGGTGCAGGTCGACCGCGCCATCCGCGTGCGCCTGAGCGAAGGCCTCGCGTTCGCGCACTACACCAGCTGGACCATCCTGATCGGCACCGGCTTGACGCAGGAGGGTCTCAAGACCTCCAGCCGCATCGACCTGTTCCGGCGCCTGGGCATCCATCTCAAGGAAGTCGATCAGGTGATCTCTGCCGTCGCCGCCGACAGCACGCTCGCCCAGCGCCTGATGGTGCGCGCCGGCGATCCTTTGCTGCAGGTCACCCGCATCGCCTGCGACCAGCGCAACCGGCCGATCGACTACCTGGTCGGCGTCTACCGTCCCGACCGCTTCCAGTACCACATGAAGCTGTCGGCGGACGATGTCATGGTGAGCGGGAAAAGGTGAAGCATGGTTTCGGTTGTCGGTTTCGGTTGTCGGTGTGACGCAAAAAACGCCGTCGGCCGCGTTCGCCTTTTCCGAAACCGAAAGCCGAAACCGAAACCGCTCCCACTCTCGACGCGCCCACGTTTTGTCAGCAGACTGTGAACATCTCGGGGACAGGGGCGCGCCATGGCTAAGTTTGCGGAAGGGACGAACTCGCCGCTCAAGCAACCGAAGTTCTTCAATGTCGCCACGAATGGAATCGACACCGGGCAGTCACTGCCGCAGATGCTGATTGCGGCGTGCCAGAAAAATGCAGCGCGGCCGGCGTTCACCAATCTCAAGAAGACGCTGAGCTACGGCGATATCGATCGCTTGAGCGCGCAACTGGCCAGTTACCTGATCCACGATCTGCGCCTTGCGCGCGGCGAACGGGTCGCGATCATGATGCCGAACGTGCTGCAGTTCCCGATTGCGCTGCTCGGCGTGCAGCGCGCCAACCTGATCGCGGTGCTGATCAATCCGCTGTACACGCCGCGCGAGCTGCGGCACCAGCTGGCCGATTCCGGGTCGGTCGTGCTCATCGCGCTGGAGAATTTCTGCAGCGTCGTGGCCGAGTCCCTGAACGAGACCAAGGTGCGCCAGGTAATCACCACCGGCGTGGGCGATGCGCTGGACTGGCCGAAATCGTGGCTGGTCAACTTCATGCTCAAGTACGTCAAGAAACTGGTCCCGTCGTATCGGCTCGAGAATTCGATCGGCTGGAACCAGGCGCTCACGCGGGGCGCAGCCAAGCCCGCGGTGGTCACTGACGGCAAGCCGGATGAAACCGTGCAACTGCAGTACACCGGCGGCACCACCGGCGTATCGAAGGGGGCCGCGCTCGCGCACACGGCGCTGATGGCAAACGTAGCCGCGTGCGAACAGTGGCTGGGCCATGCACTCGAGCCGGAAAAGGACGTCGCGTTGATCAGCCTGCCGCTGTATCACATCGCCGCTTTCACCAACATGACCTACGCCTGGGTGCACGGCATGCACGGCGTCCTGATCACCAATCCGCGTGATATCCCAGGGCTTATCCAGCATTTCGCCGACTACAAGCCGGCGATCTTTTCTGGCGTGAACACGCTCTATGACGCGCTGCTCAACGCGCCCGATTTCGCCAAGCTCGATTTCTCCGGCCTCAAGCTCTCGATGCAGGGCGGCACCGCGCTGCGCCGCGCGACGGCCGAGAAGTGGAAGCAGGTGACGGGCAAGGACGTGGTCGAGATGTACGGCCTGTCGGAGACCAGCGCCGGGATCACCGTCAACCGCTGGGACAGTCCCAACCCGGTCGGCTCGATCGGCCTGCCCATGCCTGGCGTCGAGATCAGCCTGCGCGACGAGGCCGGCGACGAGGTCAAGCTCGGCGAATCCGGCGAGCTCTGTGTGCGCGGCCTGCAGGTCACCAGCGGCTATTGGCAGCGCCCCGATGAAACCAGCGAAGCGTTTTTCCCCGGCGGCTGGTTCCGCTCCGGCGACATCGCCAAGCGTGGCGAGCGCGACTACCTGTTCCTGCTCGACCGCCGCAAGGACATGATTCTCGTCTCCGGCTTCAACGTCTTCCCCAACGAAATCGAAGACGTCGTCGCCCTGCACCCCGGCGTCCTCGAAGCCGCCGCCGTCGGCGTGCCCAACGACAAGACCGGCGAAGCCGTCAAGCTGGTCGTCGTCCGCAAGGATCCCAAACTCACCGAAGAAGACATCCGCGCCCACTGCCGCACCCACTTGACTGGGTACAAACAGCCCCGGACCGTGGAGTTCCGCGACTCATTGCCCAAGAGCCCGGTCGGGAAAATCTTGCGGCGGGAACTGCGCTGAGCCGTAGCGAACTGCAATAAGAGCGGGAGGGAAGGAAGCGAAGAGAAGCAGAAAGGAAGCGAAGGGAAGCGAAGGGAAGCGAAGGGAAGCGAAGGATTAAGGATGTCCCAGTTGCCATGGATAGCGCATCCGTTTGTGATCGTCGCGGCGCGGGCTTCGCGGCGAGCCTGAGATTAGAGCCAGATCTCGCAATATTTGCGCGACAAGACCCTGCGATCCGTCGCTTTCCTTCGCTTCCTTTCTGCTGTTCCTTCGCTTCCTTCCCGTCCCGCTTTTTCCCCGCCTACTTCATCAGCTCATACGGCCCGCCCTTTTCGAGGGCGCGCTTGTAGGCGGGGCGGGATTGGATTTTCTCCAGCCAGGCTTTCAGGTGCGGGTACTTGTCGAGGCCGGCGCGGGCGGCGGCGGCTTCGATGGGGAAGCTCATCTGGATGTCGGCGGCGGTGAACTTCTTCGCAACGAACCAGGGATGCTTGCCGAGCTCGTCGTTCATGAAACCCATGTGCAGTTTGATCTGGGGGCCGATGAAGCTGCTCATGGCCTTGTCGGCGATGCCGCGCGCGATCGGGCGCGCGAAGAAGGGCATCGGCGCGGACTTGATCTTCGACATGATCAGGCTCATCAGCATCGGCGGCATCGCCGAGCCTTCGGCGTAGTGCAGCCAATACAGGTAGCGCACACGCTCGGCGCTGTCCGCTGCCGGTGCAAGCCCTTGCTCCTGCCCGTACTTGTCGGCCAGGAATTCAATGATCGCGCCTGATTCTGCGAGCGTCTGCTTGCCATCGACGATCACCGGAGACTTGCCGAGCGGGTGCACGTCCTTGAGCTCGGGCGGCGCCAGCATGGTCTTGGCGTCGCGCTCGTAGCGCTTGACCGTGTATTCGGCGCCGAGCTCCTCGAGCAGCCAGAGAATGCGCTGCGAGCGTGAGTTGTTGAGGTGGTGGACGGTGATCATGTCGGCCCCGTGGGTTCAGGCAAAGCGCGAGGATGCCATGTTGCTGGTTGCAGGTTGCTGGTTGCTGAGCTGGTGCTTGTGCTTTTGGTAGGTCTGCGCTGCGCGCGGACCCACCACAGCCAGCCGACTGCACAATCGCGGCTCTACTCTTCGCCACCATTGGCGGCTTCCCAGGCGCGATAGGACGCGACTGCCTCGCCCGGGACCAGCGCGCGCACGGCATTGCGCAGCGCCTCGGCCGCATCACCTTGCCGGGAGCACGGATGCGGCGGGATGCGCACGCGGATATCGCCACGCTGCAGCGAGAGATAGGTGAGCGGGCCGCCAACGGTTGCATCGGTGCCCGGGATCCACTGTTGGTCGAAGACACCGAGCGCGTCGACCAGCTGGTTGAACTCGTCCAGTGGCTGCGCCGCTACCTGGAAGGCCAGCTCCAAACGACGCCGGGGATCAGTCAGGTCATAGCCGCAGAGGCGCGTCAGCCGGGCGTTGCCGTCAGTGTCGACTTCGATGCGCGTGGAGCGCCGATAGGGTGGCGGAACCGTGCCGTTGTCAGCCTCGTACTCGATCGACACGGGCTGGCTCGGCGCGCGGCTGGGTCGGGTCATGAGGGGCACCTTGAAAGTGAAGCGTGGATGATAAGGAATGCGTGGTGTCGAGGGGTCAGCTTGCCGGGGGCGACAGGCGGCGCATCATTGGGAGCCCACGAGGAATAGCCATGAACGCAAGCACCCGCCGATTGCTGCTGCTCACGACCGCTTTGCTCGGACTGGTCCTGGCCACGCCAGCGCGCGCCGACAAGCCTGTCGACATCTCCAGGATTCACGGCAAGATCAAGGTGGTCGACAGCTTTCCAGACTTCAAGGTCAAGATCGTCGAGAGCTTCGCCGACCTGCATGTGCAAGTGGTGACGAGCTTTCCCGACGCGGCCGGCAAGTGGCAGATGGTCGAGAGCTTCCCCGACTACAAGATCCAGTTCGTCGACAGCTTTCCGGATTTCACCATCAAGTACGTGGAGAGCTTTCCGGGAGCGCAGTGAAGCGGTGTCGGTGTCGGTTGTCGGTGTCGGTAGAAGCACAGCGAGGAGCCGGTCATCGCGGCCAATCGCTCTTTCCGAAACGAAACCAACAACCGACGCCAGAGCGGTTTCGGTTTCGGTGTCGATTGTCGGTAACAGCTGAAGCGTGGGACGGGTCGCTGCGGCCAACTGCTCTTTCCTAAACCGAAACCAACAACCGACACCACACTCCCGCCTTATGATCGCGCCCATCCTGTTCGCGACCACGACCCGCATGACCGCACTGACCGCCTTGTCCCCGCTCGATGGGCGCTATTCGCGTCAGACCGAAGCCTTGCGACCGATTTTCAGCGAGGCCGGGCTGATTCGCCGGCGGGTGCTCGTGGAGCTGCGCTGGCTGGAGGCGCTGGCGGCCGAGCCGGGCATTCCCGAAGTCCCGAATCTCTCGCCGGACGCCATCCGCACGCTGCGCGAGCTCAGCGAGAACTTCGACAACACGGCCGCAGCCGAGGTCAAGGCGATCGAGAGCACCACCAATCACGACGTCAAGGCGGTTGAGTACTGGATCAAGCGCAAGCTGGAGAACCATCCGGAGCTGGCGCGGGTACGCGAGTTCGTGCACTTTGGCTGTACCAGCGAGGACATCAACAATCTCGCCTACGCACTGATGCTGAAAGACGTGCGCGAAGGCGTGCTGGTGTCGGCGCTGACGCGGGTGCTGATGGGCCTGCGCCAGCTCACCAACGATACGGCGACGGTGCCGATGCTCTCGCGCACGCACGGGCAGACCGCGTCACCGACCACGCTCGGCAAGGAGTTGCGCAATGTGATTGCGCGCGTCGAGCGCCAATTCCGTCAGGTCGAAACGCAGCCGCTGCTCGGCAAGATCAACGGCGCCGTCGGCAATTTCAATGCGCATGTCGTCGCCTATCCGGAGGTCGACTGGCAAGGGCTGGCCAAGGCCTTCGTCGAGTCCCTCGGCCTCGAATGGAACTCGCATACGACACAGATCGAACCGCACGATTTCATTGCCGAGTACTGCGATATCTGTCGTCGCCTCGGGACCGTGCTGATCGATCTCTGCCGCGATATCTGGGGCTATGTGGCGCTCGGCTATTTCCGCCAGTCGCAGGTCGAGGGCGAGGTCGGCTCATCGACCATGCCGCACAAGATCAACCCGATCGATTTTGAAAATGCCGAGGGGAACTTCGGACTTGCTGGCGCGCTGTTCGGGCACTTTTCCGAGAAGCTGCCGATCAGCCGCTTCCAGCGCGATCTCACCGATTCCACCGTCCTGCGCAGTCTCGGCGCCGGTTTCGGCTACCTGCTGGTCGCACTGCGCTCGCTCGAGCGCGGCCTCGCCAAGTTGCGCCCGGACCAGGCACGCATGGCGCAGGATCTCGACGCCTCTTGGGAGGTGCTCGGCGAGGCGGTGCAGACGGTGATGCGCCGGCATGGCCTGCCGGAGCCCTATGAGCAGCTGAAAGCACTGACGCGCGGCTCGCGCATCGATGCCGACAAGCTGCACGGCTTCATCGAGGCACTCGAGCTACCCGCCGAGGTCAAGGAAAGGCTGCTGGCGCTCACACCCGCGAGCTATATCGGGCTTGCCGCCGAACTGGCGCGCAGCTGATGGCCACTGAACCCGTGATCGAGGTCAAGGCCAGCGCGAAACAGCCGCTCGGGATGAGCGCAGCGGCGTTCATGCGCGACTACTGGCAGAAGCGGCCACTGCTGATTCGTGGCGCCTTTCCTTCGTTTCAACTGCCGATGAGCGGCAACGACCTGGCTGGCCTCGCCTGCGAGGACGGCGTACTCGCGCGGATCGTTGCCTTCGACCGCAAACGCGACCGCTGGCACGTCGAGAACGGCCCATTTCCCGAAGACCGTTTCCTGCACATGGGCAAGCGCGACTGGACGCTGCTGGTTCAGGACGTTGATCGTTGGGATGCGGATGTCGCCAAATTGCTCGCAAGCTTCGCCTTCCTGCCACGCTGGCGCATCGACGACATCATGGTGAGCTTCGCCGCGCCCGGCGGCTCGGTCGGCGCCCATGTCGACCACTACGACGTGTTCCTGCTGCAGGGCCAGGGCCAGCGCCACTGGGCGATCGACGCGCGCCCCGGGGCGCCGCTCGGCACTCGCGAGGATGCACCGATCAAGCTGCTGGAGATCTTCTCCGCGAGTCACGACTGGGTGCTCGATCCGGGCGACATGCTGTATCTGCCGCCAGGTGTTCCACATCACGGCGTGGCCGTGGATGCCTGTCTGACGTTCTCCATCGGCATGCGCGCGCCGAGCGTGGGCGAGCTTCTGGTCGCCTGGGCCGAGGAACGCGGCCGCGAACTCGGCGACACACGGCGCTACAGCGATCCCGACCAGCGTGCGGTGAGCGAGCCCGGGCTGGTGGACGGAGCGGGCATCGCCCGCGTGCGCAGCGTCCTGGCGTCCGCACTGACCGCGGATGACGCCGAGCTGGCCAATTTCTTTGGTCGATTCCTCAGCACGTATCGGCTGGCGGATACCGCACCGCGCAAGGTGCGCGCGATCACCGAGGGCAGCATTGCCGCACGACTGAAAAAGGGTCGTGGGCTGGTTCCGTCGCCCAGTGTGCGCCTGAACTTCATCGAACATCCCGAGGGCACGCGCCTTTTCGGCGCCGGCGAAGCGCTGGACCTGACCCGCGCGGCCGCCAGCGCCTGCACGCGCGGGGCGCCGATCGATGCCAGCTGGTGGGATGCGGCCAGCAGCGCGGACCACGCCGGTGTGCGCGCGGCGGTCGAGCGTGGGTGGATGGTGTTTGCTTAGGCACGTCGGCATTTGTAGGTCATGTTGCCCGCGCCGCGGGCTACTTGACGGCTTTTGATTTTCGCGGCTTGGGAAAAGCGTCAAGTAGCTCGCTGCGCGAGCAACATGACCTACGACATGTGAGCTCTCGAACCCCGCAATAATCTCCTCCCGCATATTGCTCGCGCCTGCGCCAAGGCCGACTATTGGCAATCGCCGAGAGGAGCCCGACCTTTGAACGACACGACCGTCAAGACCGCCACCGAGCGCACCGAGCCGAGTGCTTTGCGCTGTGAGCAGAGCGCTGCCAAGAACCTGTTTTTCGGCGAGATCCTGGAAGAGAACCTGTTCCCCTACCCGGCCATGCGCGAGCGTGATCGCGAATTGCTGGGGATGATGACGGACTCGATCGATGACTTCCTGGCCCCGCAGAAGGATGCCTTCAAGGAATGGGACGTCGACGCCCACCAGCCGGCCGAGTTCATCCAGTCGCTGCGCGACATGGGCTTGTTCGGGCTGATCATTCCCGAGGAATTTGGCGGGCTCGGACTGTCCAACGCCGGCTACGCGCGCGTGCTCTCGCAGACCAGCCGGCACGACAGCTCGGTCTCGCTCACCGTCGGTGCGCACTCGTCGATCGGCATGAAAGGCATCTTGCTGTCGGGCAGCGACGAGCAGAAGGCGCGCTACCTGCCCAAGCTCGCCAGCGGCGAGATGATCGCGGCTTTCTGCCTGACCGAGGCCGGCGCCGGTTCCGACGCAGCCTCGATCCGCACCACCGCCGTCAAGAACGACGACGGCAGCTGGACGCTCAACGGCGAGAAGATCTGGATCACCAACGGCGGCATTGCCCAGCTCTACACGGTGTTCGCCAAGACCGACTCACCCGAAGGCAGGATGACCGCTTTCATCGTCGAGGCGGCCTGGCCGGGCGTCAGCCAGGGGCCGCACGAGGACAAAATGGGCATCCGTGCGTCGTCGACCACGTCGGTCGTGATGCAGGATGTACGCGTGCCGGCGGAGAACGTGCTCGGTGGCGAGGGCAAGGGTTTCAAGGTGGCGATGAGCATCTTGAACAACGGCCGCACCGGCCTCGGTGGCGGTGCCGTCGGCGGCATGAAGACGCTGATCCAGCTCTCGATCGCACAGGCCAAGGACCGCAAGCAGTTCGGCAAGTCGATTGCCGAGTTCGGTCTCGTGCGCGAAAAGATTGCGCAGATGACAATCGACTGCTTCGCCGCCGAGAGCGCGGTGTGGATGGTCGCCCACTACATCGATTCGGGCTGCGTCGACTATTCGATCGAGGCAGCGATCAGCAAGGTCTTCGCCTCCGAGGCGATCCAGCGGAGTGCGTACGAAGCACTGCAGATCGCCGCCGGCAACGGCTTCATGCGCGAGTTCCCGTATGAGCAGATCACGCGCGACTCGCGCATCCTGTCGATCTTCGAAGGCACCAACGAGATCCTGCGCCTGTACGTCGCGCTCTCGGGCTTGAAGGATGTGGGCTCGTCGCTGTCCGAGCTCAAGAAATCAGTCGGCGACATCTTCAACAACCCGATCAAGGGCTTCGGCGTGCTCAGTGGCTATGCGGGCAAGCGGTTGCGCCAGACCACCGGTTTTGGCACGGACAAGATCATCAGCAAGCTCGACCCGCGCCTGCGCAAGGCGGCGGAGACCTACGAGAAATACGCAGTCGAACTGGCCAAGTCGGCCGACGCGTTGTTGCGCCTGCACGGCAAGGACATTGCCGACGAGCAGTACCAGCTCAAGCGCCTCGGCGACGTCACCATCGACATGTTCGTCGGCCTGTGCACGCTGAGCCGAGCGCACTCGCTCTCCGGCACCCCCCACGCCGAGCAGGCGATCACCATTGCCGCGGCATTCGCGCAGCAGGCCAAGCGGCGCATGGCCGGCAACATCCGCGGCCTCGCCCACAACGAAGATGCACAGCGCGATAGCCTGACCCGTTTCATGCTCGACCACGGGGCGTATCCGTGGGATGTGATTTGACTTGGAGTGCGGCGCCTTTGGTGGGTCTGCGCTGTGCGC
>JANPJV010000121.1:0-6396 GCA_031425695.1 Rhodanobacteraceae bacterium | reverse complement strand
CAAAGAGCCATCGGCATTGATCCGATGTAGCTGCAGGCTGCGCTCGCCAATGAAGCGGCCACCAACCACCAGCAATTTGCCATCAGGCAGCTCCAGTGCATCCTCAAAGGTCGGCGGCGCGTTGACGTTGAAGCTGAAGTTCAAGGCGACACCATTGCTGCCGAAGTTCGTATCGACCGCCCCATTGCTCAGGAAACGGTGCAGGACCAGATTGCCAGTGCTGCCGTTGCGCGCATAACCGCCGAGCATGTAGGCGCCATCAGCCAGCGCCACCAGAAAACCGCCACCGGACAGACCGCTCTTGGTGACCACACCACCCGCTCCGAATCCTGGGTCGAGGCCACCGACCTGCGCACTCGCCGCTTGCAGCATCGTCGCCAGCGCCAAACCCAACACGCTCTCGCGCATCCACATGAATCCCTCTCCGTCTGATCTGGATCCTTGGACGTACGTGGTTTGTAGTGGTGGTCTGACACTTACTTGTCGCGGTCTCCCGATGCGGCTTCGAGCGCCACGGCGTCGGGTTTATTGGCATCGATCCACGCGCTAGCAGCCTGTCGGACTTTCCTCATGAGTGCGCTGGAGGATTGCGCGTCTGGACGGCGTTGGCTGCGTTCCGGCGCTTGGCAACTGCGCTTCGAAGCCGAGCGTTGCTCGGATGCGATCGGCCGGGTACTGCGCGCGCCGCTGTCCTGACGCGCGTCGCCGGGTTGGTTGTCGTTGAGCACAAAGCTGATGGTATCGCCGCTAACAGTGTCGCCCAAGGTGTTCCAGCCGCCGATGAGCCACCGGCTCGGCTGCCAACCCTTGGCCTTGGTCCCTGTCCCAGGTGCGCACGGCGTTCACTCCGATCCGGCGCTGCGGGGCCAAAAAAGTTGCCTCTGATCAATCATCGCTCTGGTGGCTTCAGGTCGTAAGCCAGACATACATGCACAGCAGAAGAAAGAGCGCGCCCGGAACACAGAAGTAAGCGGCGATCATGTACGTAACAAACGCGGAGTCCGCGCGTACTGTCTCAGGCTTGGCCGGGTTGTACCTGACGGCGATCGTGCCGTCCTGATCTACCAGCTTGTCGACAAGTGAGTCGCCGATTGACTCAGCCAGGGCAACGCGTTTCGGGGCACCCTCGCTGTCGTTGACTTCAACTACGAACTTCCATGTTCGTACTCGCCGCCGACTGAGTTGCGTGCCTGGAGAACGCGAGACGATTCGCGCTCGTACCTGCTTCGATGCTCGGGTGAACGCATGCGCTCGAATGAACAGGATGCTGCCCACCAGGAACATGATGCCAAATGCGCCGGCCAACGTCGCAAAGCTGATCATGCTGGTGCGCGCTTCCTGGCGTCCATTTGAACCAGGGGTCAGGCCTCACTGGCGCTCGTTCGAAGACGCAGCCACTCTTCGCGACTGAGCACATGGGTTGCCAGAGTCGTTCCGTACCACGGCTCAGCTCCACGGTAGCGCATACCGAGGCGATCCATGACGCGCCCTGAGTCAGTGTTTTCAGGGTCGCGCACCGCCAGGAGTTCCGGTGCTGAGAGGGTCTCGAACGCAAAGGCGGCCATTCGTCCTGCCGCCTCGCTGGCCAGGCCTTGATGCCAGAAATCGGGGTGCAGGCGCCAGCCGATCTCCAACGGGTTGCAGCGCAAGCTCTCGAGATCCGAAGGCAGGCCAGCTTCGCGTCGCAGGTACTGGATACATCCCGCTCCGGCAACGCGGTCGCCGTTCGGTTCGACGAAGGCCCACCAACTTGTTCCCCAGGCAGCCCAGCAGCGCTGTACGCGCGCGACGACTGCCGCGGTCTGCTCGCGTGTTTCGGGTTGTCCGGTGATATAGCGCATCACTTCCGGCCGCTGATTAATCTCATGAAGCCCATCGAGATGGTGCTCGGCAAAGGGCTCAAGGCGTAGGCGATTAGTGAGCAGGACCGTCATGGGCGAACCGATATGGCTTTCTTGCATGGCGCAAATTCTACGCGGCTGCGGCAAGGCCGCACTGGAGACATCGATTCGCCTGTGCCCACTCGTGGACTGGAATCCCGCATCCGTGGACGGAATGTTGAATTCGACGACATCGGTGCCGGCACTCGCGTTCGTATCCAGGAGCGCCTTGGAACCTGCACCGCATCGGCCCGTTTGTGCGCCTCCCCTAACCCCTATACCGCTCCATCGCCGCCGCCAGCATCACCATCATCTCTTCCCGCAATTCCGGCGGCGCGACGATTTCCGCATCCGCGCCATAGCGCTGCACGTCCATCAACAACTCGCGCGAGCTCGCATACGGAATGCTCAGCTCCAGGCTGCCATCCGCCAACGTCCGCTGGCGCTGTTTCGGATGCCAGTTCTCGTCGGCCACCCAGCGCGCCGCGTGGGGCGTGAACCGGATCACCGCCGTCGATGTATCAGGCCCGGCGAAGATCCCGTATCCGGCGTCCTGGTGCGCATCGAGCTCGGCTGCCGGAAGGTCGATCGCGGCCTCAGGCAGGATTTGCGGGTTCGAGATGCGATCCAGCGCGAATCGACCGAGGCTCGCTCGCTTGGCGTCGAAGGCGTCGAGATACCAGTTGTCGCGGTGGTGGATCAGCCGCTGCGGCGAGACCAGTTTCTCGCTCACACGACCGGTGGAACGGGCGCGGTACTCGAAGGAAAGTTGGCGTCCCGCGAGCACCGCTTCAGTGACCAGGCGGAACACCGTCGGATCGCCCTGGCGGGCCTGCGTGCGCAACACACGCAGGCGGTCCAGCCGGAACGCGCGATCACCCAGCAGCGCATGGATGCGCGGCTGCAGCGGTCCCAGCGCCTGCCCGAACAGGCCGTCGCCACTCCGTTGCAACACCTGCTGCGACAGCAGCAGCGCGTACAGCTCGTCGGCATTCATCCACATGCCGGGCAACTGGAACGTGCCCGCCGCGTCGCTCGTGTAGCGCCACAAGCGCACGGGATCCCCCTCCCGCACGATCGGCGCGCCCAGCGTATCGCGCATGAAATTCAGGTCTCGATACAGTTGTGCCCGCGAACACGCGATCTCGCGCATCAGCCGCTCCTGGCTGAGACCCCGACGATGCGTGCTCAGCAGACCATGCAGCAAGGCAACCCGTTCGGTGCGGTCCATGTAGGTCTCCTGGTGACTGGGCTCGAAGCGAGAACCTATTTGGAGTGCGGCGCTTTGCGCCGCTTTGGATGCCTTTGCTCGTCGGGTAGGACCATCCAACGCGGCGCATGGCGCCGCACTCCAAATTGCTGCTCGCGAGAACCTGGTGTCGTCGATGCATTGACGATTTCCGTCTTCGTGCGTACGCGTTGCCGTTGACGCGAGAACCGAATCCGTCGCCGTGAACACGGTTCGCCGTCGACGTAAGAACCACCGTCGTTCGCCGGTGAACGATCCACCGTGTTCACTCCAACGTAGTCGTCCTTCGCTCAACGCTCCAGCGTTGTGGCGAGAACGAATTTCGTTCATCGATGAACGGCTCATCGTTCACCCGAGGACGAAAATGGTTCTCGAGAAGACCGTCGGCGTGGTCGTGAGCATCAATTTCGCTCTCGGCATCGTCGCACCAACCTCTGCGGCTCGTTGAAACGCACTCCTCAGGTACTTTACGACGATCGGTAGAGTTTTGTCTCTGCCGGCGAGACGGCGCGACCTGAGTATTGCATCCGTGCCGAAAACGGCACACCGGAACGGCAAATGGCCGCACCCGGAAACCTCAAAGGAGATGCAAACCATGAACAAGAACCTCGCCACCCTCAACCTGACCGACGACCAGATCGGTGTGATCGATGCGGCCTTGACCCAACTCGAAACCGCCCTCTCCGGCTTGGTGTCCATCGAACCGAGTGCAAAGAGCCGGGCTTTCTCCATGGGCGACAAGTCGGAAGCCTTCTGCCGACAAGCCCTGCGGATCCTGAGCGAGAACCCGCAGGTCGTCCCGCCCAACCTGGACGTCGCAGAAGCCCAACGCGATCTCGCTGCCCGCGATCGCCTCAAACCCCGTTCGATCCGTCTCTCGCGGCTCCTCTCGAAGATGGACGACACCGAATTCGCACTCGGTGCCGATGCCATGCAGGTAGCCACGCAAGGCTACGGGTTGCTCAAAATGGTCGGCCGTTCCGAGGGCTTGAACGAGTTCCGCAAAGAACTCGGAGCCCGTTTCACCAAAACCCGCCGTGCGGCCAACCAGGAGAAGAACGCCGCCTGACGCTTTTGTGGGTCTGCGCTATGCGCGGACGCTTTTGATCTCAGAGCTGTATCGGAAAGGCCGCCTGGAGCGGCTTTTTCCTATTGTGGGTCCGCGAAATGGCGCGTAGCGCGTGGACGAATTTGGAGTTCGGCGAGCCGCGCTTTGGATGCCTTCGGTCAATCCAGCAAAAGCAATCCAAAGCGGCGCCAATGGCCGCGCTCCAAATCAAGCTGACGCCGCGGCATCGTCAGCGTCCAGGTACTGAACGAGTTTGCCGCGGTCGCGTTACACAAGCAGCGTCTTTCCTGGGCCGAAATTGGCGAGGCGCTCGATACCATTTCCAGGATCTGCACCGTGGCGCCCTTGACGCTCGAGACCCACCAGCGCGGCCATTCGCTGGCGATACGCTCCGGCCGCCACATCTATGACGCGATTATCATTAGCTGCCGCCCAGCTTGCCGGTGCCGCGATCCTCTATTCCGAAGACATGCTGGACCGACAGCGCATCGATGATTCGCTGGTGATCCGGAACCCGTTCGTGGGTTGAGCATTCGGAAAGGCCGGCTGGGGGCGACTTTTTCTTTGGTGGCAGTGGCTGTTGCGAGTCTGGCCTCGTCCAGACGCTTCGGCTCTCACGTCGCCATAAGCTTGCCGTCCCAAGTCTCACCCGTACGCGATCAAGGGGTCGCGATCTCGATGTCCAGCCCCGGCGCGCCTGCAAGCTTTGTGTCACGAGTCACCAGGACGGCTCCGAGCTGCTTTGCGAGTGCCACGTAAGTTGCATCGTATGCGGTGATGTTTCGGCGCAGTGCCCAGATGACGTCGAGCAGACCCATGTGCGGGTAGCGCCGGATCCGGATCGCGCGCAACGACTCAATCAAGTCGACGCGACTCGCTGGGATCGCACCCGATTGGTCGAGCCGCCGCAGCGCCTGCATCACCTCTATGTCGAGCAAAGCTGGCGCCGCCAGAACAGTGTCGGCCGCAAACAACAGTTCCTCGATGGGTTCTGGCCTGAATCGGGCAAGTAGATCGACCGCGATCGACGCGTCAACCACGAGCACTCGGCTCATGCAGCGTCACGCTCGTGGCGGATCAGTTCGGCCGAACTCGCATCCATCTTGAAGCTTTCGGCGTAACGCAAGCGCTCCTGCAGTTCGTCGGGAGAAGGAAGCGCCGCCAAGGCCGTGAGCTCATCCAGGATCAAGTCGCTGAGGCTCTTGCCACCCAAGGCAGCCCGCGCCTTCAGCACGCGATGAACGTGATCGGGCACGTTGCGGATCTGGATCATCACCGACATTCCGAACCCCCTCATCCTCCAACATGCGTGCATGTTAGTAACATGCAATGCGCTTCACAACCGCGAGTGGACTTTGCGTTGGTGGCGCAATCCATGCCCTGCGGCCGTAGCGTGGCTCAAATTTGACTGTCCTGCTCTGCTTTGGCCGCAGAGGATCTCAGTGTCCGCTTCGCCAAACCCTGCCGTGCATCCAATGATTAGAAAAACGCCGCCTGAGGCTCTTGGTGGGTCTGCGCGATGCGCGGAACGCTTTTGATCGAGAAGCTGTACCGCGCCGCGCCACGGCAGGCGCCCCGCGCTTACTCGAAGCCGTTCGCGAAGACGGCGTCGGGAGGGAGGAGGAGAAAGAACTGACGGGTGCTTTCGACCAGCCCGCCAGAGCCGTTGAATGCACCCGAGCTGACCTGCCCACGTGCGCGCAGGAAGAAATTCTGATTCGCCGGCGGTGCCAATCCGGTCAGGCGCCAGCCGCCGGCGATGCGCTGCATGGGGGCCACCGACACATACGTACTGCCGTCCATAGAAAACAGCAGATTGGGCGGCAAGGCCAGCTCCGGTCCGGCGCCGGCGCGCATCCAGGTGACGGTGGCGCCACTGTTTTCGTTGAAAACGAAGTCGAGCGACTGCAGCGCGGCCTGCGGCGTGCCGAGCCGCGCTATGCGGTTGCGCGCCTGCCCGCCGAGCGTAGTGAACTGACCGCCCAACACCACCTTGCCATCAGGCTGGAGGGCCAGCGCGAACACGGCGCCATTCGCATCCGGGTTGAACGCAGTGTCGAGACTGCCGTCGGCATTGAGCCGCGCGATGCCGTTGCGGGTCTGCCCGCCGATGGTGGTGAAGCCGCCGGGTGTGAAGCTACCGCCACCGCCCAGCACCAGCTTGCCATCGGGCTGGAGAGCCAGCGCGATGACCTCGC
>JANPJV010000120.1:0-10082 GCA_031425695.1 Rhodanobacteraceae bacterium | reverse complement strand
CCCCCCCAACCCCAACCCCCACAAAAAGCGCCGCACTCCAAATAAAAGTCAAAAAAAACCCCCATCAAGAATGATGGGGGTTTAAATCGGAGTGACGATTACCTCAAACGCGCCCTGCGTACCCTGACTCGTCGCAGTGTTGCGGACTTGTCAGAGTGGTTGTAAACGTACCACAGGTTGTTGCAAGAATCCATACATCGTGCAACACATTCAGCTTCGTGAAACGGTTGGCGCCGGAGCCATGTCGAACTGGATGTTGTCGATCAGCCGCGCACGCCCGAGATAGGCCGCGGCGAGCACGATCAATTCCCGGTCGATCGCGCCGGGCGCGAGCAGGTCATCGCGCCGCCGCACTTCGAGGTAATCCGGCCGGTAACCCTGCTCCTCGAGCTTGGCGATGGCCTCGGCGGTCGCATCCGCATACGTTTGCCCGGCGTGGATGGCGGCAACCACCTCCTGCAGGCGAGCGTACAGCTGCGGGGCGCGCTCGCGTTCGGACGCGGCCAGATATTGGTTGCGCGAACTTTGTGCCAGGCCGTCCGGATCACGTGCGATCGGCGCGCCCCGGATTTCAATCGGGAAGCCAAGATCAGTGCTCATGCGCCGGATCACCAGCAACTGCTGGTAGTCCTTCTCGCCAAACACCGCGATATCTGGCGCCACATGGTTGAACAGCCGAGCGACCACGCTGGCGACGCCGCGAAAATGGCCCGGGCGCACGGCGCCGCAGAGGATTTCGGACAAGCCAGGGACTTCCACCCACGCGACCGACTCGCCGTAGGGATAGATCTCGTGCATCTGCGGCAGGTAGAGCGCCGACGTCCGGTGCGCGCGGAGGCCCGCGCTGTCGGCCTCCAGCGTCCGTGGATAGCTGGCGAAATCTTCGTTCGGTCCGAACTGGGTCGGATTGACAAAGATGCTCACGATCACGCGATCGGCCAGCGTGTGCGCGTAGTCGACCAGCCCGTAGTGTCCGCCGTGCAGGTTGCCCATGGTCGGCACAAAGGCGACCTTGAGCCCGGCGCAGCGCCACCGACTGATCTGCGCGCGCAGACCAGCCAGGCTGGCATGGATTTGCATCTCGGCAGCCATCAGAAACCGTGCTCCGGTCCGGGGAAGGTGCGCGCCCGCACGTCGCTGGCATAGCTCTCGATCGCGGCTTGCACCCCGCCCGCGTTCCCGCCCAGGAAATCCTTGACGAAGCGCGGGCGCTTGCCCGAGGTGATCCCGAGCATGTCGTAACAGACCAAGACCTGACCGTCGCAATCACGCCCCGCACCGATGCCGATGGTCGGGATCGGAATGGCCGCGCTGATTTCCTGTGCGAGGCTCGCCGGCACACACTCGAGCACCAGCGCCTCGGCGCCGGCGGCGACGACGGCGTGTGCCTGCTCGATCAGTGCGTGGCGCGCCGGTTCCTCGCGCCCCTGGACCTTGTAGCCACCCAGGCGCAGCACCGATTGCGGCGTGAGCCCCAGATGCGCGCACACCGGCACATCGCGCACGGTAAGGAAGCGGATCGCTTCGAGCACTTCTGGCGTGCCGCCTTCGAGCTTCACCATCGACGCGCCACCCTCCATGAGCAGGCGTGCCGCGCCCGCGAGCGCACGCTCGTTGGTGGCGTAGCTCAGGAAGGGCATGTCGGCGAGCAGGAGGGCGTTGCCGAGGCCGCGCCGAACTGCGCGGCAGTGGTAGATGAGCTCGTCGATCGTTACCGGCAGCGTGCTGTCAGCGCCCTGGATCACCATGCCGAGTGAGTCGCCGACCAGGATCACATCGACGCCCGCGGCATCGGCGATGCGCGCCATGCTCGCGTCGTACGCGGTCAGCACAACGATCGGCGCACCGTTCTGCTTCATGCGACGCAGGTCAGGCACGGTCATCGGCCGCCGCGGCTTGTCGGCGCTGGCCTCGGAGGTGTACATGCGGATTGTGCCTGGTTGTGCTGGGGGAGCCGCTCGTTACGCGAGCGGCCAGCACAGGCTAGCGAAATCCGTTCGTTGCAGCGCACTAATTGATCCGATCCCAGGAATGGCCAATTCCGGGGCGATTTCGGCCAGTGGCAGCAGCACGAACGCACGCTCGGCAATGCGCGGATGCGGCAGGACGAGACCCGGGGAAGTGAGTTCGAGATCGGCGTAGAGAAGCAGGTCGAGATCGAGCGTCCGTGGTCCGTTGCGCCTGGCTGCGCTGCGTTCGCGTCCTTGGCGGACCTCGATCGCGAGCAGTTCAGCGAGCAAGGCATGCGGATTGAGCGCCGTGTCGACCCCAGCGACCGCGTTGATGAAATCCGGCTGGTCGGGATCACCCCAGGGCAGCGATTGATAACAGCGCGAGAATGCGACCAGCTGGGTTTTCGGCAGCATCTCGAGCTGCCGGCGCGCCGCCGCGATTTGCAGCAACGGCTCGCCGAGATTACTGCCGAGCCCGATATAGGCGCGGCTGATCTCGCTCATTCCGCTGGAGCGGCCGGCGTGGTCGTGGTGCGCCGGCGCCGACGGCGTCGTTTTGCGGCTGGCTTGACGCCTTCAGAATCCGTCACCGTTTTCGGCGGCTTCGGCTTGTTGCCCGGAGCCACTCGGAACAATGCATCGAATTCTTCCGGCGCGACCACCTGTGCCTGCTCCCAGCGGGTTGCCAGGAACACGAGCGTGGGATCGACCTCGGCACGCAGTGCCAGGAAATCGTACGCCGCCCGAAAACGCGGATGCCGCAACAGACGCCGGCCACGGCCCGGCGAATTGGTTTCGAGGCGCGCCTGCATCTCCCAGATCTCACGCGTCACGATGCTGAAGCGGCGCGGCAGCGCAATGCGCTGGACGGCGCGCTGAAACACCGTTTCAGCGGCGATGCCGAGCGCTTCCTCGTCTTCCGGCTCGCCCTCGTCGACACCGCTGTGGCCGCGACCGTAGGCCGCATCCACGAAGGGTGCCCACAGGAACGCGGCAAACAGGAAGGCCGGCGTAACCGGTTTGTTGGCGGCGATGCGCGTGTCGGTGCTGCGCAGCGCGGCGCGGATCAGTGCTTCATCGCGTGGGCGGCCGGTCTGGCGGTCCATCGGCACCGTGGGGAACAGGTGCTCCCACAGGCGCAGGTTCAAGAGTTGGTCGAAGCTCTTCTCAGCATGGCCATACAGGAACAATTTCTGCAGATCGTCGAACAGGCGCGCTGGCGGAATGCCGTCGAGCAGAGACGCCATCCGGCCGATCGGTTCAAGCGTTTCCGGCGCAAGCGTGAAGCCGAGTTTCGCGGCGAGGCGAGCGGCGCGCAGCATGCGCACCGGGTCTTCGCGATAGCGCAGCTCGGGATCACCGATCAGCCGCAAGGTGCGCGATTCCAGGTCCGGCAGGCCGCCCGCAAAATCGCGCACGGCAAAATCGTCGATGCTGTAGTACAGCGCGTTGACGGTGAAATCGCGGCGGATCGCGTCTTCCTCGATGCTGCCGAAGACGTTGTCGCGCAGGATCAAGCCTTCGGCCTCGACTTCGCGATCCGGCTCCTCGTCGGCAGGAAGCCCGCCACCCATCCCGCGGAATGTGGTGACCTCGATGATCTCGTGACCAAAGCGCACATGCGCGATCACGAATCGACGGCCGATCAGCCGGCATTGGCGAAAGGTCTGGCGGATCTGCTCCGGGCGCGCATCCGTCGCCACGTCCCAGTCCTTGGGATCGCCGCCGAGCAGAAGATCGCGAACGGCACCGCCGACGAGGTGGGCCTGGAAGCCGGCTTCGCGCAGGCCATAAAGCACGCGGACTGCGGCCGGGCTGATGCGCTTGCGCGAGATCGAATGCTCCGCACGCGGCAGTACATTCAGCTCATGCACGGGCGCCGCTCCCGTCGACTGGGTCTCCATGTCCGTCCCCCACCATCCCTGTAAGTAGCGGAACGCGGACCTTAAACCGCGCTTGAGCGTCTGGCCGGTTGTCGCACTCATCCGGCACCGCTATTATCGTCGGTTCTGCAAAGCTCCCTTCGTCTAGCGGTCAGGACACGGCCCTCTCAAGGCTGGAACACGAGTTCGATTCTCGTAGGGAGCACCACTACTGCCGATCGCCTGCATGCCCTTCGTCGTTACTGAAAGTTGCATCAAATGCAAGTACACCGATTGCGTCGAAGTCTGTCCGGTCGATTGTTTCCACGAAGGCCCGAACTTCCTGGTCATTGACCCGGATGAGTGCATCGATTGCACGCTGTGCGAGCCGGAATGCCCGGTCAACGCGATCTTTCCCGAAGACGACGTGCCCAAGGGGCAGGAAGCCTTCATCGCGCTCAACCGCGAACTGGCGAAAGGCTGGCCGGTGATCACCGTGCGCAAGGACGGGCCGCCCGACGCCAAGGAATGGGAAGCGGTCACCAGCAAGCTGGACTTGCTGGAGCGCTGAGCGCTATGGGTTTGCTTTGCGTGGCTGTGGGTGCAAGCTGCGCTCGCGTGCTTGTGGTCAGAACAGCGTTTGACCACAGGTCGAACCCACAACAGCCGGCTCGTTGAAATTTCAGCCGGCCTCATCACTGAAGCCGCGATTCCACAACACCCAGCACGGTCATGGCCGCATCGTCACGTCGGGTTTCGCCTTGCGCGTCGAGCACGCTGACCTTGGAACCTGTCGTCGCGGATTCAACCTGGACGACCATTGAGCTAGCGGGCGAGTCGCCGCTGAAGACCCGCCTGAAGAAGCCGGGCTTCTCGGTCTGCGCGGAAAGCTCCACTTCGTACTTCAGCGCGCTCTCGTCCTTCGACACGACGCGGCAGCAGCCGCTGCGCTCGAGCGCAATGCCGACCCGGCGCCAGGCATTCGGTGCCTCGTCTTGTAGCTGGAGCACGGCGTTGGCCGCGCGCGGCAGGCCGGTACGGGCGACCGCGACGGTGTTGCCGAGGCTCGGCGGCGAGGTATCCGGTGCAGCGGCGAGCCCGTCCACATCGGGGATTTGCAGTGCGGGATTCGCAGCCGGCGCGCGCAGGCCATCCGGCACCTGCAGTGGCGCCGTCTCCTTGGCGTCTTCGTAAACGATCGGACGGTTGAAGATGGTGCAACCGGCAAGGCTCGCGAGGGCCAGCGCGAGGGCGCCCAGCCGGCGGGATTGAATAAACACGCGATTCATTGGCCTTCAGGTCCGTCAAGATGATTCGGGGGCGCTGCGTGACACCAGCCACGCGCACCGCATTCAATAGATTGCAGGCCGAGCAAACTCAGCTCAGGCAGCCAGGTCAACGACACCCACTGCGGCGCACGCCGCCAGTGCAGTACGCACGGCCGCATGATGCTCGCTCGCCAGCGCCTGCAGAGGCAACCGCAACACATCCTCGATCCGCCCCATCATCGACAATCCAGCCTTCACTGGAATCGGATTGGGCTCGAGCGCCGCGGCCGCATACAGGGGCGCAAGCATAGCGTCGATCGTGCCTGCTGCCTGAAGTTGTGATTCATTTGCCAACCGGCAAAGCGCGGCGAATGCGCTTGGCACCAGGTTGGCGACCACCGAGATCACGCCGTCTGCACCTGCGAGCAAAGAACGCAGGGCCGTCGGATCGTCGCCACTCAGCACAGCGAAGCGCTCGCTGCGCAATTGCAGCAGCTCTAGCATGCGACTTTCTTCAGCGACCGCTTCCTTGATGGCAATTACCTGGGGCAGTCGCGCGAGTTCCGCCACTGTCTTCGGCAACAGGTCGACGCCGGTCCGGCCGGGCACGTTGTAGAGCACCATCGGAACGCGGCTCACTTCGGCGAGCGCAACATAATGAGCGTGCAGCCCGGCCTGGGTCGGCCGGCAATAATGTGGCGTGGTCGCGAGCACCGCATCGGCACCGAGATCGCCGGCAAGCTTGACCAGTTTCATGGCCTGCGCGGTGGACGACCCGCCAGCACCCGCAATCACCGGCACGCGGCCCTTGCAGCGCTCGACTGCCACCGCGATCAGGGAAGCGACTTCAGCGGTTTCGAGCGCACCCGATTCCCCGGTCGAGCCAGCGACCACGACGCCTGAGCTGCCCTGGGCGAGGTGCCAGTCGACGAGACTGCTGAAAGCCACGAGATCAAGAGCACCGGAGCGCTGGAACGGCGTCACCAGCGCCGGAATACTGCCGGCAAGTCGCAAGTTTTAGGTCCTGGCGTTGAATCGGCGCGATCTTACTTGCGAGCTTTCACCGCTGACAAGTATCCTGAAGGGCTGGGTCCTGCAGCGTCACAGGAAAAACCGCTTTAGGGCGACGTTTGCGGACAGCCCGGGCCTGGATTTTCGACAAAGAACAGTAATGACCGACGTAGACCCGCTCAACCGACCCAACGTGCCCGAAAACCATCTGCTGGTGTCAGCAATCGCGCCCAACAGCGTGCCCCTGCTCACAGTCCTCGGCAAGCGCGTCGTCGATGCCGGTTGCAATCTGCTCGAAGCGCGGGTCTCGCTGCTCGGCCAGGATGTCTGCGTATTGCTGCTTGCCTCGGGTGCCTGGGACGCCATCGCCAAGTGCGAAAATGCGCTGACCAAGATCCAGCGCGATGAACAGCTGACCCTCAACATGCGGCGGACCTCGTCACGCGAGCTTGCTGGCAACAGCCTGCCGTACACGGTCGAGGTCATTGCGGCCGACCGCCCGGGGATCCTGTACCAGTTGGCCGAGTTCTTCTCGCGCCGTGGCATCACCCTCGAAGCCCTGAGCTCGTCGCGCTACCGGGCCGCGCAGACCGGCGCCGAGATGTTCTCCGCCCAGATCTCGATCGGCATCCCAGCCTCCTCGCACATCTCCAGCCTGCGCGAGGACTTCCTCGAATTCTGCGACACGCTCAACCTCGACGCGATCCTGGAACCCTTGAAAGGCTAGCGCGCGGAGCACTCGGCCTGGTAGCCCGGGCAAGCCGCAGGCGCACCCGGGGAACGGTGTGCCCTGGTAGCCCGGGTAAGCCACAGCCCGGGTAAGCCGCAGGCGCACCCGGGAAACGGTTTGTCTTTGTAGCCCAGGTAAGCCGCAGGCGCACCCGGGAAGGGTTTCCCGCCAAGCCACCCTTCGTAGCCCGGGTAAGCCGCAGGCGCACCCGGGAACGGTTTGCCTGCGTAGCCCGGGTAAGCCGCAGGCGCACCCGGGAACGGTTTCCCGCCAAGCCAGTCGCGAGCACAGGCGCCCCGGGTGCGCTGCTGCGCTTACCCGGGCTACGGAAGCGCCCGACTCCTACCCATTTGAGTGACGTGAGCAATATCTCTTCGCGCCGCATCCAGCTCTTTGCCGCGCTGATCGCCCTGAGCCTGATCGGCAACTATCTGTTGCTGCGTTCGCCGGCGATGGCCGTGCACGCCGCGTACTTCGAAGCCGGCCTGCTCGTGCAGGTGTTCGGGCTGTGGCCGGCGCTGTTCTTTGCCCTGGTCTATCCGGTCACGCGCAAAGCGCGGCAGGTGGTGCTCCCGCTGACGCTTGGCGTCCTGTTCGGCAGCCTGGCGCTGCCGTCGTCGTCGAAATATTGGTGGGTCTATATCGACCAACTGCGCTGGCTGGCCGTGGTGGTGCTGGTGCTCGGCGAGCTCTGGGTCATTGTGATGCTGCTGCGCTCACTGACCTTGCTGCGCGGCAGCCAGCGGCCTGAAGACGATATCCGCGCGGTCGTCGATCGGAAGCTCGGAGCTGGCATTACCAGCCGCTTGATCGCAGTGGAGTTCTTGATGTGGTTCTACGCGCTGCTGTCCTGGCGCGCGAAGGCCTATACCTTCGTTGGCGACGAATTCTTCAACGTGCATCGAGCACAAGGCAATGCTGACAACCAGAAGGGCTTCCTGATCCTGATCGGTGCCGAAATCCCGCTCGCCCATGGCTTGTTGTGGTTCTGGAGCCCGACCGGTGCGCTGGTGATCACAGCCTTGTCGGCATACGGATTTTGCTGGCTGCTCGGCGATTACCGCGCGACCGTCCTGCGGCCGGTATCGATCGACGCCAGGTTTCTCCATCTGCGCTATGGATTGCTCGGAAACGAGCGCATCCCGCTGGACCGTATCTTCCGATTCGAGCCTTGGAAGACGCCAGTCGCCCGTCAGCGCGGCGTGCTGCGCCACAAAGGCGGCGGCATTCCAAATGTCCGAATCGAGCTGCGCTCGCCGACCAGGATCGAAACCCTGCTCGGAGAGCGTGAATACGCCACGGTCTTTATCGCTGTCGACGAGCCCGCGCGGCTGATCAAGGCGCTGTCGCTCAGGACGGCATCCCCGGACGCGATCGCCACATAGGCTGAAGTCCCTCCGCCCGAGGGGCCGCGGGCTCGAGCCGCGTCACCGCATGGATTTGGTCTTGCGACGCAGTGTGCCCCGCCCGAGCCCACGCCATCACCGCCCGC
This sequence comes from Rhodanobacteraceae bacterium, assembly GCA_031425695.1. GTDB lineage: Bacteria > Pseudomonadota > Gammaproteobacteria > Xanthomonadales > SZUA-5 > JANPJV01. The sequence goes on along the minus strand of JANPJV010000120.1, from coordinate 1,767 downwards.
AGCCATTTTTTTGGCATGCTCGACCATGTCCGCGCGCCGCGCCTTTCGAGCCTACTGTCGCCCATGAGCCAGAAGAAGCGCACCTACGTCCTCGATACCAATGTGCTGATGCACGATCCCACGGCGCTGTTCCGGTTTGAAGAGCACGATGTCTACCTGCCGATGATGGTGCTCGAGGAGCTCGATGCGGCCAAGAAGGGCACATCGGAGGTCTCGCGCAACGTGCGGCAGGTCAGCCGCTTCCTGAATGAGCTGGTCGAGTCGGCGGGAACCGGCAGCCTGGAAAAGGGGATCACGCTCAATCGTCCTGACGGGCTCGATCTCGGCAAGCACAAGCCGCGCGGCAACCTGTATTTCCAGATCGAAGCTCCCGGATCTGGCCAGACCTTCGGCACCGTGCTGCCGGACAACCAGATCCTGCGTGCCGTGCTGCAACTGCGCGAAGGCAAGTCGCGCTCGCCGGTGGTGCTGGTCACCAAAGACATCAACCTGCGCATCAAGGCGAAGATCCACGGCATCCCGGCCGAGGATTACGAGAACGACCGCGCGCTCGATGACCTGACCCTGCTCTACAACGGCGTCGCCCTGCTCAAGGCGGATTTCTGGGGCAAACATCCCGAGCTCGAATCCTGGTCCGAGCGCGGCCGCACCTATTACCGGGTGAAGATGCGGCGCGACGAGCGCTGGCATCCGAACCAGTTCCTGCACTTCGGCGATGATGCCCAGATCGCCCTGCGCGTGTTGCGCATCGAGGCGAACAAGGCGTTGCTGCAGATCGTCGACGACTACCAGGCCGCGCCGCACAAGGTCTGGGGTATCAGCGCCCGCAATCGTGAACAGAATTTCGCACTCAACGTGCTCATGGATCCAGAGGTCGATTTCGTCACCCTGCTCGGCACCGCGGGCACTGGCAAGACCCTGCTTGCACTCGCCGCCGGGCTTGCGCAGACGATGGACCAGCAACGCTACAAGGAGATCATCGTCACCCGCGCGACTGTCCCGGTCGGCGAGGACATCGGCTTCCTGCCCGGCACGGAGGAGGAGAAGATGACGCCGTGGATGGGCGCGCTGGCAGACAACCTGGAAGTACTCGCCAGCCCGCAGGATTCCAGCAACTGGGCGCGTCAGGCAACCAACGACCTGCTGACATCGCGGGTCAAGGTCCGTTCGATGAGCTTCATGCGCGGGCGCACCTTCCTGTCGCGCTACGTGATCATCGACGAGGCGCAGAACCTGACGCCCAAGCAGATGAAGACCCTGCTCACCCGTGCCGGCCCCGGCACCAAGATGGTCTGCCTCGGCAACGTCGAACAGATCGACACGCCGTATCTCACTGAAACCACCTCGGGCCTGACCTTTGCCGTGGACCGCTTCCAGCAATGGCCCTACAGCGCGCACATCACCCTGCGCCGCGGCGAACGCTCACGGTTGGCCGACTTCGCGTCGGAGAACTTGTAGGGTAAAGCGGGGGAGCGCTTAACGTGGGTCCGGACCTTGCCCGGACGCTTTCGATCAGGAAGAGCGTTCGGACAAGGTCCGAACCCACGCAGATCAACAGATCAAAGGCATCGCGGCCATGAGCGGGAGCGCTTAACGTGGTTCGGGACCTTGTCTGGACGCTTTCGATCAGGAAGAGCGTTCGGACAAGGTCCGAACCCACGTAGAGCATATAGATCGAGAGCATCGCGGCCCTGAGCGGGAGCGCTTAACGTGGGTCCGGACCTTGCCCGGACGCTTTCGATCAGGAAGAGCGTTCGGACAAGGTCC
>JANPJV010000119.1:0-5605 GCA_031425695.1 Rhodanobacteraceae bacterium | reverse complement strand
CCGCTTTGGATGCTCTTCGTCGGGTTTCGAGGCAAGAGCATCCAAAGCGGCGCGGAGCGCCGCACTCCAAATGAGACCGCGCCATGAACCTCACTGACCAACGCATCCTGATCGTCGAGGACGAGCCGAAGCTCGCGGCGGTTTTGCGCGATTACCTGATGGCGGACGGGGCGAGTGTGGAGATCCAGGGGAATGGTGGAGCTGCGCTCGCGGCGCTGCGTGCGGAGGTCCCCGATCTCGTGTTGCTGGACTTGATGCTTCCCGGCATGGACGGGCTCAGTCTGTGCCGCGAGCTGCGCAAGTTTTCCAACGTGCCGGTGATCATGGTGACCGCCCGGGTCGACGAGATCGATCGGCTGCTCGGGCTCGATATCGGCGCCGACGACTACATCTGCAAACCCTTCAGCCCGCGCGAGGTCGTGGCCCGCGTGCGCGCGCTGCTGCGGCGCGTACGCCACTGGCAGAGCGGCGATGCGCAGAGCGCGACACCGGAGCTGGTCCTCGACGAAGCCCGCTTCGAAGCGCGCATGCGTGGCGAAAAGCTCGATCTCACCCCGGTCGAATTCCGCATGCTCAAGGCCCTCGTCGCCCGCCCCGGCCGCGTCCTCTCACGCGCGCAACTGCTCGAGCACCTCTACGTCGACCACCGCGTCGTCTCCGACCGCACCGTCGACTCCCACATCAAGAACCTGCGTCGCAAATTCGAAGAGCTGGCCGCAGGCAGCGACCCGATCCGCTCAGTCTATGGAGTGGGGTACAAATACGAGCCGGAGTGCTGAACGGGGCTCGTAGGTCATGTTGCCCGCGAAGCGGGCTACTTGACGATTCTTCGGTGCAAGAGCGTCAAGTAGCCTGCTGCGCAGGCAACATGACCTACGACAGCAACTCAGGCTCGGAAAACCGAAAACCCTCACAGCCCCGCGAACTGCCCCATGAAGCCGCGGTAATGCTTGAGCTCGGCGACGGAGTCGCGGATGTCGTCGAGCGCCAGGTGGGCGCCCACTTTGTGGAAGCCGGTGAGCAGGGCGGGTGACCAGCGTTTGGCCAGCTCCTTCAAGGTGCTGACGTCGAGGTTGCGGTAGTGGAAGTACTGCTCGAGCGTGGGCATCTGGCGGTGCAGGAAGCGGCGGTCCTGGCAAATCGAGTTGCCGCACATCGGCGAGAAGCGTTCGGGGACGTATTGGCGGATGAACTCGAGGGTGCCGGCCTCGGCCTGCACATGGCTCACGCAGGAATCGAGCACGCGCTGCCAGAGGCCGCTCTTGGTGTGCTGCTTGCGGTTCCAGTCGTCCATCGCCTGAAGGCGCGTCAGCGGCATGCCGATCGCGTAGACGGGGCCCTCGGCGAGGATGTTGAGCTGCTTGTCGGTGACCAGGGTGGCGATCTCGAGGATCTCGTCCTTGTCGGTGTCGAGCCCGGTCATCTCGAGATCGATCCAGATCAGGTTTTCATTGTTGGGGACGGGATCAGCCACGGGTTCTGCGCTCCTTGTCTTCGCTGCGCTTGCGGCGGAAAAACGCCTGCAGGCGGGTACTGGCTGCGGACTGCAGCACACCACGCACGACGTCAATTTGATGGTTGTGGCGTGCATCGCCAGCTAAGTCGAACACGCTGCCGACGGCGCCGGTCTTCGGATCGTCGGCGGCGAACACCAGCCGCGCGATGCGCGCATGGATCATCGCGCCGATGCACATGAGGCAAGGTTCGAGCGTGCAATAAAGCGTGGCCCGAATGAGCCGGTGATTGCCGAGCGCGATGCCCGCGGCGCGCAGGGCGACAATCTCGGCATGGGCGCTCGGATCGCGGTCGAGAATGTTGCGGTTGTGGCCGCTGCCGACGATCACGTCGTCGACGATTACCAGGGCGGCAACCGGGACCTCACCGAGCGCTTCGGCCTGGTCCGCGAGCGCGAGGGCCTGGGCCATCCAGTGCTCGTCGCCAGCGATTGGCTCCGCGCTCACTCCCACTCGATCGTCGCCGGCGGCTTGCCCGAAATATCGTAGACGACGCGCGACACGCCGCGCACTTCATTGACGATACGGCGCGCCACCAGGTCCAGGAATTCGTACGGCAGGTGCGCCCAGTGCGCGGTCATGAAGTCCACCGTCTCGACCGCGCGCAGCGCGATCACCGGCTCGTACGCACGCTGGTCGCCGACGACGCCGACCGAACGCACCGGCAGGTAGACGGCAAAAGCCTGCGCGACCTTGGCATACAGGCGCGCGGCGCGCAGCTCCTGGATGAAAATGTGGTCGGCGCGCTGCAGGACATCGACCGCGTGCGGCGTGACTTCGCCGAGCACACGCACCGCCAGTCCGGGGCCCGGAAACGGGTGCCGATAGACCATGTCGTGGGGCAGCTCGAGCGCGGTCCCGAGCCGGCGCACTTCGTCCTTGAACAGCTCGCGCAGGGGCTCGATCAGCTTCATGTGCATGCGCTCGGGGAGGCCGCCGACATTGTGATGCGACTTGATCACATGCGACTTGCCGGTCTTGGAGCCCGCCGATTCGATCACGTCCGGATAGATGGTGCCCTGCGCGAGCCAGCGCAGCTCGCCGTGGCGCGCCGCTTCTTCCTGGAAAACGTCGACGAACAGTCCGCCGATGACCTTGCGCTTGGCTTCGGGATCATCGACACCCGCAAGCGCGTCCATGAAGCGCGCACGCGCATCGACGCGAATCACGTTGAGCTGCATGTGCTCGGCAAACGTGGCCATCACCTGGTCGCCCTCGCCGAAGCGCAAGAGGCCGGTGTCGACGAAAATGCACAGCAGCTTGTCACCGATCGCGCGGTGCAGCAGCGCCGCAACCACGGACGAATCGACCCCGCCGGAGAGGCCGAGCAGCACGCCGTCGTCGCCGACCTGCGCCCGTGTGCGCGCGATCGCGTCCTGGGCAATGAGATCCGCGGTCCACAGCGTCTGGCATCCGCAGATGGTCTTGACGAAACGCTTGAGCATGCCGGGGCCATGCGTGGTATGCGTCACCTCCGGATGGAACTGCACGCCGAACCAGCGGTTCTCGCGATGCGCCATGCCCACGATCGGCACCGACTGCGTGCTCGCCACCACGGTGAATCCGGGTGGCACGGCTTCGACGCGATCGCCATGGCTCATCCACACATCCATGGTCGGCGTCTCGTTGTCGCCGGCAAACCCATCAAGCAGTTCGCAGGTGTCCATCGGCAGCACCGCCGCGTAGCCGAACTCACGCTCGGCCCCCGCCACCACCTGCCCGCCGAGCTGGGCGGCCATCGCCTGCATGCCGTAGCAGATGCCCAGTATGGGTACTTTCGCATCGAAGACTTCCGGCGCGATGCGCGGCGCCCCTTCCGCCAGCACCGACTCCGGCCCGCCCGACAGAATGATCCCGCGCGGCCCGAACACCGGAATCTCCGCCGGGTCATGGTCCCAGGCCCAGATCTCGCAATACACCCCGATCTCGCGAATCCGCCGCGCGATCAACTGCGTGTACTGCGAACCGAAATCCAGAATCAGAATCCGATCCTGATGAATATCGAGTCTCATGCGCGGGTCCTTACGGTACTTCCAGAGTGCTAAGAGCCTTGACGCAAATGAACGCAAAGGGGGCAAAGGGGCGCTAAAAAAGCGCTTGAGGTGCAAGCGCCGCGTACGCTTGTCGCTGCTCTACTTTGTGTCCCTTTGCCCCCGTTTGCGTTCATATGCGTCAAAAAAACCGGGCCCCGTCTTGCTGAAATTCAATCTCATGCGCGGTCATTTTTCCGGTTCTACCAGAGTGCTAAAGGCCTTGATGCAAAGGAACGCCAAGGCGGCAAAGGGACGCTAAAAAAGCCATGCGGTCGAAAGCCACTCGCCTGTTGCTGCTTTACTTTGCGTCCCTTTGCTCACCTTTGCGTTCATTTGCGTCAAAAAACAGGTCTACCGACGAAGCGATCAATCCAGCCGGTAATTCGGCGCTTCTTTGGTGATCTGGACGTCGTGGACGTGGGACTCGCGGACGCCGGCGTTGGTGATGCGGACGAAGCTGGGTTGGGTGCGCATGGCTTCAATGGTGGCGCAGCCGACGTAGCCCATGCTGGCGCGGAGGCCGCCGACCATCTGGTGGACGATGCTGCGCAGCGGGCCGCGGTAGGGGACGCGGCCTTCGATGCCTTCGGGGACCAGCTTGTCGGTGTCGGTGTCGGCCTGGAAATAGCGTTCCTTGGAACCGAGCTGCATGGCGCCCAGCGAGCCCATGCCGCGATACGACTTGTATGAGCGGCCCTGGTAGAGCTCGACTTCGCCCGGGGCCTCTTCGGTGCCGGCGAACAGACCGCCGATCATCACGCAGTCAGCGCCGGCGACGATGGCCTTGGCGAGATCGCCCGAGTAACGGATGCCGCCGTCGGCGATCACTGCTGCGCCGCTGCCTTCGATTGCGCGCGCCACCATCGAAACCGCAGTGATTTGCGGTACACCGACGCCGGCGACGATTCGCGTGGTGCAGATCGAGCCAGGACCGACGCCAACCTTGACGCCATCAGCCCCGGCATCGACCAGCGCGAGCGCGGCGTCGCCGGTGGTGATGTTGCCGCCGACCACCTGCATGTTGGGGAAGCGCTGCTTGACCCAGCGCACCCCGTCGATGACGCCCTTGGAATGGCCGTGCGCAGTGTCGACGATGATCACGTCGACGCCCGCAGCGACGAGCGCCTCCACGCGCGCCTCGTTATCGCCGCCAACCCCGATCGCCGCGCCGACGCGCAGTCGCTCCTGCGCGTCCTTGCACGCGTTCGGATTGTCGCGCGACTTCTGGATGTCCTTGACCGTGATCATTCCGCGCAACTGGAACTGGTCGTTCACGACCAGGATCTTCTCGATCCGGTTCTCGTGCAGGAGCTGCATGACGGCGTCATCGGTGGCGCCCTCGGGCACGGTGACCAGCCGGCGCTTCGGCGTCATGATCCGGCTGACCGGATCATCCAGCTGGGTCACGAAGCGCAGGTCGCGGCTGGTGACGATGCCGACGAGCTCGGCTCCGTCGACCACCGGCACGCCCGAGATCTGGTTCTTGCGCGTCAGCGCAATCACTTCGCGGATGCTGATATTCGGCGCAACCGTGATCGGGTCGCGAATCACCCCGGATTCAAACTTCTTGACCAGCCGCACTTGCGCGACCTGGTTGTCGATCGTCATGTTCCGGTGGACGATGCCGATGCCGCCCATCTGCGCCATCGCGATGGCCAGGCGCGCCTCGGTGACGGTATCCATCGCCGCCGACACGATCGGAATATTGAGCTTGAGGCCGCGCGTCAGTCGGGCGCCGAGATCGACATCGCGGGGCAGGACATCGGAAAAAGCCGGAACCAGCGAGACGTCATCAAAGGTGAGCGCCTCGGCCACGATACGCATGGGCAGAACCTTAATGGATCGAGGCGACCCATTATAGACCGACGCCGCGAAGCGATTGCTCGGGGGCGGGGCGATGTGCGGGCAGCCGCGGGGCTACGTTCCGACGTGGCGCGATTGCTTGTGGTGGGGCGTCGGTGTGGGCCGCATAGTTTAAGCGGTGGGGTAGAGAGCGCGCGCAGCGCCGACCCCCCCCAAAGCCCGACGCCCATAACTCCCGTTGGTAGGCACCCCCCA
>JANPJV010000118.1:0-21565 GCA_031425695.1 Rhodanobacteraceae bacterium | reverse complement strand
ACACTACTCGTCCTCACAATGTGGATTTATCGTCGAGTCGTACGCGCGGCGCGCGACGCGCCGGTACTGATCCCTGTGGGAATGCCGTAAGGCTTATCGAGGCCGGCTCCGGGATTACCTGCGTCGCCGCAGTCAGGGATTGAACCGGCCAGCGCAGGCATTCAGGGCCGCCGACAGCACCCGCAGGTTGCCGCGCACGCCGCTGATCTTGGTGGGTGTCTTCCCGGTTGCTGGATAGCGGCGCGCGGTCGGCAACTCCAGGCATCGGTAGCCGAGCCGCGGGATGCGATAGGACATGTACGCCAGCAGCTCATATCCACTGAACACGTCCCGGAACGGGGCGACGCGGGGATCGATCAGGATGCGCCGGCTGTAGGCGCGGAATCCTTGCGTGCTGTCGGTCCAGTGGAATTCGGAGCAAAGGCTGAGCAGCGGCGCGTGTATCCAGCGAATCGCCAATTCGCGCACCCGCGGCGTATGTTCCGCCAGTCCACCGGGGATGAAGCGCGAAGCCTGGGCAAAGTCCACGCCGGCCTTCAGCGCATCGACGAAGCGCGGGATGGCATCGGGGTCATCCTTGCCGTTGCCGTCGATGGTGATCGTGCCCTGGTAGCCCTGGTCGAGTGCGAAGGCGTAGCCGCAGCGCAGTTGAGCGCCCAGCGCGCCGGCGCCGGTCTTCATGATCAGTCCGCGCAGCCCTTTTTCCTGGAGCTCGGACGCCACCAGGGACCCGTCGGTACTGCCGCCATCCACGATGATCAGGTCGGAGACCGCGGGCAGGCCGAGCTTGTGAATGCGATCGATCAGTCGGCGAATCCGCTCGCCCTCGTTGATGACCGGAACGATCACGCAATACTCGGTGCTGCGCCCAAGCCACAATGGCAACTCGAAAGCTGGAACCTGCCAGTCAGAGCGCTGCGCCCCGATGTCGTCCGCCATGCGTGGCCTTTGCCGGAGTCAGACGATCCGAGCGGTGAGTATGAGGACCTTAGGCCTCGGCCACCGGCATTTCCGGACGATAGCAGCGTATCGCGAAGCGAAGCGCTCGCTCGATCCTGGTGACGGCTGGCTCGGCGGTGCTGGCCAGCATTTCGATGCTGACGAGATGCCCGGGCAGGTGTGTCTGCAATGCGCGCGCCACCTCGTCGTGCGGGGCGCAGTCGTCGCCCAGTGTGACCAGTCCGGGCTCGCTGGCGTGCACATGCCCGATGATCGCGCAGTGGCGTTCGATTACCGGGCCGGCCGCCTCGCCACTGATTGCAATGGCGCCCGTGTCGAGCTGCAGCCGGATCGCCGCATGTGCCACTCGATGGACGATGCGCGCGGCACTCGCGGTCGTCGTCATGAAGTTGCAGCCGTAACGCTCGGGGTTCGGTTCGAGGCAGACAACGACGCCATGCGCCAGGGCGATGTCGCCCAGGCGTTGAAAAAAGGGTACGGCCATGGCGTCCGCCTCGTCGTCGCTCAGGCTCGTGCGGTCCCGGTTCCGGGGCGAACCGAACACCAGGCGCGTAGCGCGGAGTCGCGACGCCAGGGCGCAGACATCGGCCAGGTGCGCGAGCATGGCGTCCTGCACGGCCGGGGGACCGAAGACGTTCAGCCCGTTGGTCCCGAACAGCAGCGCCTGCATGCCGGTAATATCGATGCCGCGCTCGCCCCACCAGCGGCGCACGCGCCCAGCGTCCTCCGGAGCGACGGGCGCATTCACGGGGAAGTACTTGGCCGGCGCGATATCGATCGCGTCGATTCGGTAGCGCTGCAGGAGTGCCGCCACCACCTCGTCGTCGGCGGCGTCCCAGGCGATGTTCGAGATGGCGAGCCTCATCGGGTGCCTGGCGCGCCGGTGTCGCCCGGTCGCGGTTCGGACTGCGCGTAGGCGCGGATCGCCTGCAGCGTCTCGCGCTTGCTGTAGAGGTAGGGGCCGCTGCCGCCAAATGCGGCGGCGTGGAGCGATCGCAGGTCGTAACGGGCTGGCGTACCCGCGAGTTGCTGGTCGAAGACCATGCCGAAGCCGTCACGGGCGACTTCCGCCACGCTGACGGGCTCGGCGCTCAGGTGGACGAGCTTAAGCTCCAAGCGCAGCGCGGCATCGATGTCGTGCCACAGGTTGACCATGGGATAGAACTGGAAGATCGCGCGCCCATCGATGGCCGCGAGATTGTTGCCATGGTGCAAGTCGTAGATCACGTTCTTGCGCAGTCCCGGCCCCACCAGGCCGGGCAGACGCACGACGAGGTGTCGTGCGAAGTTTGCCTCGACGAAGGATTCGAGCATCCGGCGGTGCAGTCCATAAGGATGCAGGCCACCTTCTTCAACGGGGCTTGCCTCGTCCGGGCCGTCGGGATTTCCGAAGACATCGACCGTGCTAATCAGCACAAAGCGTCGGGCGCGCACCTGGCGCAGGCATGCGATCAGGCTTTCGATGCCTTGCTTGTCGCGCTCCGGCTCGCGGTTGGCGATCCACTTCTGGGCTGGCACACCCGCACAGACGACCAGGTCGAAGTCCTGTCCGGCGATGCTGTCGATGTTGGTCGAACGGTACATGGCGTCGAACAGACGCTGCCGAAGCAGCGTCGTGCCGACGAATCCGGAATGGCCTATCAACGCATCGGGCATGTGCTCACCTCGCGCTACGCTGGGTGCCAGTTCAGCCACTGACAGTTGCCAGCGGCTCGGCGTCGAGCTTTTCCAGGACGTCGAAGATATTGTCGATCTTGCCCCCCAGGACCGTGAAGCAGCCTCGCAAGGTGGCGTGTCGTTCGAACAAGATGGGCCGTCCGTCGTCGGTCTCGTTCTTCGCCAGCACGGTCTTCACCTCGAACAGGGAATCAACGTGCCGGGCCTCCCGCAGCGCCGGCAGGTAGCGGCTCGCATCGCGGACCATGCGCTCCACGCGCGTCTGTCTGTCGTAGTTGGCGAGCACGTGGTAGGGGTCGTTTCCGGGCGTGTCGAACCATTGTCGATGCGGCGTGTAGCGCACATGCGAAAGCGTGCACAGGTTGCGCGCGGGGAACGGCAGCAACGAAAAGAAGGGGCCATCCATCACCGTCACGGCCAGCCCCTGCAGGCCACGCGGGACCTCGATCAGCGCAACTTCGGCGATCTCGTGCTTAAGGCTGGCGTGGATGCCGTGGAACGCGCCCCCGATTTGATTGACGCCGCTGTAGGTGCAGTTGAAGGCGAACCGGCTGTGGATCTCGCGCTCTGCCCCGGAAGCGTCTGCATACCCTGCCGCGAGGCCGCCCTCGTGCGCGCAGAGCCGCGTGACTCGCGAGCCGAGCAAAATCTCCACGCCGAGGCGTTGCAGCTCCGCGAGTGCTTGGTCGCGCAAGCGGGTGGCGTCGAAGACGTGCTCCTCGACCAGGAACGTCTCTTCGATGAGGCGGGGATCGAAATGCCCGGCGAGTGATGGCGGCGCGGGCTCGACGGCGGCGCCGATCTCGCGGCAGAAGCGCTGGAACTGCCGCGCGGTCAGCTTGGAGTCGCGCCTGGCAATGGCATACAAGGCTGTGAAATCGCGGCAAACGGTCGCGCCGAAGTCGGCAAGGAAGCGGGGGAAGTTCACCCGGCTCCGATAGGCCGTGGTGTAGCTGCGCGGGTAGTGGTAGCCGTTATGGACACGGGCCTGGTTGTGGTAGGACGCGCGCGACAGCAGCTGCGCCTCGCGCTCGATCAAGGTGACCTGCCGAAACCCGCGGCGTGCTGCGAGATATGCAGCGATGGTCGCCCCATACAAGCCGCCGCCGATGACCAAGGCGTCGCGCATGGCCCGCTCAACCCGTATGCGTGGGGTTGATCGGCTCGCCGGCTGGGGACGGACCGTCGGCGTGGGCATCCTCCACGTTGAGCTTGCGCGTGCGGGTCAAGATCGCGCTGGTGAAGTCCTGGGCGACATGGTACTTCGGGCCTTCATTGGCGAGCACTGCGGTGTGCAGGATGTATTCGCCCAGCACCAGCAACACCAGCGAGATCAGCAGGAACATGCCCGATTGCTGCAAGGACAACGTGACCCAGCCGGGCGCCACGTCGGACTTGAACAGTGCGATGGCGATCACGTACGCGGTGTAGACGACATTCGCGAACGCCCCGAACAGCGACAACATGGTCACCAGCCGCATCGGCACACGGGTCGAGGACACCAGCAGGCTCATGCCGCGATCGATGCTGTCGAGCAACCGCTTGCGCGGCGGCTGCTGCAGCGCCGCCGTGTAGACCAGGTTCTCGCGCGCGAAGCCGGCTGTGGCGGGGAGGTGGCGAAAGGCGAGCGCTGGCATCGGGTGCTGCAAGATGAAGTTGACGACGCGCCGGCTAAGCACGCGAAAGTGTGGCGCCTCGTCCGCGAGGTTGATACCGGCGATGACTTTGTAGAATGCGTTGAACGCTCCCGCTGCGATGCGGTACGAAAGGGCCTGGCGCCCGCCGTTGAGGTTGCGGGCAAACACCACGTCGCTACCCTGCACGGCATGCAGCAGCATCGTGGGCATGAAGCCGATGTCGTCCTGCAGTGGATCGATGACCACTACGAAGTCGCCGAGCGAACGCTCGACCCCGGCCCATGAGGCAGCGTCGGCATCCACTTCCTTGGTGAGCGCAAACACCTGCAGGTTGGGCAGCCCGTCGGGCGCGGTGAGCAACTTCAGTACGGACACGCTGCCGTCCGTGGACGCATTGTCGACGACGATCAACTCGAAGTCGCTCACCAGTCCGCAGATCTGCCCCAGGTAGGAACGCAGGTCCTGGGCCAATCGCGCGGACTGGTTGCGCACCACCAGTACCACGGAGAGAAAAATGGGGAGTTCAGCAATGGTCGACGGTCCCGTCATCGCTCCCCCAGCAGGTTTGCAGAAGGACTTGGATAGCGCCAAACCGTGATTGCGCCATCGCCGATGGTAGCCGGGAACGTCTTCATCTCCCGCGCGCGATTCGTCAACCGCGCGAAAAGGTCGGGATGGCTGAGACGAAGTGCACGCGGAAAAGTGGTGACCAACAGACTGGATCGTGCGGGGTGCGCCGCTGACACGGCGTCAAGCGCCGCCAGCGATCGCACAGAATGCCAGTCCACGCCCTCGATGAGGCCGGAGCGTTCGGCGTAGAACTGGTAGCCCTTTTCCATCAGGTGAATGGCAATGACCGACTCGCCGGCTTCGCGTTGTGCCGCAATGAATTCAAGGGAGGCCCGATACGGCTGCTTGGGAACCTCGTAATAGTGCTTCAGCGAGGCTACCGAGAGCGCGCTTGCGGCCAGTCCGAACGCGACGGCCGCGCGGGGAGCGCGGGACGATTGACCCGGGGCGAAGCGCCCAGCGATCGCCGCGCTGGCACTAAAAGTGCCCTGAACCACGACCAGGATGCCGAGCAGCAGCATGATCAGGAAAAAGCGTGGCGAGAAGCTCAGGCCTCCTGCCACCAGCAGGCACGCCGTCAGCATGCCAGGCAGCAACAGCGCGAGCACCAGGGTCCAGTGGCGTCGCAGCAGAATGGCAAATCCCACCGCGCCGACGATCGACATGGGAATCGCGGCGAGAAGGACCGCCGGGCCGAGCCCAGCGGAAAGGCCGCGTGCGAGTTCAACCCAGAATTCCTTGGTGAATGGCGAAAAGCCGGTGGCCGGGTCGCTGTAGACCACCGTCGTGTAGGCATGCAGCTGCGGCACGATGGTGATGTAAAGCGTCAGCACCAGCGTTGCTGTTACCGAGAACACCGTAGCCAGCCGACGTGCGAGCGGCCAGGGAGAGGAGCCGCCGCGGCTGACGACCACCAGCGCGAGGGCTCCAACCAGGATATGTGCGGCGAACACGAACCCGTGGGTCAGCATGGATGCGAAACCCAGGAACATCGCGGCCACATACAGCACCCAATGGCGGGCGCGATCTTCCTGCAGCGCCTTCACGAGCAATCCGCACGCCAGTAGCGAAAACAGCAGGTAGGCGGAATAACCTCGAGCATTTTGCGAGAAGAAGACGTGGTGATACGAAACCGCCAGCAGCAAGGCCGCGCACAGGCTGCCCGCCCGCGACATCGCCAGACGGGCGACGCCATACATCGCTGGGATGGTCAAAACACCGAATATCGCCGCCGGCAGCCGCACCGCCCACTCCTGGGTGCCGAAGAGCGCAAGCGAGAGCTTCAGCAGCAGGGTGTTGAGCAGGTGGTTGTTCGAGCCGGTATAGCTGGTGACGACCGACAACACCGGCATCTCGCCATACGCCAGGACCGGGGTAATCTCGTCGAGCCAGAGATCCGCGTCGAGACCAATGGCCCGCAGTCCCACGGCCAAGGCGACGACGGCAGCGAGCAGCCACCGCGCCGCGCCCGCTGAAATCCCGTCGGATGTGTCGGTTGCGAGTGCGGCAAGCCGCTCGCCCGGTCGCAATCGCGCAAAGCCTTGAAAGCGCACGGCCAGCCACGCCAGCGCCAGACCCTCCATGACCAGCGCGATCTGCAAAAGCGTCACGCCCTTCACCGGCAGCGCAGGCTGGTTCTCGAACTTCGGCAGCGCGTCATACCAGTCCCGGGGCAAGAGCAGGCCCAGCAAGACCAACGCAATACCTCCGAGCACACACCATTGCCTGGGCCTGGGCCTGGTCATGCGTCTGTTGTCGTCTCAGCGAGCATGCGCAGGTTCGTTTCGGGGGGAGACTTTGCCTCACGATCATACCCGCGCGCCCAGCGCGCCTGCGGTCCCTCGGCCGCGCCTTCAAAAGCCAGTACCATCCGATCAACGCCACCCGCTACGATCGCGTCACCGGACGACGCACAGATTGACGTTGCGCCGAAGCTTTTGCGCTGCGCACGCTGGAACCAGCGGGGCGGCGCCCTTATCCCAGGTGCCCGATGACAATGTGGTTGAGCAGAAACACTCGATGAGAGTGGCCGTAGTGGGGCTTGGCGACGCCGGTTTTAAGTTGCACTTGCCGGCGCTCGCAGGGTTGCCCGACTGTAGCGTCGTCGGGGCCGTAGATCTTGATCGCGACCGGCGCGATCGCGCGCAGGCCGTATTCAAGGTGCCGGTATTCGAGCATCTCGATGAGATGCTGGAACGGGCAAGACCAGACGTGGTGTGCGTTGGCACGCCGCCCGGGAGCCATGCCGGGCTGTGCCTGCGCGCTCTTGCTGCGGGCGCGCATGTGCTGTGTGAGAAACCGTTTGTGTCGAGCATTGCCGAGGCTGACCAGGTGCTCGCGGCGGCGCGTGCAGCCGGGAAACGCATTGCGCTCAACCACGAATTTCGCGAGATGCCCATCTTCAGGGCGGTTCGCGATGCGGTGAGCAGCGGAGCGACAGGCGCGTTGAATTTCGCGCAAGTGTGGCAGTTGATCGATTTGCCCCCGTGGTCAGAGCCCGGTTGGCGCGGCGAGATGCTGCAACGCACGCTGTTTGAGGCAGGCGTGCACCTGGTGGACCTGCTCATGGCATTGTTCGGCGAGAAGCCGCAGGCGGTACAGGCGTGGACATGCCCTGGCGGTGCACTCGAGCGTGACTCCGACGCCGTGGTCACCGTGACCTTTCAATTCAGCCGCGGTCGCCTGGCCACGCTGGTGCAGAACCGGCTCAGCAAAGGAGCAAAGCAATATCTCGAATTGCGCGCCGACACCGATCGAGCCTCTCTGCGCGCCTCATTTGGCGGCCGTGCGCGCGTAAGCGCGGGGCTGTTTCGTAGCTCGCGCCCGCATGTGCGATTCGAATATGGCATCGCCGGCCTGGCCTGGCGCGAGGTGGGAGCGCGTCGCTCGCAGTTGGCACGCAATCCACGCGAACCCAATATGGTGGCGACGCGGGAGCTGTTCAAACAAACGTTTGCGGCATTCCAGAATGGCGTCGAGCCGCCGGTCAGCGGTGAATCGGGTCGCGACGTGATTGCAGTGATTGCGGCTGCATATCACGCGGCGGCTACGGGAGCGCGCGTAACGATTGACGACACGCTCGTGGCAAAGCTGCGCGACCTGCGGTTGGGATAGCGAACGTGAGCGCTGCGCGCGTCAAGGCAGTCGTGGTGGGTGCCGGCCTGATGGGGCGGTGGCATGCGCACGCCATCCGACGCAGTGGCGGTGCAATTGCCGGAGTGGTCGACACCGATGCGGCGCGCGCCGCGCAACTGGCGCGGGAGTGCCAAGGGGCGAGCACGTACCTCGACCTCTCCACCGCGCTACAAGCACGGTCGCCTGACGTGGTGCATGTCTGCACGCCGCTCGCCAGTCATGTTGCGCTGATCCGCGAGGCACTCGAGGGTCGCTGTCACGTGCTGGCGGAGAAACCGATCACCCCGACCGCCGGGGAAACGGAGTTGCTGCTGGCGCTGGCGCTGTCGCAAGGCCGCATGTTGGTGCCGGTGCATCAGTTTCCCTTCCAGCATGGGGTAAGCGAGCTCCTGGCACGCCGCAGTGAGCTTGGGCGATTGCTGCACCTCGACGTGAACCTGGCTTCGGCTGGCGTGCAGGGCACCGGATTTCACCCTGATTCGGTGGTGGCGGACTTCCTGCCACATTGCCTGGCCCTCACGCGTGCCGTGCTCGGCGTGTCGCTGCGCGACGCGAGCTGGCGCGTGGCCAAGCTGCGCGACGGGGAATGGCGGGTGCACGCTCACATTCCGGCCATGTCGGTCGCCTACCTCATTTCCATGGCAACGCGTCCCACCTTCGCCGAGATGCGCTTGCTGGGCGAACGCGCATCGGCCTTCGTGGATCTCTTTCACGGCTATTGCGTGATCGATTCGGCGAAAGTGTCGCGCGCGGCCAAGACCGCGCGACCGTTTCGGGTGGCGGGCAAGTCGCTGATCGCGGCCGCGTCCAATCTGGCGCGCCGAGGCTTGCGCGCAGAACCTGCGTACCCGGGGCTCAATGAGCTGGTGCGCCAGATGTATCGCGCGATGGGCGACCAAGGTGCCAGTCCGATCCTGCCCGACGAAGTGCTGGATATCGCAGTGGTGCGCGACCTGCTGATTGCCATGAGTGCCGAGGATGCCTCGTGGTAGGCGCGCCGAGCCTGTCGGTGGTCGTGCCCTCGGTCAACGGATGGGAGGATCTGGAGGGTTGCCTGCGGGCGCTGGAACGGGAGCGCTCGACCGTCGCGCTCGAAGTGATCGTGCCGGAACGCTGCGGTGCACTCGTGCGTGGCCCCCTGGCAGATCGATTCCCGTGGGCGCAGATGTTGCCGGTGTCGACGCTCACTTCGATTCCGCGCATGCGGGCGCTCGCTTTTGACCGCGCCACCGCGCCCACGGTGGCGGTGATCGAGGACCATGTGCTGGTGCCGCCTGGATGGGCGCAGCAAATGCTGAGCGCGCGCAGCGGCGACGTGCGGGTAGTCGGTGGAACCGTGGTGAATGGGGCCACGGAGCGCACGGTCGATTGGGCGGCCTTCCTGTGCGAGTACAGCCACGTGTATCTGCCGCTCACGCCCGGCCCTGCGGACTGGTTGATGGGCAACAACACCTCCTATGAGCGAGCCCTGCTCGCCGAATGTCGCGACACCCTGCTGGCCGGTCGCTGGGAAAACGTGCTGCACGACGCCATGCAGCAGCGCGGCGTGGTGCTCTGGTGCGCACCCGACATCGTGGTCCGGCACAAAAAGCACTACACCGTCGGCGAGTACGCGGCTCAGCGATTCTTGTATGCGCGCGCGTTTGCTGCGGATCGGGTGAACAGCCATCGGGGCATGGCGGGCGTGATCCGGCGGGTGTTGTACGGCGCGGCCGCAGCCGCATTGCCGCCGGTGTTGTACACGCGCGTCGTGTCGCGCGTGTGGAGGAGTCGTCTGCACCGGCGCGAGTTGCTGCGTTCGCTGCCATTGCTCATGTTGTTTGTGACGTCCTGGGGCCTCGGTGAAATGGCCGGGGCGTGGTTTGGCGACGCCGGCGCGCTGGCGAAAGTCAAATGACGTCACCGCGCGAGGACACGCCGCAGCTTTCCGTGGTCATTGCATCGTGGGGCAATGAAGCCCTGCTGTTGCGCTGCCTGGATAGCGTTCACGCGCAACGCGAGCGCGTCGCGATCAGCACGGAAATCATCGTGGTCACCAGCCTTTCCGCCACGACCCTGGAACGCATGTGCGCGGGTTGGCCGCAGGTCAGTGGCGAGAGCCTGCCTGGCGCCTCGGTGCTGCGCCTGCGCGCCGTCGGCGCCGCCCGTGCACGCGGCGACCTGGTCGCCTTCATCGAAGATCATGTCACCGTGGGACCCGCCTGGGCCGACGCACTCGTACAGGCGCACACCTCCGGCCACGGGATCATTGGCGGGCCGGTTGCCAACGGGCTGGTTCGGCGCGCGTTCGACTGGGCGCTTTATTTTGTCGAATACGGCGTGTACATGCCGCCGATGGCGGCGGGGCCGGTGCGGGCGGTGAGTGGCGTCAATGTGGCGTATGACCGTGCTTTGCTCCTCGGCTGCCGTGCTGTCTGGGAACATGCGTTATCGGAAAACGAAGTCAACGACGCGCTCGGCGCTGACGGACACGCGGCCTGCATGGTGCCTGGCGTCTGGGTGGCTGCACACCTGCCGATGAGCTTGTCCCAGGCCATGGCGCACCAGTACCAGGGTGGCCGGCATTTCGCGCAATACCGAGCGCGGAAGCTGCCGTTGGTAATGCGGTTCGCGTGGTTGCTGGCGTCGCCAGCGGTCCCGCTCGTATTGTTCGTGCGCATTGCGCGCCACGTGCTGGCGCAGGCGCCTGAACACGCGGCGCACCTGGTGCGTGGCATTGGCTATTTCGTTCCCATTCTGGGTGCTTGGTCAGTGGGCGAATTGGTGGGATACGCAAATGCGCTCCGCGTTGAACCGGCTGGCGGGAACGGGACATGAAAGTAGCGATCGAAGCCTGCACCTGGGCGAACCGGCGCGGTTATGGTCGCTTCACCCGCGGCCTGGTAAACGCCATGGTGGCGGACTTCCCGCAGCACGAGTTCGTGCTGGTGGTCGATCGGCAAACGGAAGCCGAGGGAACGGCCGGGGGAACATTTCCTCCAGGAGCGACGCTCAAAGTCGTGGCCACGAGTGCGCAACCCGCGGTGGCCGCGGCCGCGGATGGTGCGCGCAGCCCGCTGGATTTGCTGCGCATGGGACGCGCGGTCTCCGAGGTCAACGCCGACGTTTTCCTCTTTCCGACCAACTATTCCTACTTTCCCCTGTGGGGCCGCACGCGCACGGTCATGGTGTTCCACGATGCGTCGGCAGAGAACCATCCCGAGTTGATTTTCCCACGCTTCGCGCCCCGCACGCTCTGGCGGATCAAGTCGGCCATGGCGCTTTACCAGACGGACCGGCTGGTGACGGTTTCCTCCGATGCGCGGCTACAGATCGCCAAGGCCTTTGACTACCCGGAGTCGGCCATCGATCTGGTCAGCGAGGGCACGGATACGCTGTTCCGTCCGATGCCGGACACGGTTGAACGAGCAGCGGCGGTTGCACATGCGCGACAACGCCATGGGCTGCCGCTCGACCGGCCGCTGATTTTATATGTCGGTGGCATCAGCCCGCACAAGAATCTCGACGGCCTGTTGCGCGCCATGAAACTGTCTGCGGGCACTGATGCTGCGTCGCCCTGGCATCTGGCGCTGGTGGGTGATTTCACGCGGGACAGTTTTCTCAGCTGCCATGCGGAGCTGGTATCACTGGTGGCAGAGCTTGGTCTGGGGGAGCGCGTCACGTTTACCGGATTCGTAGACGACGATGACCTGGTGCTGCTGTACAACTCGGCGACGATGCTCGTGCTGCCGTCCTTCAGTGAAGGATTCGGACTGCCCGTGCTCGAAGCCATGGCCTGTGGACTGCCGGTGGCCGTGAGCAACCGTTATTCGCTGCCAGAGATCGTGGGCGACGCCGGCTTGCTGTTCGACCCGTCGTCCCCCGCTCAGATGGCGCGAGCGATCGACCGCTTGCTAGGGGACGCGCCGCTCCGGCTGGCCCAGCGGGAGCGCGGCCTGCTGCGGACCGCGGATTACTCGTGGCACGCCGGAGCCCGCACGATGATGCGCATCCTCGGGGAAGCCGCCACGGCGACGACGCGCGGGCGACCGCGGGGGCGTAGGCCATAGTGCTCAAGTTACGTTTCTGCCTGGTGAGCACCTTCTATCCGCCACATCACTTTGGCGGAGATGCGGTGTTCGTATATCGCCTGGCTGAAGCACTGGCCTCCCTCGGGCACTCTGTGCATGTGCTGTATTCGCTCGACGCGTTCGGGTTGAAGGCCATGCCGCAGCCGGACGTCGGGTTTACCCATCACCCCAAGGTCACGCGCTTTCCGCTGGCGACCGCGTCGCCACGTTGGTCCACGCTGAGTGTGCATCAGCTGGGGCGTCCGGCCGCCTATGGGGAGACGCTGGAGGCACATTTTTCCGCGCATGAGTACGACGTGATTCACTACCACAATGTGTCGTTGATGGGCGCGCCGGCCTTGCTGCGGCTGGGCCATGCGGTCAAGCTGCATACGACGCACGAATACTGGTTGGTGTGCCCCACGCACGTGCTCTTCAAGTTCAACCGCGAGGCGTGCACGTCGCGCGAGTGCATACGCTGCACACTCCGGAGCGGACGTCCCCCTCAGTGGTGGCGAAGCACCGGCTTGCTGCGCGCGTGTCTTACCGAATTGGATGCGCTCATCATGCCCAGCCAGTTCGCACTCGAACGCCATCAGCAGGACGGGATTTCCGGACACATGCAGGTGATTCCGCACTTCGTACCGGTTCCTTCCGATGCCGAGCTTGCCGCTCGCTTGCCCGACCCGGAACGACCCTTTTTTCTCTACGTGGGCCGCTTGGAAAAACTCAAGGGTGTGCAGGATCTCCTGGCGATCTTCGACGACTATCGCGCGGCAGACCTGCTCATCGTGGGCGCCGGCGCCTACGAACCCGAGTTGCGCGCAGCCGCGAAGGACTCGCCTCACGTGAAGTTCCTGGGTGCGATGCATCCACAGGCCATCGGCATTCACTATCGACAGGCCATCGCCGTCCTCGTGCCCTCCCTGTGCTTCGAGACCTTTGCCCTGATTGCCGCCGAGGCGCTGGCGCATGGCACACCGGTGATTGGCCGTCGCATCGGTGCCATCGCGGAGTTGCTGGACGCCAGCGGCGGCGGCATCGCGTTCGACACGAAGGTACAGTGCCGCGTGGCCATGGAGAAACTTCTCGGTGATCCGGCGCTGCGTATCGAACTAGGGACCCGCGGGCGCCAGTTCGCGCTTCAGCAGTGGACCCTGGCGGTGCATCTGGAGCGCTATCTCGCGCTCATTTCGGAACGCATGAAGTTGCGAGCTGGCAGGCAGGGGATGGCGTGATGCTGCAAGGTGGCGTCCCGCTGTTGACCTACCACTCCCTCGATGAGTCGGGGTCGGTGATTTCCGTGCGCCCCGCGCTTTTTCGCGAACAGATGCTGCAGCTCGCGGCTCGCGGCTACCGGGTGATCACGGTCACGGAGCTGCTCGAGCTCTGGGATGGCGGCGGCGCGTTGCCGGAACGAACGGTGGTGCTGACGTTCGATGACGCCATGGCAAATTTTGCCACGCACGCCCTTCCGCTGCTGAGCGACCTCGGTTTTCGCGCCACGATCTATGCGGTGAGCGCACGCCTCGGGGAGCAGAACGATTGGCCAGAACCGGCGCCAGGCATTCCACGAACGCCCTTGCTATCTCGCGAGGCACTCCTGGACTTGGTGGCGTCGGGCTTCGAGGTAGGTGCGCATTCCAGGCGGCATCAGCGACTGCCGCGATTGGCCTCCAGTGAGCTGTTCGAAGAAGTCGTTTCCTGCAAGCACGAACTTGAAGATCAGCTGGGCATTGCGATCAGCAGTTTCGCCTATCCCTATGGCGCCGTGAGCCCAAAGGCGCGCGCGCTGGCGAGTGCGCACTATCGCTCCGCGGTTGGCACGTCGCTGGGATTGGCCAAGCAAACGGACGACCGGTACGACTTGAAGCGGGTGGAGATGTACTACTTGCGGCAACCGGCGGCTTTCAAGCTGCTCGGCACATTTGCCGGAGAGCTGTACTTGAGCGCGCGCGCGGCTGGCCGTGGGTTGCGTGCCGCGATCGCGCGATGATCCACCCGCTGCGCGGGGGCGCTTACTCGCCCACCCGGCTGCGGAGCGTTGCGAGTACGGTTTCGGCCGTCACCCGATTTCCCGCGGCGCTCAAATGGCTGTCGTTATCGAGATAAAGCGCTGGCCCACCGGCGGCGTACGACGCGCGGAACGTGCTCACGACGTCGACGTACTCGACAGCGGGCTCTTGCTCAAGTAGCGGCCTGAGCCAGTGATGATCGGCCTCCAGGTCGATGTGCTTGCCTTCGCGCTCCCAGGCGGCAAACCGGTCGGACATCCCCGGTTCTACCTGCTCTCGTCGCGGTATCCACAGGACAATGACGCGCTGCCCCCGTCCCGCCGCGTTTCGAATCCACCGCGTCAGGAGTGCCTTCGTGCTTTCAATCTTGAAGGCGTTTACGGTCCCGTAGTCGGACGAAAGGTACTCGGGCATGCCGGCGTGCCGCCACGCGTTGTACTTCCATGCGTAGAGAAGATGACTCGCGAACTCGGAATGGCGCAGGACCCAGAGCGCGGCGAACTGGACCTTCGTTTTTGGCGGATTGTTGTACAGAGAGCCGTCGTAGACGCCCTGCACTGGAAGCGCCTCCTGATCCAGGATGTCGTTTTCGAACAGCTGAATCACGACCGTATCGAGTGACATTCGAGCGCTCAGTTCCTCGTAGGTGATGTAGGCCTGGGAGGGGCTGTACGCGCACACGCCCGCGTTGAGGACCTGAATGCCTTCGCGCTCCAGGCCGCGCCCAATGACTGCAGGGAACGCCTCGGCGTCCTCCACGCCTTGTCCGAACGTGAAGGAATCGCCGAACACCGCAATCGTGCGGACACCCTCGGTGCGCGGTTCGTCGCCGCGAAATCCCAGGGAGTTGGTCCGGACCCGATACTCGGTTCTATTGGTCACCACGCCGTCGAAGTTCGGCGCGAGCCGGAAGGCGAGCTTGGGATCGGGGGCGGGTATGTACATTCCGGGCGGCCACCAACTCGAAGCAGGCCAGAGGAAGACCCTGCAAATGATTTCGGCGACGATCAGCGCGAACGCCGTGGACCCGGCAAGGAGACTGAGATTCTTCCACATGTTCGAAAGACCGCGTCCTCGGGTTCGCCTTGTCAGATCGATCGACGGGCGTCTACAGTAGAGCCGCACTGCGCCATTGGCCCGCCGCGCCGTCGAGTGGTGCTGGCCGAAACTCGGCGCGGCGCCCCACCACGAAAGGATGTCACGTGTCACGCTGGCTGTCGTTCTTGGCTCGAGTCGAACGCCTGACGGCCGCCTTGGCATCTCGACCCAAATTGGCCATCGGCGTGGTGGTGTTGGCCGCACTGCTGGAGTGCGTCACGTTTGCGGCACTCCGGTGGCCGGTGCCCTTTGTCGCCGACGAGTTCAGCCATCTGCTGGCCGCGGAGACGTTCGCCAGCGGGCGCTTGACCAATCCACCGCATTTCCTGCGGCACCATCTGGAGAGCATGAGCGTCCTCCAGGAGCCGACGTACCAGTCCAAGTACCCGCCGGCCCAAGGGCTTGTGCTCGCGTTCGGACTGGTGGTTGCAAAGCACGCATTGGTGGGCGTGTGGCTGAGTTTCGCGCTGGCGTGCGGCGCGGTCGTCTGGATGCTGCAGGCGTGGGTTCCACCGAGATGGGCGTTGTTCGGCGGCTTGCTCGTCGTGTTGAACCCAATAGTCTTGGAGTACGGCTCACAGTACATCGGGGGCGCCCCCGCGATGCTGGGCGGCGCGCTTCTGTTCGGTAGCCTTCGGCGCCTTTTGAGTGCCCCTCGCCTGGCGTTGGCTGCTCCGCTGGCGGCAGGCGTGTGGCTGCTTGCTGTCAGTCGGCCGGTCGAAGGCCTCGTAGCGAGTGTGCCGGCGGCCTTGGTCATCGCTGTGTGGGTGGTTCGCGAGTGGCGATCCTCGCGTGGAGCCGCGGCCACGCGCATCGTTCTCTGGACGGGGCTCCTGTTGGCCCTTGGTTTCGCATGGCTTGGGTATTACCACTACCGAGTAACGGGCAGCCCGTTGGTCATGCCATACCAGTTGCACATGGCCCGGAACAGCGATCTCAACTTTGTTTGGGACGCGAGCGCTGCCGCGGGTTTGTCCGTGATGGCTGCGGGAGTCCTAGGCAATGCCCTCTACCTTTTCGGTATTCTGGCAAAGGTTCTCGGGCCAGTGTCGCTAGGCGCTGCCATCCTGCTGCTGCTCGTTGCCGTGGTGCAGGCGGACCGCTGGGCTGCCTTCGCTTTGCTGACTTTTGGTACCACCCTGGGCGTCGCGAGTCTGACCGCCGGTGGCGACCTGCGGTATCTCGCCCCAGTTGTTCCGCTGTTTTTTCTTTTGACGACGCTAGCTGCTCGATCCGTTTGGACGCGGCTCGACCGGGCGACAGTCCTGAGACCCATGGTCGCAATCGCGTTCCTCTCTTGGCAGGGATACTATCAATTGAGGGTCGCATTC
The DNA here is from genome assembly GCA_031425695.1 of Rhodanobacteraceae bacterium. Classification (GTDB taxonomy): domain Bacteria; phylum Pseudomonadota; class Gammaproteobacteria; order Xanthomonadales; family SZUA-5; genus JANPJV01. The sequence continues at coordinate 5,093 of JANPJV010000118.1, read as the reverse complement.
CTCTGGCACGCCACCGGCTTTGAGGAACTGACTTACCGGGACTACGGCTGGATCTACGATCGCGCGCGCCTGGTTGCGCCCCTTGAGCAGGGCGCCGGGCAATATCTCATCATGGTGCGAACCGATCCGGATGCGGGCCCATCGGAGCTCAGCAACTGGGTCTACAACGGTCCGAACATCGATACCCAGAAGGTCGTTTGGGCATGGGAGCAACGGGATCCGGCCCCGTTATTCGATTACTTCAACACCAGGGAAGCCTGGCTACTGGATCTTCGCAACAAGCCCTTGCTGCTTGAGCGTGCATTCCGAAAAGATCCGCAGTGGACCCTCAAAGCCTACGATGCTGGCACGGCTCGCCTGGTCCAAGTGCCAGACCCCGATCGCCCGGGTCTGGTTCGCATCGAGATCGGCGATGGTGGCGGAGAACCTCGGAAAGTGCAGGTCGAACGAGGGCAGCCTTCTGTGCAGAGCGGGGCATCGTATACGGTGTCGTTCCGCGGCCGCGCCCTCTCGCCTCTGTCGGTCGGCGTTCAAGTCAGTCAGGCACACCCCCCCTGGGGCAATCTCGGCTTTTCCCAGGAAGTCGCGCTGAACAGCGAGTGGCAAACCTTCGACTTTCAGTTCAACGCAACCCAGGACGACGCCGTGGTGCGCCTGGTGTTCGACATCAGGAGTCCCGGATCATTCGAGCTGTCCAACGCGGCTCTGGCGCCAGCCGGCAGGCGGTGACTCACCGCGCCAATCCTTGACGTGCCTGGCGCACGAGTTCGCGAACCCGATCAGTGCAGATCCTCAGCCACCACCTGCTCACTCAACGGGCGGCGCCGCTCGGTCCGTCAATCACGCCCATCTTCACGAGGCGACGGGCGATGGTCCGGCCCATGACGTCGTAACCACGCTCGTTCGTATTCCTGGCACGCCGAGGTGTGCTCAACGGCCAATGTTTGGCTCCTCGGCAAATGAATGGTAAAGGTTGCGCCCTTGCCAACCTCGCTCTGGACATCGATACTGCCGCCGTGCTTCTGGATGATGCTGTAGGAGACCGAAAGGCCAAGCCCGGTGCCCAGGCCGACCGGCTTGGTGGTGAAAAATGGCTCAAAAATTCGGCTTCGGTGCTCATCCGCGATACCTCGTCCGGTATCTGAAAATTGCAGCCAGACTGTCGTGTCATCGTGTCCGGTGCGGATGGTAATCGTCCCGTTGCCCTCGATCGCTTGAGCGGCATTGATCAGCAGATTCAGGAACACCTGGTTGATCTGGAATGGCAGGCAGGTCACGAGTGGCAAGTCGCTGAATTCGCGAACAACTGTCACCTTGTACTTCAATTCATTTGCAGCCACGTTCAGGGTGCGCTCCAATCCCTTCAATAAGTCGACTTCTTGCCATTCCGCGCCGTCCATGTGTGAAAAGCCCTTAAGGTCGCTGACAATTGACTCAACTCGGGCGATGCCACTTAGCGTTTCCTGTATCAATCCTGGTACGTCGCCGAGCAGATAGTCGAGTTCGACCTGGGCCCGAAGCTCGTAGATCAATTTCAGTTGCGGCTGTTCCTCAGCCACAGTCTGCTCGAGTGCCTCATACGCTTTGAGGACGACCGTGAAATCGTCAAAATAACGATTGAGACTCGACAGATTGGATTTAATAAATCCGATTGGATTGTTTATCTCATGTGCGACACCCGCAGCGAGCACGCCGACTGTGGCCATTTTTTCCGACTGGATCAATTGATTCTGGGTTCCTACCAACTTTTGGTTGGCGATTCCAAGGTCGGCATTGCGTCGCTGCAGTGTCTGCTCGACGACTTCGCGCGCTGCAATTTGATCCCGCAGTTCCCGTGTCCGCTCGACAACGTTTTTTTCCAAGTCTGCGGCCCGCCGCTGAATACTCGCTGTGCGTACCCGGAAGCCCGCCAGTATCAGTAGTCCGATCAGCCCGGCACTAGCCAGCGCAAACCAGCTGGTTTGCCAGTAGGCGGCTTTCACTTCGACGGGGATCGTCAGGGAATTGGATGCAACAATGCCGCTGCGGCTGACTGCATGGACCTCCAGCGTGTAATTGCCCGGCGGCAAGTCGCCGTAATTGGCACTGCGCCGCGTAGCATCGGTCTGATTCCAGTCACTTTCGTAACCGCGCAAGCGATACTCGTAACGCACGCGCCGCGCCGCAAAGTAGTCGAGAGCAGCAAACTCGACGCGAAATGCACGGGCTCCGCTCGGGATCGAAATGATTGATGGCGCCGACCAAGCCGATACCATTTCCCCGTCAATGGCCGTAGAAGTCGCACGCAAGGGCGCCGAGGTGCTCGCCGGCCTGAATCGCTCAGGATCAATCACCAGCAGGCCCGAGCTGCCACCATATAGCAGCAGGCCGTCCGCGGTTTGATCGAAGGAACGGTACCAGGGCGTCCCGATATAGGCTCCATCGGACCGTAGCAACTCGTAGACGCTCTGCTTCTTCTTGTCAAAGACGAAGCGCGGCGTCCAGATCAGGCCAGCGGCATCCTGCAACAGGTTGGCGCCAAGCGGGCGACCGGGAAGTCCGATCAACTCGCCCATTGGAAGTGCCTTGCCTTGCGAATTGTTCCACTCGACGACTTGGTACAAGCCCTGTGCCGAGTCAACCCAAAGCGTTTCGTCGCGGTCAATCAGGATTCCCACGACGCTCGGTTGGATCACGTCCCCATTCGTGGCGTGCGTGAGCTGTACCCGCCGCAGATCGGTGCTTCCTGTCGGCATCGTGTACAAACCTGCAGAGCCGCTGCCAACCCAAAGCCGTCCATCCGGCGCTTCCACGATCGCGTTGATGTCGCCGGACACCTGATCGCCACCGGCCATGGAGATCACGCCGGCCGCCAGCGGTTGGTCGGGGGTGGGGCGCCAATGGGCCAAACCGATCACCGTGCCCATCCACAGGCCGCCATCGCGGTCGGCACGCATCGTGCGAATCGTCGCGATTTGCAGTCGCGCCGGCAGTTGCAGCGGTAAAGGAGACAACGTATCGGGCGCGATTCTGACCACGCCATTCCCACCGACCCCGATCCAGACCGAGCGATCTTTTGTCTGGGCCATGCTGGTGATCCATGAATTCTGGATTGCGCCTGCATCTTTTGCGCCCGGACGGATTCCACCAATTACGCCGTGCCTGCGATCCAGAATATCGACGCCATTGTCGCGCGTACCCACCCAAATTTGCCCGTTGTCGACTGCCAGCACACTGCTGACATTGGATCGCGTCAGCGTCCGCGAGTCGCGCTGGCCATGTCTCAAAATCGAGATACTCTGATTGTTTGGGTGATAGCGCTGCAGTCCTCCGGAATAGCTACCGATCCAGATCTCCCCGGTCTGCCCTTTCACCATCGTATTGATCTGGGAGTCGGCGGGACTGGAATCGACGGCGTCGTCATGACGCATGTGCTGCCGCACTTCCGCGCCCGTGCTCGAAACAATGACTATCTCACCGACACCAGCCAGCCAAAGTTCTTCCGGATTCGGCTGAATCATTGCGAACACCGAAAGATTGGTCGTTGCCGGGGAGCGTTTCGAAACAATCGTGGTCTGTCGAGAAAGTCGTCCCTCTGGGTTGAAGATGTAAATACCACTCAGGGCGGCGCCGACCGCAATATTGCCGTCCTCAAGCTCCAGCAGTGAGCGCAAGCTGCCTTTGGGCAGGGTATCTGCTCCGTCGTGCAGTCCAGTCGCGCTGATTTCGCCGGACGTGTGTTGACGCCGGCGCAACCCATCCCAGGTTCCGATCCAGAGGTCGCCAGTCCGATCAGCCAGCAACGCGGTGACCCGCCGGTCAGCCCCGCCCTGGCTGCTCAGCAGAGGGTGTTGAATATGTTCGAACGATCGCGTTTGCGGCTGCAGGCGATCCAGTCCGGTGTGCGTACCCACCCACAGGGAGCCTGACGAATCCTCAGCCAGAGCAATGACGCGATCATGAATCAAAGACCCCGGATCATTGGCGACATTCTTGAAGTTTTGAATCGCGCCTGATCGGGGATCCAGCGAATAGAGCCCATCGGCCTCTGTGCCCATCCACAGGCGGCCGTTTCTGGCAACGAGGATTGAACGAATAAATGGGCTGCCACCTCCACCCTGGCCGGTGGAGAGGTCGGCTCGCTGGTACCGGTAGCCATCGTATCGAAACAGGCCGTTGGGTGTGCCTGCCCAGATGAAGCCATCATGGTCCTGCGCCATCACATAGACGTTGTTATCCGGTAGATCATCGTCAGTGCTGACGTTCTCAAAATACGGATCAGCGAACGGTAGTGCACCAGGACTCGCCCAGGCCCCGGACACCAGCACAGTGCACAGGAAGACCCATGCCAGGGCTCGTACAGTCACAACCGTTGTCCTCCGGACGGTGCGATTGGGAGTCCTCTTGTTCGCGCCACGATCACTCCCGTCCGAGCCGGATGCTCGGCGGGGTTCGAGCTTCGATGGTAGCACTCCGCGCAATTTCGCTAATCCGGATGCACATTCGCCAAACCCCTGTAACAAGGGCTCCCGCGGCCTCCGCGAAACCCGGCGGGCGCACCATATTTCGCTTGGTATTCAATTGGTTGAGTGAGCACGGCGTTTTCGATGTGTGTGCTGTGTGCGGCTAACGATGGTTGATGATCGATCGTTGCCGAGATCTCCAGGCCGTTCGCCACCTCACCATCAACTTTTTGTTGATGAAAATTCACAGCTGGGGTGCGGCGTCCCGTGGGCGGGGCGGCGTACCTGGGGTTTCACCCAAGGACTGGGCACGCGAGGGCAAGGCGTGCTTGAGCGAGGCAGCGGTCAGGGTGCAGTTTGAGAAAACGGGTCCACGTGCGGTAACCGTGCCTTGACCCTGACCTCCTGGAACTCGCCAAGAAAAGCGCCGCGCGAGGGTCATCCTACCAGCACTGGCACGGATATCGCGCTGGTAAATCAATCAAGCAAGTGGTTGATTTACCGGGAGCGAGCAGGGCGTGTGCCGGATCCGCGTCGTGCACAGGCGCAGGAATACATTTACGGCAGCTGCCAGGGACCCTCTGAACCAGTATCGCGGCCGCGTTGCAGGCCCAAATCGCCTGCAGCTAGGCGCAGTCCGCAGGTCGTAGC
>JANPJV010000117.1:0-24898 GCA_031425695.1 Rhodanobacteraceae bacterium | reverse complement strand
GCCATCAGACTGCAACCCGAGTGCAGGCGAGGTTCATTGCAAGGGCGATGTCAGGTGATCGTTCAGGTTCGGCCTCCTTTGCAGCGTACGTCATGTTGCCCGCGCCAGCGGGCTACTTGACGCCTTTCGCAGCCAGGAAGCCGTCAAGTAGTCCGCTTGCGCGGACAACATGACCTACGACAAGCGGGCCTGCTCACCCCTTCAACAGCGCATTCGCCTGGTCGATCCATTCCTTCTGCGCGCGGCGGTAGTACGGCGGGGCGATACGGCAGCGGGCGATGGTTTTTTCGAGGACGGCGCGGGCTTCGCCGCTGCGGCCGAGCGCGAAGAGCAGTTGCGCCTTGCGCAGGCGCGCCTCCTCGCCTGGGTATGAGTCGTCGAGCGTGTTGTATTCCTCGAGCGCCGCCTCGCGCTTGTCGAGCGCTTCCAGGCTGCGTGCAAACAAAAGGTGTCCGTCGGGGGAGCGGAAGTTGGGATTGGCCGCGATCAGCGCCGTCAGCGTGTCATGCGTCTGCTCGAACTTCTCCTGCGCGAACTGGGCCTGCGCCAGCGCCAGCATGATGTCGGCGTCGGTCGCGTGCAGGCCCTTGAGACAAGCACGCAGGATTTCTTCGGCTTCGGCCGCTTCGCCGAGCTCGAGAAACTCCTTGGCCAGCTGCAGCCGGTTCGCCACCGTGTCCGCGCGCTGCAGCTCATCGCGCAGGCGGCGCAGGTCACGTTGCGGATCCATGCGCTTGGCCAAGCCTTTCGCCGCCCGGCGCGCGCGCGGGTCGTGCTGCAGGTCCGGCAGGATCTGCGTAAACGCATACACCGCGACGCCGAGGACGGAACCCATGATGATGATCCAGATCCACCAATACGGGCGGCCGGTGCGAATCGCGTGCACCAGGCAGAAGAATTGGAGCGCGATGGAGAGGAGGAGCAGCAGCGGTGGCATGGGCGCATGTGCAATGGGAATGTTGAAAGGATCGCCGATTTCGCGCTCGGCCGGTGGTGGGTCTGCGCTGTGCGCGGACGTTTGTGGGCTGGTGGTGGGTCTGCGCTGTGCGCGGACGTTTGTTGGCTGGTGGTGGGTCTGCGCTGTGCGCGGACGCTTGTTGGCTGGTGGTGGGTCTGCGCTGTGCGCGGACGCTTGTTGGTGGAGCTGGATTGGACTTTCAAAATCGAAAGAGTCCGCCAGCAGCGCAGACCCACCACCACCAGCCCGCTACGCCAGCGCCCCGCCGCAACTCGATCCCTGCCCTGCGGTGCAACCGAAACAATGCCCGGCCACGCGGATCGGCCGGCCTTCGAATTCCGCGGCGACCAATTCGGACAAATGCACGCGCGCATCGCCACCACCCAGCGGCAGCTCGAGCATCTGGTTGAAATCGCAGTCGTGCACGAATCCCTGCCAGTCGACGCTGACGAGGTCGCGGCACATCACGTTGTCGAGATTTTCGGGCCGATAGCTGCCCCGCAGCAGCGCCATGTAGTCATCGAACTGCCCGCGGGAGATGAGCGTGCTGCCGAAGCGCTGGATCGGCATGTTGGTGATCACGTACAGGTGATCGAAGATCACGCCATGGCGCTCGTACAGCATGCGCTTGTAGTCGGCCTCGAGCCCCACCTGAGACGGCGGCAGGCTCGGGCCCAGCGGGTTGTAGACCAGGTTCAGCTTGAGCTCGCCACCCTGGCCATAACCCAGCGCATTCAAGCGGCGCAACACGCGCATCGATGACTGGAAAACTCCCGAGCCGCGTTGCTTGTCGACATTGTCTTCGAGATAACACGGCAGCGAGGCAATCAGCTCCAGCCGATTGTCGACGAAAAACTCGGGCAGGTCTTCATAGCCCGGCTCCTCGACGATGGTCGGATTCAACCGATCCATCACATGCACGCCATGCGCGCGCGCTGCCGTGACCAACCGGCGAAAATGCGGATTCATCTCCGGCGACCCGCCAATCAAATCCAGGGTCTTGATCCCGCGCCGCTCCAGGAACTCGATGACGAGATCGATCGTCGCGCCATCCATCAATTCCTTGCGCATCGGCCCGGCATTTACATGGCAATGCAGGCACGCGAGATTGCACAGGTAACCAAGATTCACCTGCAGCGTCGTCAACTGGCGACGACTGATTGCTGGAAACTCAATGGCCTGGAGTTGCGGCAGGGCGTTGCGCATTGCGCATTCCTATGGATTCATGAAAGCAAAAGCCACTTTTACACAAAATGCACATAGAAAAGCGGACACATAATGCACATAAAGAGCGATTTGATGAGGGAGTGTATGGTCTTGGTGAGCTGTTTCGCTGGATTCGATATTTAAGTACAACTGCGCGGCCACAACATTTTACGCACACCATTCCACATTCAAGAGCTTTTTATGTGCATTATGTGTCCGCTCTATTATGTGCTTCATGTGTAAAAATGGCTTTGCTTTCTCGAGACCCAGCAATCACTCCGCCGGCACCGGGGTTTCGCGTTCGGTGCGGTTGGGGTCTTGGATGCGGGCGAGGCGTTCCATGATCTGGCGGACGGCGTCGCGGCGCAGTTCGGTGCGGATGATCGCCTCTTCCTGGGCCGCGCCGAGGGCCTGGGATTCGTCGAAGCTGTAGACGCGGCTGAGATCGATGGGGGTTTCGCGGAGCAGCGGCTTGGCGTCGGCATCGTCGACCGCGTAGCTCACCCGATAGTGCAGTTCGTACTCGCCAACCTTGGCGCGCTCGTCGAGCGAGATGACGTTGCGTTCCTCGGTCTCGGACACGATCTTGAGCAGCGTGGCACCGGCGGAATTCATCGGTGCCAGCGTGGCGCCGGCGGTCTTGAGCTCGCGTTCGAGGTCCATCACCAGTGGGCTGTCCAGGTTGACGGCCTCGATGGTCACCACGCCGAGGACCGTCGGCAGCGGCTTGGCCTCGCGCAGATGGTAGCCACCACAGGCGCCGATGAGCAGCGCACAGGCACCAAGGACGGCGCGACGGGTGAGACGTGCGGCAGAGACCATGGCGTTCTCCAGAAGCTGATTGTCTAGGGCAGCGCGGCACATGGATGTGCCGCCATGTTCGATCACTAAGTCATTGAAAATACACACAAAAATCACACTTTTTGCAGAGCGTGCCCGGATAGGCCAGGATGGCCCGTCCAGGCCTTCAACGCTAGTCAGAAACGACGATGTTGACGAGTTTGTCCGGTACCCACACGAACTTGCGGACCTGCTTGCCTTCGATATTGCGGGCGACATCGACGTTTGCGAATGCAGCCGTACGCACAGCTTCTTCGGTACTGCCCGGCGCAATCTCGACGCGTCCGCGCAGCTTGCCATTGACCTGTACTACGAGGGTGATCAGATCCTTGACGAGGGCGGCCGGGTCGGTCTTGGGGAAACCGCGATCTTCGATCAGTTCCTCGCCGTGTCCCAGTGCCTGCCAGAGCGCGTGACAGGTGTGCGGGGTGATCGGGTTGAGCATCAGCACGATCGCTTCCCACGCCTCCTGCAGTACCGCGCGCGAAACCGGGCCGGTGAGCTCGAACTTCGAGATGTGATTGCTGAGCTCCATCACCTTGGCAATCGCGGTGTTGAAGGTGTAGCGCGTCCCGATGTCGCGATTCACGCCTTCGATGGTCTCGTGCAGGCGCGTGCGCAGGGTGCGATCGGCCGCACTGAGTAGCGCCGCGTCGAACGCTGGTACCGCACCACCTGCGACGAACTCGCCGACCATGCGCCAGATGCGCTTCAAAAAACGCGACATGCCTTCGACGCCCGACTGGCTCCACTCGAGCTGCTGATCGGGCGGGGACGCAAACATCGAGAACAGGCGCACGGTGTCGGCGCCATAGGTATCGATCAGCGCCTGCGGATCGACCCCATTGTTCTTCGACTTGCTCATCTTTTCGACCGGACCGATGGTCACCGGCAGGCCGTCGGCCTTCAAGTGCGCGCCGATCATGCGGCCATGGCTGTCGCGTTCGACATCCACGTCGGCCGGATTGATCCAGTCCTTCTTGCCGTCGACTTCGCGATAGAAAGTCTCGGCCACGACCATGCCCTGGCACAGCAGGTTGGTCGCCGGCTCGTCGCTCTGTACGTAGCCGCAATCACGCATGGCCTTGTGCCAGAAGCGGAAGTACAGCAGGTGCATGACCGCGTGCTCGATGCCGCCGATGTACAGGTCGACCGGCAGCCAGTGGTTCGCGCGTTCGTCGAGCATCGTCTCGGCGCCGGGCGAGCAATAGCGCGCGTAGTACCAGGACGATTCGACGAAGGTGTCGAAGGTGTCCGTCTCACGCTTCGCGGGGCGACCGGTTTCGGGATCGGTGGTCTCGATGAAGCTCGGCATCGACTTGATCGGCGAAGCGACACCCTGGAAGCGCACGTCCTCGGGCAGCACCACCGGCAACTGCCCGGCTGGCACCGGCATCGCGGTGCCATCCTCGCGATAGATCATCGGGATCGGGCAACCCCAGAAACGCTGGCGGCTCACGCCCCAGTCGCGCAGGCGGAAGTTGACCTTGCGCTGGCCCTTCCCGCGCGCAGCGAGCCAGTCGGCCAGCGCGTTGAAGGACGAAGCGTAGTCCTTGCCGTCGAGCTCCAGGCCCGTCGGCAACGCACCCGAATCGACGTTGACGCCTTTCTCGGTGTACGCTGATTTGCTCAAGTCGACGACGTCAGTGGTGCGACCGGCTGCAGGCGCAATCACCTGGCGGATTGGCAAGCCGTACTTGGTCGCAAACTCCCAGTCGCGCTGGTCGTGGCCGGGCACGGCCATCACGGCGCCGGTGCCATAGCCCATCAGCACGAAGTTGGCCGCGTAGATCGGCACACGTTCGCCGCTGACCGGGTGCAGCGCGTCCATGCCCAGCGCAACACCACGCTTTTCCGTCGTCTCGAGTGCGGCCTCGGTGACTGCGGCGTGTGCGCACTGCTCGATGAAGGCCGCGAGTTCGGCGTTGTGCGCGGCCGCCTCGCGCGCAAGCGGATGTTCGGCCGCGACCGACAGGAAAGTCACCCCGAGCAAGGTGTCCGGACGCGTCGTGTAGACCGTCAGCGGCGCATGGCCAGCGACGTCGAACTGAATCTCGAGGCCTTCCGAACGGCCAATCCAGTTGCGCTGCATGGTCTTGACCGAATCCGGCCAGCCCGGCAGCTCGTCGAGCTTGTTCAGCAGCTCATCGGCGTAGTCAGTGATGCGGAAGAACCACTGCGGAATCTCGCGACGCTCGACGATCGCCCCCGAACGCCAGCCGCGGCCATCGACCACCTGCTCGTTCGCGAGCACGGTCTGGTCGACCGGATCGAAATTGACCACCGAATTCTTGCGATAGACCAAGCCCTTCTCGAACAGCTCGGTGAAAAACTTCTGCTCGTGGCGGTAATACGCCGGCGTGCACGTGGTGACTTCGCGCGACCAGTCGTACGCGAAACCGAGCGCCTTCAACTGGCGCTTCATGTTCGCGATGTTGGCATACGTCCATTGCGCCGGCGGCACATTGCGCGCAATCGCCGCGTTCTCCGCCGGCAAGCCGAACGCATCCCAACCCATCGGCTGCAGGACGTTCTTGCCCTGCATGCGCTGATAGCGCGCGACCACGTCGCCGATCGTGTAATTGCGCACATGGCCCATGTGCAGCGCGCCCGAGGGATAGGGCAGCATGCACAGGCAATAGAACTTCTCTTTGTCCGGGTTTTCAGTGACTTCGAAAGCGCGCGTGCGCTCCCAGAAATCCTGGGCGCTCTGCTCGATAGCGCGCGGGTCGTAGATGGCTTGCATGGGGCTCAGGGGCTGACGGCCGACGAAACCCGCGAGATTACCTGAAGCTGGGAGAGTACGGCGGTAACGCTCCCCTCTCCCGTGCTTCAAGGGAGAGGGGTCGGGGGAGAGGGATGCGTTTCGTGAATTCCAATGCGCCCTCTCCCCCATCCCCTCTCCCCAGAAGCACGGGAGAGGGGAGCCCCAGCCCCGTTCCCACAAGCACTCACCCTCCCGTACGATTCAACGCCCTGCTCCGACGCCAATCCATGCCCGACCCCACGCTCCCCGACTTCGACGCCCTTGCCCTGGCCGCCTATCCGCGCGACGCCGAGCGCGGGCCCCGCGAGGCGCTGGAGACGCTCTGGCGCGCCGTCCTGGGGCTGCCGGAATGGGCGTTTGCAATCGATCCCGCGAGTGTCGGGGACCCGCAGGCCTTCGTCGCCATCCATGACGACAAGGATTGCGTGTTCGCGTTCACCGACAGCGATCGTGTCGCCGAGTTTGCCCGCGAGAACGGGCTGACCGACGCCAGCGGCGCCAGCTTCAACCTGAGCCTGCCATTGCCTGGCGTGTTCGATTGGCTGGAGGCAGCGGCCGAGAGCGGCTATTTCACGACGGTGCAGTTCAACTTCGGGCGCATAGCGTGGTTCGCGCCGGTGTCGCAACTGGCCGTCATCCGCGCCCATCTCTCCCGCACCGACGCATGAAGCGTCTTTACGCCTGGCTTTTGGTGCTGGTCGCCTGCGGTACCGCCGCGGCGCCAGCGACGCTGCCGCGCGCGCCCGGCACCGACTTGCGGGTGCTCGCATGGAATGTGTCGCGCGAGAATTTCTACGAACATGCGGACGCCTTCGCCAAGGTGCTGACGGCCATCGATGCCGACGTGCTGATCCTCGATGAAATGTCCGGCGACCGGGCGGCGCATCACGTCATGCGCGTCCTGCGTCGCCTGGGTCGCGAGCGACCACGCTGGCGCGTCAGCTATGGCAGCAGCGGCTACAACCAGCGTGCGGTGATTGCCTACCGGGGCGGGATCCGTGCGCTTTCACAATTCGAGTCCCTGCCCTACCCCGCGACCTTCGTCGAGTCGATGCGCGGGCAGGCGCTCGCGCCGCGCTGGCGTTCCGAGCTCGACCAAAGCCTGGCCGGCGGTATCGGTGCGCATGGCGCCGTACTCGACATTGGCGGCAAGCGCCTGCTGGTGATCGGCGTCGACCTGCAATGCTGTGGCGACACCGATGACGCCTGGGAGGAGCGCCGGCGCATCGTCGAAAGCACGCAGATCCGCCGCCGCCTCAACCAGGCCACGGCGCGCAACCGGGTCGATGCCGTCATTGTCGGCGGCGACTTCAACACCACCCGCGGGCCGGGCCCCGTGCGCGCGCTGCAGGGTAAGGAAAAAGCCAAACTGCGGCTGGAAGTCGTCGCCTCGCGCCACGCAAACGGAGAGACGTGGACCTGGGACGGGCGTGACACGCCCTATGAGTCGAAGCAGATCGACTATCTGCTGCACGACCGCGGCCTGAAGGTCCTTTCGAGCGTCATCTTCGACCCGGAAAGCATGCCCGCGAACGAGGTCGATGCGCTTGGTCTCACCCGCGAATTCTTGCGTCCCCTGAGTGCGCATCGACCGGTGGTGGCGGACTTCGCCTGGCGTTGATCGGCCTGCACGACGACGGCGCTCGCGCCCCGCCGTCGTGATCGGGAATGGCTATCCTTGGCGACAGCTTCGACCATGCCCTCCCCCAGACAAGGAAAATCGCCATGCCTACCCAAGTCATCTACAAGACCTGCGCGACCGCGACCGGTGGCCGCGATGGCCGCAGCACCACCAGCGACGGCAGCCTCGACGTCAAGCTGGCCACGCCCAAGGAGCTCGGCGGCGCAGGTGGCACCGGCAACAATCCAGAGCAGCTGTTCGCCATGGGCTACGCCGCGTGCTTCATCGGCGCGATGAAGTTCGTCGCCTCGCAGGGCGGCCCCAAGGTTCCTGCGGACGCGTCGGTCACCGCCAGCGTCGGCATCGGCCCGCGCTCAGAAGGCGGCTTTGGCCTCGACGTCGAGCTCGAAGTAAAGCTACCCGGCGTCGATCCTGCCGAAGCCCAGGCCCTGGTCGCCAAGGCGCACCAGGTCTGCCCGTACTCCAACGCCACCCGCAACAACCTCGACGTGCGCCTGACGGTTGCTTGATCTCGTCAGCTGCACGGCTTTCGCTCCACGTAGGTCATGTTGCGCCCGCCCACCGCTTGGTAGAAACAAAAAGCAGTTCGGGCGCTACGTGACTGGCTTTCGCCCCCGTAGGTCATGTTGCGCCCCCCCACCGCTTGGTAGAAACAAAAAGCAGTTCGGGCGCTACTTGACTGGTTCTCGCCCCACGTAGGTCATGTTGCGCCCACCCACCGCTTGGTTGAAACAAGAGGCAGTTCGGGCGCTACATGACCGGTTTGCGCCCCACGTAGGTCATGTTGCGCCCGCCCACCGCTTGGTAGAAACGAAAAGCAGTTCGGGCGCTACTTGACTGGCTTTCGCCCCACGTAGGTCATGTTGCGCCCGCCCCCGCTTGGTAGAAACAAAAAGCAGTTTGGGCGCTACTTGACTGGCTTTCCGACCAAAAACGTCAAGGAGCGCCCGATTCCCTGTTCGCACAGATCCCGCTTTTCGCGGGCGCAACCTGACCTGCGTGTCGGCACCATCCTGCCCTCAGCGCAACAGCATCAACCGCGGGATTGCATCCGCTCCGGCCCATAGCACGGCATTCTGCTCATAGCTGTTCCCCAGCCCTGCCGCTTGCGCCTCGTCGATGCCAAGCGCGAGAAAGCCGGGCTCACGCGGGCCTTCGCCGTCGGGATCGCTGCCATCACTGTCGAAGATCGCCCGCGCTACGCGTTCGAGCTCGACGCGCAGGCGCGCATTGGCCTCGCGATTCAACTGGGTGCTGCGCAACTGGCTGAGCGGATTGCACGCCGTGATGAAGCAGGCGCTTTTACAGCCATAGATCTCATACAGCGCCGCCAGCTCGGACGAACGCCGATCGACGCGCAGTTGCAACGCCTCATCGAGGGTCGCGACGCGATAGATGGCGTCGTGGTAAGCCTGGATCAGCTCACTCGCGATCTTCGATCGGCTCCGGGGGACACTTTTCTCCACATTAGACCTCGCGCCAAGGGGCAAAACTGCGGCTATAGCAGAGACGCGCGTGAAGACATGTCGTCGTTCACTGCTCGAGCGTCTGCATCGCCTCAAGCGCCCGTGCGCAACTTCTGCAGCAATGCTGGCCGGTCAGACACGTGGGATCTCCGATCAAAACTCGGCTGGTGCTATGCAGCGCCTGCGACTGATGCCGAAGGCCACGCAGGGAACCTCGAGTCCCCGGCGGGCGTTCTTCCTAAGCGCCAGTTCATACGCGAAGCGCTTGAATCCACCGGTCCACCCGTATTGAGTTCCCTGATGAAGAGCCTGCTCGGCCTGACCATGCTTTTTACCGCCAGCGTCGCTGTCGCCGGCGAAATCGCGCCCTTCAGTGCGAGCTTCACTGTGAGCCGCAATGGCGATGCCCTCGGCCACATGCAGATGCGCCTCAGCCAGGTGAGCGACACCGAGTGGGCGTTCGTCAGCCGCACCGAAGGCGAAAAAGGCCTCGCTGGCTTCCTCGGCGTGACCATTGAAGAGCGCTCGCGCTTGCTTCGCGGTGAGGCGGGATTTGCGACCGCGGGCTACAGCTACCAGCAGAAAATGGTCGGGCGCAATCGCAAGCGCGAGCTCAGTCGTGGTACGGACGGAAGCATTTCCGAGACTGATGGCGACGACAGTTGGAATTACAGCGCGTCCGGCCAGGTCTACGACCGCCACTCTTCCGTTCTCGGCATTGCCGAGCACTTGGCCAGCGGACCCACCAAGGGCGCCATTTTCGATCTGCCGGTTGCTTCCAAAGGCAAGCTCGAGAAATGGCGGTTCCTGGTCGTCGGCGAGGAAGAAATCCAAACCGGCAATGGTCGCAAGAACGCAACGCGCGTTGAACGCATGCGCGAAAACTCGGACCGCAAGACCATCAGCTGGCACGCCGCCGACTTCGGCTACCTGCCAGTCAAGGTCGAGCAGACCGAGCCCGACGGCGAAAAACTCACCAGCGTTCTCGACAGCTACGGGAAGTAGTGTCAAGAGCACGGCGTTCGCCCTTCCAGGCTTGACGCGCGCCCTCACCGCAGGCTTAATACGCGGCTCACACGCCCCCGGTGGAAGCCTGCCTCTTGGGTTCCGGATCGCGTGCAGACCCTTGGCCGGGTAGCTCAGTTGGTAGAGCAGGGGATTGAAAATCCCCGTGTCGGCGGTTCGATTCCGTCCCCGGCCACCACTCTGTCGCATCATTTGATCGCAGTCTGCGATTGGCGGACGGGATTTCCCGCCGGCCAGCGCGGCTGGGCGCGATCAATCTTGGTAAGAAAATTGTCGGCTCCAGCGGCTTGATCGCCAACGGCGATGGCGCCGAACCAGTCTGACCGGCGTCAAATAATTCGTCGCCAAAGCTTTGACAATCGAGCCCTGCTCACCATGCTGGCCAGGGCCTGAGCCAAGTCACGAGGGCTGATCGCGCCGGCCGCAGTTTTCTGAACGAACCAGCCGGTCGACCGCTTCACAGAAGGACTCAACCGCATTGGCCTTGAATATCACCTCGCGCACACCGGCGGCCATGGCATCTGCGTGCAACTGGTCGCTGATGTACCCCGAGGCCACGGCCACTGGCAGGAGCGGGTTGATCTCCAAGGCCGCCTTGGCGACTTCCAGCCCCGACATGCCGGGCATGTTGAAGTCCGTCAGCAGCAAATCAAAGCCTGCAGGGAACGCGCGCAACGCGTCGATGGCCTCCGCCTGCGAGGTAAATCCGGTGACGCGGTAACCTCTGCGCTCCAGCAGGCGGCGCACCAGAAATACCAACGTCTTGTCGTCGTCGAGGTAGAGGATATGCGGTGTTGCCGCAGGCGGATCGTCGGCCATGATCGGGTGGCATACCGGGTGTGGATAGGGAGGGTCAACGATGACTGAGTCCGTCGCGCCAGCGGGCGCAGGACGCAAGTGTGCTCGCACGACATCGGCTGACGGAAGCACGGCGCATCGGGCAGATCGGGGACTGGGGTTCGACCTCGGCACCGGTGACCTTCGCGATTCTGGGGCGCACCCGCAACCGGGCCGATAGCGCCCTGCAACGACGCGAGATTGACTGACCAAGGCCAGGTGCTTCCCAGCACGAAATTACTGTCCAATTTCCGCCCGTCGCCCGAGGCGCAAGCGTACGCTGCGGTACGCCTGCGGGTGTCGGATAGCGGCATCGGCGTCCATCCGAAGGACCTGGCGAATCTGTTCCAGCCGTTGCAGCAAGTTGACATCCCGTTACGCCCATTACCGCCCCGTCTTCGCACTGGCCCACTATGAACTTCATCGAGAAATTCTTCTCCGCAGATGGCTTCATGCCGCACGGGCATTGCTACCTTTGGGAAACGCGAGTGCTGTGGCTGCACGTCATCTGCGACTCGCTCATCGCGCTCGCCTACTTCGCCATTTCGATCACCCTGATCTACATCGCGAAGAAGCGCAAAGACCTGCCCTTCAACTGGATGTTTGCCTGCTTCGGCATCTTCATCCTGGCCTGCGGCATCAGCCACGCATTCGAGGTCGTAACCGTCTGGGAGCCGCTTTACCGACTTTCTGGCGCAATCAAAGCCGTGACCGCCGTGGCTTCGATCGCGACCTCGATTCTGTTGATCAAGCTCATCCCGCGGCTCCGCGCCATTCCGAGCGTCGCTGCTTTGCGCGAGGCCAACACGGCTCTTGAAAAAGAGATCGACGAGCGTCGGCGCACCGAGCATCTGCTACGCATGGCCGGTCGGCTCGGACGCCTCGGCGCATGGTCCGTGGAGCTCCCGAGCCATGCCGAGACGTGGTCGGACGAAGTGTGCGCCATCTACGGAATACCACCCGGGTGCGTGCTGTCGACCGAGGCGGCGATTCAAGCTTACACGCCGGAATCCCAGCAGTTGCTGGCGCATGCATTCGCCAGCTGCGTACACGATGGCACCCCCTACGACGTGGAAATCCAGATGGTAAAAGCGGATGGCCGCCGCCCGTGGATGCGGGCCATCGGCGAAGCGCAACGGAACGAAGGGGACGTCATCTGCCGCGTCCAGGGCGCGTTGCAGGACATCTCCGAGCGCAAGGTGCCCGAACTCGCATTGCGCGAAAGCGAGTCGCGCTATCACTCGCTCTTCCAGCACATGCTGGAAGGTTACGCTTACTGCCGGCTGGAGTACGACGCTGCAGGGCAGGCCGTGGACTACACCTTCCTGGACGTCAACCGCGCTTACGAACCCCAGACCGGGCTGCATGGCGTGGTCGGGAGGAAAGTGAGCGAGGTCGTGCCCGGCATTCACGAGGCCAACCCGGAACAACTCGTCATCTATAGCCGGGTGTCGGCCAGCGGCCAACCCGAGCAATTCGAAACCTTTGCAAAGCCCTTGGACACTTGGTTTTCAGTCTCCGTCTACAGCCACGAGAAGGGACATTTCGTGGTTGTCTTCGACAACATCACCGCCCGCAAGAAGGCCGAGGCGACCCTGGTGGACACCACACGGCGGCTTCAGCTCGCCACCGAGGTGACCGGGACCGGCGTCTGGGACTGGGATGTCCGCAGCAACGAGATTATCTGGGATGAGCAGATGTTTGCCCTCTATGGGCTGACTCCGAGGGCAATGAGCTACGACCTTTGGAAGAGCACTGTCCACCCGGAGGACTTTGACCAGCAAGCCGAGATCCTTCAAGAAACGGTGCGAAGCGGCGGACGCAGCGAGCGGCAATTCCGCATCCGCCGCGCCAATGACGGCGCGATCCGCACCATCTACGCCTCCGAGCTGGTGGTGGCCGATGCTGCCGGCGCGGCCCTGCGGGTGGTCGGCGTCAACCGCGACATCACGGACCTTGAAACCTCCACCGCAAAACTGGCCGCCAGTGAGGAGCTGCTCAATCAGTTCATCAAGCACACGCCCGCCGCCATCGCCATGCTCGACATGGATTTGCGCTACGTGAATGCCAGCGACCGCTGGTTGAAGGATTACCACCTGGAAGGGCGCGAGATCATCGGCCACTCGCACTACGAGATTTTTCCCGACATCCCGCAACGCTGGAAAGACATTCACCAGCGCGTGCTTGCGGGTGCGGTAGAGCAGTGTGACGAGGATCCGTTTCCGCGCGCTGATGGCGGCCTGGAATGGCTGCAATGGGAGGCCCGCCCGTGGCGCCAGCCCGGCGGTCAAATCGGCGGGCTAGTCTTTTATACCCAGGTCATCACCGCCCGCAAATTGGCGGAGGCGCAGTTGCGCGCGAGTGAGGAGCGTTTCCGCGGAGCGTTTGAAAACTCAGCCATTGGCATGGCGCTGGTCAGCCTCGAAGGCCGCTGGATGCGCGTAAACGGTGCGCTTTGCGAGATCGTCGGCCGCCGCCCAGAGGAACTGCTGGCCTGCACGTTCCAGGACATCACCCATCCGGATGATCTCGATGCCGATCTCGCCCACGTGCATGCGCTGCTGGCTGGACAGATCGACCACTATCAAATGGAAAAGCGCTATTTCCACAAGGCCGGCCATGTCGTGTGGATTCTCCTCGCCGTGACCTTGGTGCACGCGTCCGATGGCAGCCCTGTCCATTTCGTCTCGCAGATTGAGGACATCTCGGACCGCCGCGCGGCCGCCCAACGCATCCAGGCCTCGCTGGCGGAAAAGGAGGTGCTGCTCCGCGAAATCCACCACCGCGTGAAAAATAATATGCAGGTCATCACCAGCCTGCTGCAGCTTCAGTCCGGCTATCTGCACGACCCGCGCGATGCGGAGATGTTCAAGGAATGCCAAGCGCGCATCCACGCGATGGGCCTCGTCCACGATCGGCTCTATCGCTCCGGCAATCTGGCAACGATCGACTTTGCCGACCATCTTCGCGAGATCACCGCCTTGATCTCCCGTGGCCTGGCGCAAGCGCCGGAGCAGGTCCGCCTGGTCGTCGAAACCGAGCCAGTCGAGGTGAACCTCGACACCGCGATCCCCCTCGGCCTGATCACTGCGGAGCTGATCAGCAACGCCTACAAGCACGCCTTTGTGGGCCGCGCTGGCGGAGTCATCAGCGTACGCCTTTTTCACGCCACGGAGCGAGAGCTGACCTTGGCGGTGGAGGACGACGGGGTGGGTCTGCCGACGGGATTTGCCGTGGAGAAAGCCCGGTCGCTCGGGCTGCGACTCATCGGCGCCCTTTCCCTACAACTCCGTGCTGAATTGTCGATAGTGACTTCCCCCGCCGGGAGTAGACTGCAGCTGACCTTCCCCATTGCACAGTAGTGACGAGCTCCCCTCATGATCACGGTCGCAGTCCCGAAGACCTCTACTGGTGCCTTGCGCGTGCTGATCGTCGAAGACGAAAGCGTCGTTGCACTCGACCTCGAGGAAAGACTTGTCAGACTCGGCTACGCGGTCTCTGCGGTAGTGAACAATGGAGCAGACGCCCTGCGCTACGCTGGTCTCAACAAAATAGACCTGGTGTTGATGGACATTCACATCCGCGGCGCCATGGATGGCATCGAAACAGCAGAGGTAATTCGCCAGACGGTCAAGGTTCCGGTGATTTTCCTGACCGCCCATGCGGACGAGGCCACCCTCCAGCGCGCCGGGCTGGCCGAGCCTTTTGGCTATGTGCTGAAGCCCTTCGACGAGCGCGAACTGCGCGCCACCATCGAAATGGCCCAATACCGCCATCGGGCCGAGGAACGGCTGCGTACAATGGAACGCTGGTTGGCGACCACCCTCGGCAGCATTGGCGACGGCGTTATCGCCACCGACACCGACGGGCGCGTCTCCTTCATCAACGCCATCGCCGAGGCCATCAGTGGCTGGACGCGCGGCGAAGCGTTGGGCCGCCAACTTCAAGAAGTCTTCCATATCCTGACCAGCGAAGGGCACCTGGAAACCATCGAGCTGTTCGAGCGCACCATGGCGGAAGGTGTCACCATCACGCTGGGCGAGAACCGGTGCCTGCGTACCCGAGACGGCCGGCTGGTGCCGGTGGACGATAGCCTCGCGCCGATCCGTGACGATCAAGGTTCGGTCACCGGTTGCGTGATCATCTTTCGGGACAACACGGCTCGACTCGCAGCCGCGAAGGAACGCCGTCAGCTCGAAGTTAAAATGCAGGAGGCGCAGCGACTCGAAAGCCTGGGCATCCTGGCCAGCGGGATTGCCCACGACTTCAATAACCTGCTGGTCGCGGTCATCTGCAATGCTTCGCTTGGGCGCACGATGGTTGCGTCCGATTCGCCGATTCTGCCCTGCCTGAATGCCATCGAAGAGGCCAGCGAACGTGCGGCCTTGCTGTGCCGGCAAATGTTGTCGTACGCGGGCAAGAGCGTGGTGCGCCTCGAAGATCTGGAGCTCAGCGAGTTCACGCGCGACACCGCGCAACTCCTGCAAGTCGCCATTGACAAGAACACCACCCTGATCTTCGACCTGGCCAACAAGCTGCCGCCGCTCCGGGCGGACCGCAGCCAACTCCAGCAAGTGCTCATGAACCTGGTAATGAATGGTTCCGAAGCGCTCGCTGGCGGTACTGGCCAGCTCATCCTCTGCACCCGCCTGTTTCAGGCGAGCCGCGACTTTCTTTCCGTTTGCCGTGTAGGCGCGGGCTTGGCTGAAGGCGAGTATCTGCTGCTGCAGGTCAGCGATACTGGCCACGGCATGACGCCCGAGGTGCTCGAACGCATTTTCGATCCATTTTTCACCACCAAGTTCACTGGGCGCGGACTTGGGCTTGCAGCTGTCAGCGGCATCATCCGCACGCACGGCGGAGCGCTGAATGTGATCAGCAAACCGGGCACGGGAACCACGTTCCAGGTGCTCTTTCCGCCCGTGGAAATGTCCGTTCTTCCAACCCCGCCCGTTGGGCCCGATCTGGCGTGGCGCGGGTACGGCCGGGCGTTGCTGGTCGATGATGAGCCCTCCATTCGCCTGGCCGGTAGCGCTGTCTTGAAACACCTCGGCTTCGAGGTCGATACGGCACAGAACGGCCTGCAGGGCGTGGAGATGGCGACTGCCGAGGGCAGCGATTACCGTGTCATCCTGTTGGATCTGACCATGCCCAAGATGGACGGGCTGACCGCGCTTCGGGCCATTCGGCAGAAATTTCCAGATCTGCCGATTCTGTTGATGAGCGGCTATTCTGACCGCCAGACAGCAAGGTTCTTTGAAGCTGAGGGTCCGGTGGGATTCGTGCAGAAGCCGTTCTCGCTCGGAAACCTGGTAACCACGCTGCGGAATTTGGTTCCGAAGTAGGGTCTGGTGCACGCGCGGGATGCAGCTGTCGTCGTAGTGAGAGCGACTATGAACGAAAAGCAGAACTCCCCAGGAAGCGGCGACCCACGCGCAACAAACGGCCCGCCGCTCGCCGCGCCCGAACCCGGCGCCGTCAACGAACTTCTGAACCGGCGTGGCCAACGCGAGAGCGATGAGCGCCTTGCCCTGGCCTTCGAGCTAAGTCCGGCTGCAACCGCGATCATTCGTCGCAGTAACCTCCTTGCCCTGGAAGCAAACGAGGCATTTCTTCGGTTGTTTGAATGTGGACGTGAAGAAATCATCGGGCGCACCTTGTTCGAAGTTGGTTTGCTCGACGTTGGCGCGGCGCACCAACTCAGCCAAGGCGCCGGCAGCGAGGACGGTGTAGAGCTGGCAGCTCACGCTCGCAATGGGAAGGCTCTGCGCATCCGCCTGTGCATGCGCGTGATGGAGGCAGGAGGGGAAAGCTGTGCACTGGTGACCGTTTTTAACTTGACCGATTGCCAGCAAGCGGCCAAGGCCTCGCGAGATCGGGACGAAGAGTTCCGGCCCGCAGCGCAATCGCATCTGGAGGGGCGCATCCTTGATCGAACGCATCAACTTGAAGCCGCCAACCAAGAACTTGAGCGTATTCGTTCGTCCGGGTTTTGGAGGCTCCTGGACGCCCTACCCGAACCTTATTTAGTCGTTACTCCCGACCTGAAAATCATTACCGCCAGCGAGGCATATACCAAGGCCACCATGACGACGCTCGCTGGTATTGTCGGGCGCGAACTCTTTCAGGTGTTTCCGGACAATCCAGAAGAATCCGATCCCACCGGAATGTCTAATCTCCGTGCGTCGTTCGAGCGCGTTTTGAGCACTTCAGCACCCGATACAATGGCCATCCAAAAGTACGATATTCGTCGTTCCGATGGTGTCTTTGAAGAACGCTACTGGGTACCGACCAATTCCCCCGTTCTCGGGCCCGATCGCAAAATCGAGTACCTTATCCATCGCGTCGAGGATGTCACAGAATTTGTACGCCACCAGCCGGAACGGCTAGCCGGCGCAACGCCTTTGCATATTGCACAGATGGAAGCGAAAGTCTTCAAAAGCTCACAACGTTTGCAGCTGGCAAACCGGCAGTTGGAAGCCTCAAACAAGGAACTGGAGGCGTTCACCTACTCGGTCTCTCACGATCTGCGCGCACCCTTGCGCGGCATCGACGGCTATGTACGAATGCTCGAGGAGGATTACGGCAGCCTGCTCGACGCCGAGGGCAGGCGGTTGATCGGTGTCGTCAGTAGCGAGGCCCGGCGCATGGGGCGCCTGATTGATAGCCTGCTGGCCTTTTCGCGTCTGGGACGCCGGCACATGGAGCAAATTCCCGTCGACATGACCGGACTGGCGCAGGCAGCGTTCGAGAGCGTCTGCATCTCGCCAACTTCAACGATTCGCTTTGAACTCACGCCGTTGCCGCCCGCAATCGGCGATCTCGCGATGCTGCGGCAGGTCTTCTTCAACCTACTGAGTAATGCGGTCAAGTTCAGTAGAAACGCGCCCAACCCATTGATAGAAGTCGGCAGTCTTTCCGATTCGCCTACCGCAGAGCCGTTGCATTTTGGAGAATCTCTCTATTACGTGCGCGACAATGGCGCCGGATTTGACGAGAGGTATCGCGAAAAACTATTTGGGGTTTTTCAGCGCCTGCACAGCGAAGCCGAATTTGAGGGCACCGGGGTGGGGCTGGCGATTGTTCAACGCATCGTTGGCCGGCACGGTGGGCGGGTATGGGCGGAAGGGCGAGTGGGCGCAGGAGCCACCTTCTATTTCACGCTTGCAAAGTCCAATGGAGCTGACCGATGAATAGGCACGAAGTCGAAATTCTATTGGTTGAAGACAGTCCGTGCGACGCCGAGTTGACGCTGCGTACGCTGCGTAAGGGAAATATTGCAAACCACATTTTCCATGTACACGATGGCCAGGAAGCAATGGACTGGCTGTTCGGGACTGCCGACAGTGAAAACCAACATCTGCCAAAGATCGTACTATTGGACCTTAAATTGCCAAAAGTGGATGGACTCGAGGTGCTGCGGGCAATTCGGGGCAATGAGCGAACGCGGCTTTTACCGGTAGTGGTGATGACCTCGTCACACGAGCAGAGCGACCTTGTCAAGAGCTATAAGCTCGGCGTCAATAGCTACATTGTGAAGCCAGTGGATTTTGAAGCTTTTTCGGCCGCAGTAATGTCTTTGGGCCATTATTGGCTACTTGTCAACAAACACCCTCATTAAAGGCAGTCCGCCATGGGCATCCCGATAAGCGTATTGCTGCTCGAAGACAATGTCGCTGATGCGGAGCTTGCGATTCGCGAACTGCGTCGCGCGGGCTTTGACCCGCAATGGCAAAGGGTCGAGACCGAGGCCGATTTCCTGGTTGCGCTGGCAGTGCACCCGGAGGTGGTGCTTGCCGACTACACGCTCCCGCAATTCGATGGCCTGCGGGCGCTCGCGCTGGTGCGTGAGCGCGCCCCGGACACCCCATTCATCCTTATTTCTGGCTCGCTAGGGGAGGAAGCGGCGGTAGCGGCCATCAAACAGGGTGCCACGGATTTCCTGCTCAAAGACCGCATGGCTCGTCTCGGCACGGCCGTGGCGCGCGCGCTCGACGAGCAGCGCCAGCGCACGGCGCACAAGGAGCACGAGCGAAAAATTGCGCGTCTGATGCGCATCCGCGCAGTGATCGGCGGCATCAGTTCCGCCATGTTGCGATTGCGCGACCGCCAAAAGTTGCTGGCTGAAGCGTGTCGTGTCGCGGTCATTGAAGGTGTGTTTCCGGTGGCGTGGGCGATCGATCTGACTGATGACTCTGAAGCGCTGAACGTAATAGCCGCGCACAGTGCTGATGAGCAGGCCGGCCCACGCATCACGCAATTGATGCTCGGATTACCCCGAAGTCAAAGGCCGTCCCACCGCGTAGTGACCGAACGCCGGCCCTTCGTTGTCAACGATCTTTCCGTCGAGCCTATTTCCGGCTCACTAATCGCCGAAATTAGAAGCTGCGGTTACCGTGCTTTCGCGGCTCTCCCGCTGTTCGTCGAAGGAAGAGTGGTTGCCATCCTCAAGTTGATGGCGGGTGAGCAGAATTTCTTCGACGCGGAAGAGATCCAGTTGCTCGAATGGATGTGTGCAGACCTGTCCTTCGCGCTGGAGGCCATCGAAAAGGCAGCACGTCTGGAACACCTGGCGTACTTCGATTCGCTGACCGGGTTGTGCAACGCCCGCCTGTTCCAGGACCGTCTCAACCAGTTTGTTCAAAGCGCGCGACATGACCATGGCCAGGTGTGCGTCGTCGTCGTCGATCTGAAAGGATTCACCCTGATAAACGAGAAATGGGGACGCTCCCTCGCTGACGAAGTGCTGCGTCAAGCCGGCGCCCGCTTCGGACAGTTCGTCACCGAGCCTTTCGCGCTCGGCCGAATCGGCGCGGATACTTTCGCGGCGGCGCGCCCAAGTGACGGCGAACAAGTCGCAATGGAGCTTCGCGATGAGATGTTCGCCGCACTCAAGCATCCCTTCATCATCAATGGGCAGGTGGTGGGAATCTCGGCGCAAATGGGGGTTGCGCTGTTCCCCACCGATGGTAGCGATGGTAATGCGGTGTTCAACAACGCAGAAGCTGCGCTCAATCTCGCGAAAACCTCTGGCGAGAGCTTTGCCTATTTCTCTGCCGAGATGACCGAGCGCATCGCGCTGCGTCGGACACTTGTTGAAGAATTGTCAGCTGCCCTGGAGCACCAGCAATTCCTGCTCCACTACCAGCCGCGCATCGACATGGTGAGCGGCGAGCTGATCGGTGCTGAAGCGCTGATCCGTTGGCAACACCCCCAGCGCGGATTAACCCCCCCATTAGATTTCATCCGCGCGACGGAGGATAGTGGGCTGATCGTGCCTTTAGGGGCCTGGGTCCTCGAGGCTGTTTGCGCGCAGCAAGCAGCATGGCGGGCATCTCACGTGCCCATCGTCCCGGTAGCCGTAAACATATCTGCGCTGCAGCTTGAGAACGGGAAGCTACTAAAAACGCTTCGAGATGCGCTGACAACCTACGCGCTTGAAGCCAGATACCTCGATCTGGAGTTGACTGAAAGTGCAGTCGTTAACAACCCGATTGCGGCAACCGAGACGCTAGAGGCACTCCGAAAAATGGGCGCGGGACTTGCCCTTGACGATTTCGGCACCGGATATTCCTCACTTGCGCACTTGAGAACATTTCCCTTCGACTCGGTCAAAATTGACCGTAGCTTTGTCACCGACATTACGATTAATACCGGAGATGCTGCCATTGCATCAGCGATCATCGCCATGGCCCACAGTCTGGGCCTTAAAGTGGTCGCCGAAGGCGTCGAAACTGAGGGGCAGTTCAAATACCTGCGCGCTCGCGACTGCGACGAAATGCAGGGTCATTATTTTTCACCCGCGGTCGACGCGAGTGCATTCGAAATGCTGCTCCGAAGCGGCACTCGCATGCCCCTTCCTGCGCCAACGCCGGCCGGTCAGCAAACACTGTTGATCGTTGACGACGAGCATGGAATTCGGGCCGCATTGACACGCCTGTTACGCCCGGATGGTTATAGGATACTGTGCGCCGCCAGCGGCGACGAAGGGTTGGAATTGCTTGCGTTAAATGACGTGCAAGTCATTATCTCTGACCAGCGCATGCCAGGCATGACGGGCACCGCTTTCCTAAATACTGTCAGGCAGTTATACCCCGACGCCCTGAGGATTATTTTTTCAGGCTTCACCGATGTCGCCTTGCTCACCGAGGCAGTTAATCGCGGCGCCGTTTACAAACTTGTTGTGAAGCCATGGAATGATGAGCTTTTGAGAGAGCATATTCGCGATGCGTTTCGGACCTATCGCACTGCGCGATCGGCCAAAATCCAGTAAGCGGATGCTGTTATTGTTCGATAAATGCTGGGGCTGGGCTGATCCACAACAAAGAGACTGCCGCCAGCGCCAGGGCCGGCGTAGAGTGAACGCGTGGCATTGCGGATCCCAGACGCGGTCACCGGAGCCGCAAAGCGGATGAAGGGTTGATCGCACATCACGTCACAGGATTGACTATGGCGTTCGCGTCATTGCTGACTGTGCTCGGCGAACTTCATCAACTGCGCCATGTAATGCATCGCCGGGCCAACCGCTTGGCCGGCGACTTACCATGAGAGCTTCCTACGGCGGTTTTATCGCTCAACCAGATCGCCAGCCTGTTCCTTGCAGTTTTCGCATTTTTTCTCTACGCAATCAGTCTTAACCCGGTCAACCACTATCTTGCTTGGCCACGCTTTCTGTCCGCGCTGTTTGCCGCCGCCTTGTTGAATCAACTCAGGGTCGACCGTCAAACCAAGTGGGCGACAGTCGTTTTCTGGGCGTCAGTTCTGCTAATGGTCGTGGCTCCCCTGGCCGTGGGTTTCGGGGAATGGCGAACCAACAGCACCGCGGTCGCAAAGGCAATCGTGATCGCAGCGACCCTCGTGTTGGCCCAGGGCTATACGCATCAAATTCTGTTGATCCGTCGAGCTGGGCGCACGGGCGCCGTGTCCCTGCGTTTCCATCAGTGCGTGCTGATTTCAGCTCTGACCACAGTGGCATTTGGTCTCACCATGAAAATAGACGAAGGCTGGCCACTGGTGCTGCTGGCGACCGTCAGCGCCAGTCTCAAATTGGTTACGCTGTGGCATTTTCGCTGGGTGCGATTCAGCCCCACCGCTCTTGAACGCGCTTCCAAGTCCCGCTAGCAGTGTGTTGCAAAGCACCTCACTTGGAGCTCCCCTCTCCAGCGCTCTTTGCGGGAGAGGGGTTGGGGGAGAGGGGCACTTCGCTCCTTGCCGCAACGAAGGCAGCCATCTTCCCCAGACCCCGCTCCCAGAAAAGCACGGAGAGGCGAGCAAACCCATCTTCGCCGCGCTCAGCCGAGTTCGACGCAAATCAGGCAAACTTATCACGCAAGTTAATTATTTGACGGGAGCGAGTCCGGGCACGTGCCGGACTCGCGATTTGCAAAAGTGTAGGAAAGCACTTTCGTAGCACGCTGCTAATCACGGTCTAAACTTGCGCGGATGGCCTTCAGCATTGCTTCCGCCGTGTACGGCTTGGGAATGAAGTGCTTGACGCCAGCAACTGCCTTTCCGGTTGCGCCATTTGAACTGAGTCCACTGGATCCGATGATGCGAACCTTTGGGTTTATAGACTTGAGTGCGATGATCATGGTGGGTCCGTCCATGATTGGCATGGCCATATCAGTCAAGACGACCGCAATCGCACTTTGATTCTGGGCATAGATGGCGATTCCTTCCGCTCCGTGCGAGGCGAGCATGACCGCGTAACCGAATCTCTCCAGAGTACTCTTCGCGACGCTGCGGATACTCTCCTCGTCGTCCACCACGAGTACCAACTCGCCCTTGCCACGAGGCAGCCGGGTCTGCTCTACGGACTGCTCTTCGAACGCTTGTTTTGACGCATCCGCCGGGAAATAGATCTTGAATTTGGTGCCCTTGCCAACCTCGCTATAGAGGTTGATAAACCCGCCGTGGCTCTTCACGATGGCCGCCGTCGTGGACAGCCCAAGGCCAGTGCCTTGGCCGGTTTCCTTGGTCGTGAAGAACGGCTCGAAGACACGCTCTACCAACTCCGGTGGGATGCCAGTCCCGGAATCCTCCACCTTGATGACAACATATGGGCCAGGACTTGCGTTCAGGTTCATGGATGCAAACGTGTCGTCAACCACGATACTTTCCGCACCCATCGTGAGTGTGCCGCCAGTTGGCATGGCATCCCTGGCATTGACACAGAGATTCAAGATCACTTGATGAATTTGAGTCGGGTCGCCGAGCACGCTCCAGATATTCGCTGAAGGCTTGGGGTCAATTTTCAGGTTCTTGGGAAACGTTTCCCGCATGACTCTGGCGATTTCCTGAATCAGTTGTCCGACGTTAACCGTAATACGCTGCCCCCCCATTCCGCGCGCAAAACTCAGCACTTGCGCGACTAGATCCGCGCCACGCTGCGCGCTGCTCAACAAGGTCTCAAGCAGTTCCTTGTCCTCTTCGCTCTGACAGGTGAGTTTCAGCAGTTCCACCGACATCAGGATTGGAGCCAGCACATTGTTGAGATCGTGCGCGATGCCACCGGCGAGGGTGCCGATGCTCTCCATCCGCTGAGCTCTCAGGAACTGAGCCTCCAGTTTCTTCTTTTCCGTAAGATCCGAGTTGATGGCCAGCACGGACGTTGGTCGTCCATCAGAATCGCGCAGCAGGGTCCAACTGGCCTGAACAAGGATGGTAGTTCCGTCCTTGCCTACATTGTGCAATTCACCTTCCCACCGGTCATTCTTGAGAAGCTCCTGCAGCGCGCCTCTCAATTCGGCCGAATCGCCGTAGAGAAAGTCGCTGGCCTTGCGTCCGATCACCTCACTGGGCACCCAGCCGTAAAGCCGCTGGGCACCCTTGTTCCAATAGAGAACGCGGTCGTCGAGGTCTCTGACAAGAATCGCATCGTGGGCAGCATCCAGAAGCGCGGCTTGTTCGCGCAACTTTTTGTCCGACTTCTGACGTTCCAGCTCCGAGGTGGCCCTTGCCGCGAAAATTCGCAGCGTGGACGTGATGAATGCCGTCTCTTTCAGCGGCTCGCGGAACAGAACGAAGAGCAGGCCGATCTTTTCACCGGCGGTATTGGTCAGGCGCCGACCGACATAGGACTCGGCGCCGAGGGTGGCCAGATTGGAGGCTCTCGGAAAGAGCTCGGTTACTCGGTCCGGAACCACGTGTTCGTCGTCCGCGAGCAGTTCCACGCAGGGAGTCCCATGAACGGAATAGGCAAAATTATCGATCCTCTTCCCATCCACCATTGCGGCAAGGGTCCGCGCGCCGGGTGGTTCGCCCGGCAGCATCTCCACCACAAACCCTGCGGCGGCGCCCAATGCTCCGGCCATGTTCTCAGCCAGTTGTTCGAAAAACTCCGTTCCGCTGCTTGCCGAGACGGCGGTAGCCAACCTGGTCACGGCGCTGTGGGTCCGTTCGCTCTCTTGTTGAGCCCGCAGATGGCCAATACCAAAGGCGAGATTGTCGGCCAGTTCCTGCAGCAGCTTGAGCTCTTCCGCGCCAGCTTGGAGGGCCTCGGCGGAATAGAGACCCAACAGCCCAAAGGTGCGGTCCCCGCTGCGTAACGGCAGACAAATCACTGAGCGATACCCGCGCTGGCGGGCCAAATCGCGCCAGTGGAAGCTGGCATCCTGCTCCATGTCTTCAGACATGTTTGGCTGCCCGGTGCGAATGGTCCGGCCCGCTGGCCCGCTTCCGTCGGGCGTATTTTCCTCCCACGAGATGGCGACCTCAGAGAGGTAGCCCGCCTCTTCACCGGCGTACGCCATTGGCTGGATTGTGCGCTTTGCATCCTCCTGCGCAAAACCGACCCAGGCCATCCGGTAGCCGCCGCTGGCCACCGCGATCTCGCAGATGACCTTTAGCAGATCGCTTTCATTCACGGCATGGATGAGCGCCTCACTGCATGCGCTCAGCATTTTGAGCGCTCGGTTGGTGCGGGTGATTTCCAGTTCTGCAGCCTTTTCCTCCGAGATATCCTGGAACGCCCCGCGCACCAAGATGATCTTCCCCTTTGCGTCAAATTCTGCCTCGGCCTTGCAGCGCGCCCAGAAGCGCCGGCCCTTGCCGCTCTCGATCATCAGCTCCTGTTCAAACGGTGTGCCATCCGTGCCGCACGTCGAAATCGCTGCCCCGAGCTGCGATTGCCATGGCTCGGGATACAACTCCAACGC